>BJGT01000133.1 GCA_014190675.1 Comamonadaceae bacterium | reverse complement strand
GCGGGTCTTGAGCGCCAAGGCCAGCGCGACCATGGTGGACGCATAAGCGGCCGACTTGCCCACGCCGGTGCCGGCTTGAATGACGACAACCGCCCGCGTTGGCTCAGGGTTGTCACCCAACGTGACGCCGGCCAAGGTGCTGGCGATGCGCTGCGCCATGGCCAACTGGCCGGGCCGGGAGCGAAAACCAGGCGTGCCGGCAATCACCCGCTCAAAGGCGGCCAATGCTTGACGCTCCAACACAGACTTGCTCATGCCCCTATTACACTGCCAAAGCTGGTGTTCAACCACCCCAACGCACCGACGCACCGAAGCACCGAAACCGTATGCTCCCACTTCATCGTATCGCCCTGCACGTCGGCCTGCTGCTGCTGGCGCTTGGACAACCGGCCATGGCCACGCTGGGGGCAGCGCCCAGCTTTGTTGCAACGCCCAACCCGCCGCTGGTGGCAGGCCTGTACACACGGCATACCCGCACGCTGGAGAGCGGCACGCTCATCCAAGAATACGCATCACTGGCTGGGCAGGTTTTTGCAGTCACCTGGGAGGGCCCGGTTTTGCCGGATTTGCCTAGCCTGTTGGGCAGCCACTATGGCAGCTTCAAAGCAGCCGCCGAGGAAGCCCGTCAGGCTGGGTTTCGAGGCGCACCAGTGAACCTGGTGCGTGCTGGCCTGGTGCTCCGCGCGAATGGGCGAATGGGTCATTTTTTTGGCCATGCCTACCTGCCGGCCTGGCTACCGGCGGGCTTGAACATCGACACCCTGCTGCCTTGACATGCTGATGCGCTGGGGCCTGTGGTGTATTGTCTGTGCCTGCCTGATCAGCTGCGGCGGTGGCGGTGGCGGTGGCGCGGCCGGACCGAACCCGACTGTGTCGGTGCCGGCTGGCAACAACGCCATGCCAGTCACTGTCGACCTTGGGCCCAACGGCGACAGCGTCAACCGGCTGTATGCCAGCGTGACACTGTGCGAGCCCGGCAATGCCAACAACTGCCAGACCATCGAGCAGGTGGTGGTCGACACGGGCTCAACCGGCCTGCGTCTGCTGGCCTCGGCGCTCAGGTCAGACCTGAACCTCGGTCGGCTGAAAGGCAGCCAAGGCCTACCCCTTCTCAATTGCATACAGTTTGTCGACAACACCCACGCCTGGGGACCGGTGGCCACTGCCGACATCCGGCTTGGTGGCAAGACCGCCGCGGCAGTTGCGGTGCAACTGATGGGCGACACCGCCACAGCGGCCTTGAGCGGGGACTGCGCTGCCGGCGAGGCCCTCAATACCGTTGCCAGCCTGGGGGGCAATGGTGTGCTCGGCCTCGGGCTTCGCCGGCAAGACTGCGGTTCGGGTTGCGTTGCGTCCTCGGGCAATGGCTACTATTTCAGTTGTACCTCGGCGGCATGCACCTCGGTACAGGGCTCTGTGGCAAGCCTGCAGCAACAACTCAGTAACCCGGCGGCTCTGTTTGCCAGCGACAACAATGGGCTCTTGCTGGATTTGCCGGCCGTGGCGGCCCCAGGGGCCGCCGGCCTGAGCGGTGCACTGATCTTTGGTATCGGCACCCAGGCCAACAACCAAGCGCTGTCGGCGACGCTGCTGAGCACATCGACCAACGGCTACCTAACGACTGTGCTGCGAGGAAGAAGCCTCAACCGCAGCTTTTTGGACACTGGCTCCAACGCTTTGTTTTTTGATTCGTCCACCCTGGCCAGATGCGCGGGCACGGGCAGGCTGCGCTTTTATTGCCCAGACACAGCGGCTAACTTTTCGGCCCAGTTGTTCGGCCAAAACGGCAGCAGCAAAAGCGTTAATTTTGTTGTTGACAACGCTCAGGGCCTGTTTGCAAGCCCCCTGAAAGCGGCCCTTCCCACCCTGGCGGGCGCGCTGGGCGATTCAACAAGCTTCGACTGGGGTCTGCCATTTTTTTATGGCCGGCGCGTGTTCATGGGCTTTGAAGGCCAGGCCACGCCGCTTGGCAATGGCCCGTTTTACGCCTTCTGATTAGGCCCGGCCGGGCCTTGGTACATGTGCAAACTCCCAGCCAAGTAGGCCGCGGCCAGACTGGCGCAAGCGCCGACCAAAGCCGCCACCCAATAGCCCTGCACCAGGTTATTGGCATCGCGGCTGATCAGAAAGCCCCCCACAAAAGCGGCCACACCCATGCCGGCCGACTGCACCGCTGAGTTCAAGGCCATGAAGGTGCCGCGCAAGGCCGGGTTGGCGCAAGATGCAATGATGGCCATGCCGGGAATCATGCGCCCGCTCATGCAGATAAAAAACAGGGTAGAGACAATCAGTACAGTCCACACCGGCAACCCGGCGGTGAGCGTGATGCCGACCAGCGGAAAAATCACCAGCACCGCCATGATGCGGAATAAGGCCACCTTGCCGCGCCGGTCGGTCAACACACCAACCAGGCGCGCACTCAGCAAAGTCGCCACGCCGCCGCACAGGTACACATAAAACACCTGATCAGTACGCCAGCCCACATTGGTTTGCAGGTAGATCGTGATGAAAGGAATCACGGTGAAGCCGGCAAACATCAGCAGCGCCGAAAACGCAAAAGTTTTCAGGTGATTGCGGTCCTGGAGCACCTGCGCGATGGCCGCAAGCGCAGACGGCCGCGGCCCCACTGCGAGGTGGGCGCGCAATGGCGGCAAGGTCACCAAGGCTGCCAGGCACAACAGGCCAACCAGTGCAGCAATGCCAAAAAAAGGCGCGTGCCAGCTCAAATGGGCTGCCAGAAACAGGCCGGCTGGCACTCCGGCCACGGTGGACACCGAAAAAGACGTCATCACAATGGCCATGGCCCGACCCCGGCGCTCAAAGGGAATCACATCAGCCACCACGGTTTGCGTCAAAGCCGACAGCACGCCGCCAAACACGCCGGCCAACACCCGCGCCAACATCAGGCTGGGATAGTCTGGCGCCAGGCCGCAAGAAAGGGTCGCCAAACCAAACAAGGCGTAGAGCACCAGCATCAGTTTTTTGCGGTCAAATTTGTCGAGGTAGGTGGCCGCCAACAGGCCAGACAGGCCGGCAGCCAAGGTGTATGCCGACACCAGCAGACCAAAACTGGCGTCACTGATTCCAAACAGCTGGGTGAACTGCGGACCCAGCGGCATCATGATCATGAAATCAAGAATATGGGTGAACTGAATGCCCGCAAGGGTCAAGAGCAGCCAAAGTTCACGGCGGCGCGACAGCGCGCTTACAGCAAGAGGGGGCATTAAGGCAGACGTGGGGTGTAGCGGGCAAGATGGCCCGTTTGAAGCAGCCGCACGAGCGACTACCGCCGGTTGTTACTCCAGAGGTTACTCCATCTGAACACCAGCACTCTTGACCACCTTACCCCAGCGCTCGATTTCGCTCGCCATATAGGCCTGCAAGGCCTCGGGGGTCGAGGGCGCCACCATCACACCGGCATCAAACAAGGCTTTTTGGGTATCGGCCTGCCCCATCAGCTTGCTGATCTCGCTGTTGAGCCGGTTCACGATGTCGCGGGGCGTGTTGGCCGGCGCCAGCAAAGCCAGCCAAACCGAGGCCTCGTAGCCCGGCACGCCGGCCTCTTGCATGGTGGGCACATCGGGCAGTTGGGGGATGCGCCGGGCGGTCGTCACAGCCAGTGCCCGCAAGCGCCCCTGCGGCACCTGAGCCAGCGCATTGGGCACGCCAGCAAAACTGGTCTCGACAACGCCCGCGATCAGATCTGTGGCCGCGCCGCTGCTGCCACGGTAGGGCACATGCTGCATCTTGACGCCCGACAGAGCCTCAAACAGCCCGCCCATCAGGTGTTGCGAGCTGCCGTTGCCTGATGAAGCGTAGTGCAGCGTATCGGGCTGCGCCTTGGCCAATGCGATCAACTCTTTGACCGTGTTGGCGGGCAGCTTGGGGTTGACCAGCAGCACATACGCGGAGTCCACCAATTTGGTGATGGGCACAAAAGATTTGATCGGGTCATAGGGCAGGGATTTGTAAACCCAGGGGCTGATGGTGTGGGTGGTGGAGATCATCACCAGCGTGTAGCCGTCGGGCGCTGCCTTGGCAACCTCGGCCGTACCTATGGTCGAACCGGCGCCGGCCTTGTTTTCGACGACGAACTGCTGGCCCATGGCAGCCGACAATTTTTGCCCCAGGATACGGGCGACCACGTCGGTGAAGCCGCCCGGCGCAAAGGGCACCACCAGGCGCACGCTTTTGTTGGGATAGGGGCTTTGCGCCAAAGCCTGGGCCATGCTGCAGGCCAACAGGGTCGCTGCCCACCAGCTTTTATACCGGCGGAAAAACCCTAACAGAGGACTCAGGATCATGAAATCACCCCTTGTAAAACGGCTCTGGCATGGTGAAAAAACTGTGCAAAATTTGATAAACCATCAAATAATTTTTTTGCTGAAAACTCGCATGCGATATACCCCGCATCATGCTGAACTGCTTGTTGCTGTTGGGCAGCAGTTTGTAAAAATCAACCAAGTCGTCGAGGCCAGCAATGCCATCAAATTCTCCGCGCAAAATAAGGGTTGGCGCGAGCAGGCGGGCCGGGTCGAGCAAAGGCAAATTGGCGCACATGTCTACATAGGTGCCCGTGGGCATGGAGTCATCCAGGCTCAGGATGGCGTCGGCAAAAGCCTCAACCGTGGCGGCATCGGCCGTGCCGGGATGGTCGCGGCTGAAGATGCTGCGCACAAAGTCCCGGTCTATCGGGCGCCGGTTGCGGGCCAAAAAATCAGGCAGCTTTTTGCGCCGCTGCGCCAGCGTGTGGCTGCCCTCACCGGTCCAGACAAAGGCATCCAGCGCTATCTTGGCGATGCGCGACGCATGCCGCTGGGCAAACAAGGCCGCCTTCAGTGCCCCGGATGAAATGCCATACATCAGCAGCGGCTCGCCCCCATTGCGTTCGAGCACATAAGCGGTACCGGCCTCCAGGTCGTCGGCCCCGTTGCTGATGTCACAGTTGATGTCCCGGTGCTTATCAGAGCGGCCATAGCCCTCGTTGTCCATGGTCCAGGTGTCAAAGCCGCGCGCGGCGAACCATTCCATCACAGACGAATGCGGGCGCCCTGGCACATCCAAGTCAAAGGTCGGTTGGGACGCCATCGACGAGCCATGCACGAAAAAAACAGTGCCCGCGTGCGCCATCCCGGCGGCGGCTTTTTTATGCCATAAAAACAAACGCACGTCGCCTTTTTGAGTCCAATGCTCCACGCCACCAGACCAAGTCACATCCACCATTGCCAACTCCAAAGAAAAAATTAAGGCCTGCAGGAGCAGCGCGGTTAAACTCATTCAACCGACCAACGCAGGAGACTAACATGAGTGTTTCAGCCGTCAGAGCCCCCGAGCCGGCCCCAGCCCCCAAGGTTAACCACAATGTTCAAGCGGAACAGCGGGTGCGCGAAGCCGCTGCCGAAAAGCCGCAGCAGGCCAAGCAACAGCCGGTCACTAAAAGCCAGGATGAGACCCGTGGACGCCATGTCGACAGGCGGGCCTAGGCCCGCCGTGCTTGGTTTCTAAGTCACGCCCCGGTTCAATTTGGGGGCCGCTTAAACCAGCAGCAGGTAACCATTCAAGGTTGCCAGAAAGCCCAGCACCCCCAGCGCCGAACCTGCCAAGTACAGCGCGGGTATCGATCCAATGATGGACACCGACAGCAGCACGATGGCGATCTGCAGCATGCCCTCGGCGTAGTCAAACCAGGGATCCTGGCGCAGTGCGTGGTCGCGCGCTGCTTCATGCGCTTTAGCGCGCACCATCAACTCTTTTTTGCCATCGCGGGATTCAGGCTCAGACTCATATCGGTCGGCAGTTTTCTTGTACTCGTCGATTTTTTTCTGAAAAGCTTCTTTGACTGGTGCTGGCATGGCGGGCTCGCGCAGCAGCTGCAACTCGAGATCGCTGTACGCAATTTTGAGCGAGGTCTGGCGAATCGTCTTGGCCTGGTAGAAGGCATAGGCGTTGGCCGCCAAGATGTTCTCCTGCGTGGCTTCCTTGGCCGAGTTCGAGCCGCCCAGGCTGGCAATCGCCAGCACCATCGCCAACACCGAAATGGTTAAAGCAGTGCGGTTTTTTGTTTTGTCTTCGCCAGCGTTTTCAATCAGTTCATTCGATTCATGGGCTTCCATTGTCAATTCCTGTGTTCGTGTGTATGTTCAAAAAAAATCAAAAATCAAAGTAATGGCTTCCAGTGGCGCCCGCTTGACTGCAGCAGCGCGTCTGACTCGGCCGGGCCGTCTGAGCCCGCTGCGTAGTGAGCCAGTGCGGCACTTGCGTCGCCTGCCCAGTGGTCGAGCAGGGGCTGCACAATCTGCCAGCCGGCCACCACATTGTCAGCCCGTTGAAACAGCGTGGCGTCCCCAATCATGCAGTCGTAGATCAGGGTTTCGTAGCCTGTGCTGGGCGCATTCTGGAAGTAGTCTTTGTAATGAAAATCCATGTGCACCTGACCAATAGCAATATTCGGCCCCGGAATTTTTGCGCCAAACATCAGCGCTGCGCCCTCGTCGGGTTGCAGCTTGAGCACCAGCGCATTGGGCGTTAGCGCCTCGGTGGCGGTGTCTCGAAACAGCGACAAAGGTGGGCGCTTGAACTGAATCACGATTTCGCTGCTGCGCTTGGCCATGGCCTTGCCGGTGCGCAGGTAAAAAGGCACGCCTGACCAGCGCCAGTTGTCAACCCCGAGCTTCATAGCGACATAGGTTTCAGTCGTGCTACCGGCGGCTACAGCGGCCTCTTGCCGGTAGCCGCGCAGCGCCTGCCCGTCGCGCTGCCCGGTGGTGTACTGGGCGCGCACGCTGTCGGTTGCAGCGTTGACCCGGTGCACGGCATCGAGCACCTTGGTTTTTTCGCTGCGAACCGCATCGGCAGCAAAGGAAGTGGGTGGCTCCATGGCCGTCAAGGCCAGCAACTGGAACACATGGTTGGGCACCATGTCTCGCAGCGCACCCGTGCCCTCGTAAAAAGCCGCCCGGCTTTCAACGCCCACGGTTTCGGCCACGGTGATTTGCACATGATCAATATGGTCGCGGTTCCAAAGCGGCTCAAAGATGGCGTTGGCAAAGCGCATGAGCATGATGTTTTGCACTGTCTCCTTGCCCAAAAAGTGGTCCATGCGGTAAATTTGCCGCTCATACAGGTTGAGCCGCAATTGCGCATTCAGCGCCCGAGCCGACGCCACATCGTTGCCAAAAGGCTTCTCCACCACCACCCGGCGCCATGCACCCTCGGCCTCGACCAGCAAGCCGGCCTGGCCGAGGTGGTCGACGATACCGCCAAAAAAACGTGCTCCAACCGCCAAGTAAAACAACACGCTGTCGCTCTCAACCTGGGATTGCCGCAGTTCGGCAAGCTTGTGTTTCAAGTGCCCGTAGGCCTGCGGGTCGCTGAAATCGCCCGGCAGGTAACTGATGCGCTTGAGTAGCTCACCCCAATGCGCTTCGTCGAGCGTCTGCGAGTAATGCTTATCGGCCGCAAAGGCGCGGACCGCAGCATCGAGGTGCTGCCTGTAAGCGTCGTCGCTCATCTCTAGCCGGTCAACGCCAATCAGGGCAAAGTTGGCCGGCAGCAACTCGGTGCGCGCCAGGTTGTACAGGGCCGGCAACAACAGGCGCTTGGTCAGGTCACCGGCAGCGCCAAAAATAACCATCGTGCACGAAGGTGCCTGCTCGCCATGCGTGATGGCTGGATGCTCGATTTCGCGGGTGTTGAGCATGGCTCAGGCCTTGTGGGATTCTTGGTGGCCACCAAACTGCTTGCGCATGGCCGAGAGCAGTTTTTCTGCAAAAGTGTGGTCTTGGCGCGAGCGAAAACGGGCATACAAGGCGGCCGACAACACATCGGCCGGCACCGCTTCCTCAATGGCTGCCTGAATGGTCCAGCGGCCCTCGCCTGAATCATCCACACGGCCCGAGAAGGATTTGAGCTGCGGGTCTTCGGCCAGGGCATTGGCGCTCAGGTCGAGCAACCACGACGACACCACGCTGCCGCGGCGCCACAGCTCGGTGATCTCGGACAAATCCAAGTCGTAGCGCCGCTCCGCCGGAATGCTCTCTTGCCCCACGCCTTTCAGAATGTCTAGCCCCTCGGCATAGGCCTGCATCAGGCCGTATTCAATGCCGTTGTGCACCATCTTGACAAAATGTCCCGAGCCGGCTGGCCCGGTATGCAGGTAGCCCTGCTCAGCGCTTGACTCACGCTGACCACGCGCCGGCGTGCGCTCAATCGTGCCGATGCCGGGGGCGAGCGCCTTGAAGATCGGGTCGAGCCGGTCGACCGTCCCTTTGTCGCCACCAATCATCAGGCAGTAACCCCGCTCCAAGCCCCACACGCCGCCGCTGGTTCCCACGTCGATGTAGTGCACACCCTTGGGTGCCAGCGTCTGGGCGCGGCGCACATCGTCTTTGTAGTTGGAGTTGCCGCCGTCGATGATGCAGTCACCCGGCTCGAGCAGCTCACCCAGCGCGGTCACCGCCGCCTCTGTGATGGCACCGGCCGGCAGCATCACCCACACGGCACGGGGCCGGCTGAGTTGCTTGACCAGGGCTGCCAGATCGGCACTGGCGTGCGCGCCTTCGAGGCCGAGTTGCTGAACCGCGTCGGCATTGGTGTCGTACACCGCGCAGCTGTGACCATGGCGCATCAGCCGCCGAACAATATTCCCGCCCATTCGGCCCAAACCAATCATTCCAAGTTCCACAATGTCTCCTTAGTTGACGAATTTTGTCAATTATGATTGATTATTGTTAATATTAGACACGGTTTGACCGGCCTGTG
>BJGT01000132.1 GCA_014190675.1 Comamonadaceae bacterium | reverse complement strand
ATCGCCGCCAAGACAGCACAAAACCAGACGCTGAAAAAATGGGTGCTGGCGGCGCTGTCATGCCGCCCGAGGTGGCTGGTCAGCAGCTGGAAAAACGAGTTCGAAACCAGGCAGCCTATTGCCAGCAAGGCGCCCCAGCCCAGACTTTGGTCACCCAGTCTGATGATCATCAGTGTGCCTGCCAGCCCGCCTGTGACAAACAGCCACTGCATCGACGCGATGGGTTGCTTGAACACTGTGACGGCCAGTACGGTCACCAGCATGGGCGTGACCATGACAATGGCCGTGAACTCCCCAATGGGCATCAGCTTGAGCCCGGATACCGCCATCACCGTGCTGGCAGCCAGCAAAGCCCCACGCAGCAGCTGCAAACGGGGTTGGCTGATACGAAGCAGAGCGCGGCCGTGTAGCGGCAACAAGACCAGGGTTGAAACCAATGCCTGCATCAAGAAGCGGATCGACAGCATCATCACCAGCGTGACACTGGCAACGACATACTTGGCGGTGGTGTCGAGGATCGAGAAAAACAGCCCAGCCATCAGCATGTAGAGAATGCCAGCGAGGGCGGGTGCAGGGACCAGCTTCACGGCCGACACAATCTGTCTGAGCCCGGCGTCACAAATAAGAGCGGGTCAACCACGCATCAGGTTTGGCAGCCCGGTGGAGAGCACCGGAAAGTACACCAGCACCACGATGATGGTGATCTCGGCATAAAAGAACAGTGCCAGTTCCGACCAAAGCGACCGCATGGTGATGTTGCCGATCTTGCAGGCCACAAAAAGGCATATGCCAACCGGCGGCGAAATCAGGCCTAGGGTGACGCTGACGATCATCACCATCGAAAAATGGATGTCGTCGATGCCCATGCTGCGGGTGATGGGCAACAGCACCGGTGCCAAGAGCAGCAAGGCAGGGCCCGCATCGAGCGCCAGACCGATGATCAAAAAAGCAATCACGCAGACGAGCAAAAAGGTATTCGGGTAATCCTTGAAAACCGAGACCACGGCCGCCGTGCCTTCGGCGACGCCCGCCAGGATTAGGACATAGTTCACCACCTCGACCGCTGCAATCAGCAGAAACAGGCCTGCGGTCAAGCGCGCGGAATTCCGTGCCGCCTGCATAAAGCCAGAGAAATTCAGGGTGCGGAACACAAAGGTGCCAAGGAAGGCCGCGTAGACCACGGCAATGCCACCGGCCTCGGTAGGAGTAAAAGCGCCCGAAATGGTTCCCAAAACGATGAAGGCCGGCAGGCTCATGACCAGCAGCCCGTCGCGGGCCAGGCGCGGCATTTCGGCCTTTTCAATCTTGATCGTCGAGATTGGCATGTCGCCACGACGGCCCCGCCAGAACACCACCAAGGCACAGGCCACCCCCAGCAACAGACCAGGCACGATGCCTGCAAGGAACAGCTTGAGCACCGAAATGTCGGCCACCGCCGCGTACAACACCATGATCACCGAGGGCGGAATGATGGGTCCGATGACCGATGCGGCCACGACCACAGCAGCAGAGAACGATTTGCTATACCCCTCTTTGGCCATGCCATTGATGAAGATGTTGCCTAAGGCGGCTATGTCTGCCACCGCAGTGCCAGAGATTCCGGAGAACATCACTGACGCCAGAATGGCGGCATAGGCGGTGCCGGCGCGCACGCGCCCGACCAGAATCTGCGCCAGATGGATGATGCGTTCGCTGATGCCACCCCGGTTCATCAATTCACCCGCAAAGACGTAGAACGGTGCCGCCATCAGCACGAAGGTGTCGAGGCCTGAGAACATGCGCGAGATCACATTGAGCTGCTGTTCGCCGGTAAACCACAGCGCAAAAGAGCCGGCCAACGCGAACGCATAGCTGATCGGCAGCCCGGCTACCAGCAGCAAGGTGAGGGCAATGGCTATCGCAGTCATGCTGACAACCCCTTCACATCGGATTCGGGCCAGAGTGCGGCAGCAATCTTGTGCAGGCTTACCACAGCCAGCATCAAACCGCCCACGGTAGTTGCGCCATAGACATAGACCATCTGAAGCCCTACAGCCGGCGAGGTCTGCATGCCATTGAGGATACAAAACTTGGTGCCTTGCCAGACGATGAGCACGCAAAACACCAGCACAATGCACTGGAGTGCAGCCTGATGCCAGGCCTGAAAACGCCGGTTTTTCACCTCGGCAAACAGGTTCATATCCATATGGTCGCCATACAGGCTGGCTGCAGCCGCGCCAGCAAAGGTCAGCCAAACCGTGGTGTAACGCACCATCTCCTCGGTCCAGAAAAGTGGCGCATTGATTGCATACCGAGTGAACACCTGCGCCAGGTTGAGGAGCACACTGATCAACAACAACCACCCTATCAAGTGGTCGGAAAACCGGCCGACGAGCCGGCCAAGGCGGTGTATCAATTTCATCGGCAATCCTGCGTCATGGGGTGGATGACAGGCTGGCTGGTCGCCTGTTTTCGCAAGTGGCCGGGCCCTCGTGGGCTCCGGCCGGGCTGTGCGGTCGATCAGGTCGGGCGATCAGTTGGCGTACGACTTACGCGTCGTATCCCGCACGGCCTCCAGCAGCTTGTCAACCACCGGGCGTCCGACCTGCGACACAATGAACTCAATCACCGGCTCTTGGCTGGCCTTGCGGAAGGCATCTTTCTCGGTCGGTGAGTTGACATACACCTTGGTACCAGCGCCGCGAATCTTCTGGATTGCCTGCAGACTGTCCATGGATTTTCGCGAGTTGGCCACCTCGGCATGCACGGCCGCACCGTCCATCAGGATTTGACGCATGTCCGGGCTCAGGCCTTGGAACACCCGGTCGTTGATGACGATGAAGTGCAGGCCGTAGATGTGCTCATTCACCGACATGAATTTCTGCACTTCAAACAGCTTGCCATCCCAGATGGTGGCCGACGCATTCTCCTGCCCGTCAACCACACCCTGCTTCAATGAGGTGACCAGTTCCGGGTAAGCAATGGGTGTGGCCGCGGCACCCATGGACTTCATGAAATTCACATACACCTGAGATTGCATGGTGCGCATTTTCAGGCCCTTGAGGTCATCAGGGCTTTTGATCTCGCGCGTGTTGTTGG
This sequence comes from Comamonadaceae bacterium, assembly GCA_014190675.1. Classification (GTDB taxonomy): domain Bacteria; phylum Pseudomonadota; class Gammaproteobacteria; order Burkholderiales; family Burkholderiaceae_C; genus Rhodoferax. The sequence continues at coordinate 5,691 of BJGT01000132.1, read as the reverse complement.
TCAGGTTGCGAAAGCCATTTTCTGACAGCGCCAGCGTGCGAATACCGGTGGCCTTGCGCATGTCCTCGTTCAATTCGCGTACAAACGGACTCTTCATGAACTCCCACGCCACCGGAGATGAAGCAAACAAATAAGGGATCTGGAACACCTGCATGGGCTTGTGAAAGCTGCCTAGCACCGAGTCGTCGGTCAGTGCCATTTCAAGCGTGCCGTTCTTGACCTGTTCGGTGACTTGCAGTGAACCACCGAAGGTATTGAAGAAAAGACGGATTTCGATTTCACCGCCGCTCTTGAACTCAACATACTCCTTCAAGGCCTTCATACCCAGAATTTCACCGCCACCGCTTTCTGGCGCACCAATCGAAAACTTAAGGGTCGTCTTGGCTGCTACACCCACCGAAAACGCCAAGGCTACGGCGGTCAACAGACCTGAAACATAGTGCCGAACTCGCATGATTTTGTCTCCTGTTAATGAAAATTAAAACGCCACTCAACCACTGTCTTCTTGTTATAGATTCATTCAAGCACCAAACCACCTCAGGCGGCAGGCAGCCATATGTCAGCCTCTGACAATCCAGCCAAACGGCTGCGGAAGGCGGCCAGCCACCGGGCGGCCACAGCCCCCTCGGTAACACGGTGGTCCGCCGACAGCGTGACCGTCATGACGGTTGCCACAGCCAAGTTGCCGTCGACCACAACCGGCCGCGCCTCTGCGGCTCCAACGGCCAGGATCGCGGCCTGCGGCGGATTGATCACGGCGGCAAACTCGCGCACACCAAAGGCGCCCAAATTCGAGATGGAAAAAGTGCCGCCAGCACTTGCGCCAGCCGGCAAAGTGCCGGCACGTGCTTGCGTGGAAAGCTCTGCCATCGCCGAGGCGATCTGAGAGACGCTCTTGCGATCAGCGTGCTCGATCACCGGTGTCACCAGTCCATCGTCGAGGGCGACCGCTACCGAGACATGGACATCGTCAAAATACCGGATCGATGTCTCTGAAAATGAGGCATTGAGCGCAGGAACGTCGCCCAAGGCCAGCGCCGCAGCCTTGATGACAAAGTCATTCAGGGAGAGGCGCACGCCTTCGGACACCGCGCGTTCCTGCTGAGATGCGCGCAGAGCCAGCACTGCGTCAACGTGACAGTCAACGCTCAGGTAAAAATGCGGCGCATCCTGCTTGGCCTGGGTCAGCCGGCGAGCCATCAATTTGCGGCCCAGCGTATGCGGCACTTCATGAAAGCGAGTGGCCCGCTCTGGGGCTCGGGTAACGGGGTTGGGCATTGAAGCCAGGGCGGCGACCACGTCGGCGCGCACAATCCGCCCCTGCGGTCCACTGCCACGCAGGGCAGCCAGGTCCAAGCCACTGCGGCTTGCCATAGCCCGTGACAGAGGGCTGGCGAAACGCCGTGCGCCCCGGCCTTCCAACAGCTTGGCGCTGTTCATGGTCAAGCTCCAGACGGTGTGATCACCGCAATCTGCTGGCCCATTTTGACCATGTTGCCCTCAGCTTCTAGGTGCTGAGCCATCGTGCCATTGCAAGGCGCCTCGACTTCAACCACTGCCTTGTCGGTCTCGATCTCGACCACCAATTCACCCTCAGTGACAGCCTCACCCACCTGCTTGACCCAGCGGATCAAGCGACCCTCACTGACGGTCAGGTCACCAAAAGGCATCATCAAAGGTTCGCCTGCCATGGGCGTTACTGTCGCAGCGTCATGAATGACGGCTGACGGGGCAAGGGCACTGGCCTGCTCCGCGGGGGCAGGCGGGCTGTTAGGTTCTGATATTACTGCCGCCCGGGCCTCTGCCCGCTTGGCAAGGCCGCTGCCAAAGCGACGCGGTACCGGTGCGGTACCTGCAATCACCTGCAGGCTGGCAGCGACAACAGCCTCAGCATTGACCAACATGGCGCGCTCAAGGACGGGCGCAAAAGGATGACTCATGGCGTCAGTGTGCAGGCGACCGACCGGCGCGTCAAGGTAATCAAAGGCCAGCTCATTCATGGCCTGACCGAGTTCAGCACCCACACCGCACATGGACCAGCCCTCATCCGCCACCAGTAAGCGCCCCGTCTTGCGCACGCTCTGGGCCACGGTATCCACGTCAAGCGGCTGAATAGTGCGCAGGTCGATCACCTCACAGGAAATGCCCTGCGCCTGCAAGGTTTCGGCCGCTTGCAGGGCCATCAACACGATTTGTCCCGCACAGGCGATGGTCAGGTCAGTACCCGCACGGGCGATGCGAGCCACGCCAAATGGGACCAAGTGGTCTCCCGTTGGCACCTCCCCACGGCTGGCGAAAAGAGCTTTCGGCTCCAGCATCAAAACGGGATCACCCGCCCGCAAGGCCGTTTTCATCAGGCCTTTGGCATCGGCAGGATTGGACGGCACGCAGACGATGAGCCCAGGGATGTGCGCCCAAATCGGGTGATACATACCGCTGTGGTGAGGCCCAGCTGAGCGCACAGCACCAGCGCCGGCTCGGATGACCATCGGCGCCTGCATTTGTCCGTTGCTCATATACCGCAACTTGGCAGCCTGAAGAGCAACCTGGCCGGCAGCCTCAAACAAGAAGTCCGCAAACATCAAGTCCGCCACGCACCGCGCCCCAGTGGCCGAAGCACCCAGACTGGCGCCTGTGAAGCCAAGTTCAGAAATCGGCGTATCCACCATGCGGTTGGCGCCGAATTCGGCGTACAGGTTCTTGGTGTGGGCAAACGTGCCACCGCGCTCACCCGTGCCCTCACCAAAGTACATGATCAGAGGGTCGCGTCGCATTTCTTCCGCCAGACCATCACGCACGGCGTCAAGCCAACCCGTCGTCACGGTGATCGGGTTGGTCACAGCGGCGGCGGCCAGAGCGGCTGGTGGGTTGATCGGGTCTGCGTACACGTGGTGCATCACAGTTGCCGGATCTGGTTCGGGTGAATTGCGTGCAAAAGCGACTGATTCAGCCACTTGGGCTTTAACCCGTTCCTCAATGGCCTCGAGCTCCTGCGCCGTGGCCAAACCAAGTGGCAGAAGGGTCTGCTCCCTGAGCATCCGGATCGGATCACGCCGAGCCCAACCGTCGACCTCGGCCTGGGAGCGGTAGGTACCCGTCACTGTGTCGCCTTCGTGGTGCGCCACGACCCGGTAGGTCTTCACCTCCAACAGCGTCGGGCCCTGGCCAGACCGGGCACGGGCTGCCGCTTCTTGCATCACCCGCCAAACCGCCAAAACGTCATTCCCATCAACAGCCACGCCAGCAATGCCATAAGCGGCTGCACGGCTGGCGATCTCAGGGTTCAAAGTGGCGGCGCTCAAGGCTGTTGCCGTGGCATAAAGGTTGTTTTCACAAACGAAAATGACCGGCGCTTTTTGAACCCCGGCAAAATTTAGTGACTCATGAAAAGCTGCATGGTTGGTGGCACCATCGCCAAAAAATGCCAGGCCGATGTCGTCGGTGCCCCGAGCACGGGCACTCAAGCCGGCGCCCACAGCTGAGGGCAGGCCACCACCAACCAGCCCATTGGTCCCAAACAGGCCGCAAGACGGGTCGTACAAGTGCATGGTGCCGCCGCGCCCGCCGCAACAGCCATCGCGCTTGCCATACAGCTCAGCCATCAGGGTATTGGGCGACATACCCTTGGCCAGCGCATGGCCATGGCCACGGTGTGTGCTGGTGATCCAGTCGGTCTTGCGCAGATGCGCACAAACCCCGACGCCAGAGGCCTCCTGGCCGATGTAGAGGTGCAAAAAACCAGGCGTCTCGCCTTTTCGGCAGGCGACCTGGGCAGCGAGCTCGAACCGACGCAGCAGCAGCATTTGTTCGTACAGCCTCAACACCTCGGGGACTGTCAGCCCTGCTGGCAGAGCCTGCGGGGTGAATTGCGCACTTGTATCGCTCATAACGCTCTCCAATTTTTAGAAATCCCGAGAAAATCCGGCCGTCCACCCGCCATCGACCGTCAAGACATGGCCGGTGATGTAGGAGCTTTCCGGGGCTGCTAAAAACAGTACCGCGTCGGCGATCTCCTGCGTGGTGGCGGGCCGCCCCAGCGGTATATGTGACATGAGCTTGGCATGCAGGTCCTGCGCTTCACTGCCAGCATCCCTGATCCATGTCTGCCAACCCTGGGTTTGCGTTGACCCCGGTGCCACAGCATTGACCAGGACGCCGTGGGGCGCCAGCTCCAGTGCCATGGACTTGGTCAGGTTCACGACCCCGGCTTTTGCGGCAATGTAGGCACTTTGAAGTCTGGCAGGCACCATGCCCAGGACCGAGGCAATGTTGACGATGCGGCCTGATTTTTGTGTTTTCATGGCCCGCGATGCTTCGCGGCTCATCAGGAACAGGCCGGTCAGGTCGATCCGCAGCAACGCGTCCCAGGACTCCAGGCTGTAGTCGTCGATAGTTTTCCTTTCGGCGGCCGGCACGCCAATACCGGCGTTGTTGATCAGGATGTCAACCCGACCAAACTCTTGAAGGACACGGGCAACGCCAGCCACCACGCTGTCGGGTCGGCCGACGTCCAGCGCAAAGCCGAGGCACCCTCCACCCGCTTGGGACGCGGCGGCGGCCCGGGCAGCATCCAGATCGGAATACACCACACGCGCGCCATTTCGGGCCAGCGTATCGGCAATGGCCTGGCCAATGCCTTGCGCCGAGCCGGTCACCAGCGCAACTTTGCCATCGAGTTCGACTTTCATCGGAGTCCTTGTTGCCTTATCAGAAAAATGCTCGCACGAAGGTGAGCGAAATTGAGGGCATGTAGGTGATAAGGCCAAGGCCAAGCACCAGCACAAAGAACATCGGCATAACCGCTCTGAAAGTGGCTTGCACCGACGTACCAGTGATCGCTGAAGGGATGAACACCAGTAGACCGTAGGGCGGGGTGAGACCACCCAGCATGAGATTGACCACCACAATGATGCCGAAATGGATCGGATCCACACCAAGTTGCAAGACCAAGGGAAGCGTCAGCGGGACCACAATCAACATGATCGCCGTCAGGTCAAGAAAGGCCCCGGCGATCAGCATCACAATATTGAGCAAGAGCAGGATCAGCCATGCCTCGTTCACATGCACCACCATGGTTTGTAAAAACTGTTGGGGTACGCGTCCGGAGATCAGGACCCACGCAAAAGGTGCAGCAACGCCAATCATGAAGCCCACCATGGCGCTGTCGATACTGGATTCTCTGAGGCCGTTCCAGACCTCCTTGAGCTTGAGGTCACGGTAATAAAACACCCCAATGCCCAGGGCATAAATCACTGCCACCACGCCCGCCTCTGTGGCGGTCACCACACCAAAGCGGATACCACCAATGATGAGCACCGACAGCATCAAAGCTGGAATGGCCTGCTTCAGCGGCCCAGAGACGGATGGCCAACCGGGCCGAAGTGAGGCGTGGCCATAACCGTGTCGCCGCGCCAGCACGTAGACAGTCACCATGAGCAGTGCCGCGATCAACAGCCCCGGGAGTATGCCCGCCATGAACAATTTACCCACCGACACATTGGCGACAGACGCAAACAGGAGCATGGCAATGGATGGGGGAATGATGTTGGGCAAAATCGCCGATGAAGCGATCACGGCACAACAGAATGGCGCCGGGTAGCCGTTGCGAACCATCTCAGGTACCGTCATCTTCGCCAGAAGCGATGCGTCGGCGGTCGACGATCCTGAGTCAAACCCAAAAAATACACTGGT
>BJGT01000131.1 GCA_014190675.1 Comamonadaceae bacterium | reverse complement strand
GCAACATACCCTCGGTGACCCCAACCAACATCACATGGGGCCACTCCAGCCCCTTGGCCGCATGCAGGGTTGACAGCGTGACCAGGTTTTGCTCGGTCTCCCGCTCGTTGAGGGTGGAGATCAGCGAGACGGTTTGCGCCACCTCCAGCAGGGTTTTGATTTCGCCCGGACTGCCAACCCCTGCAAGGTCTTGCACATCGCCGCCGCAGCGCCCGGCCATCCAGTCGCAAAAATCTATCACATTGGACCAGCGAGCCGTAGCCAATGCGGCGCTGTCTTCGCCATCAAAAAGGTGTTTTTCGTAGTCGATTTCCTTCAGCCAGTCGCGCAAAAACTCCAGCGCTGCCTCCTTGCCCCGGGTGTGACGGGCGCGGTAGCTGAGGTCGTTGGCATAACGCCCAAACTCGTGTAGGCCGTCAACGGCCCGAGTACTCAACACACTGCCCAGGGAGGCTGAGAAAAGCGCCTCGAACAGGCTGATGCGGTAGCGGCCGGCAAAGCCGCCGAGTTGTTCCAGCGTCTGGTGCCCGATGCCGCGCTTGGGCACGGTCACCGCACGCAAAAAAGCCGGGTCGTCATCGGGGTTGAGCCAAAGCCGGAACCAGGCACACAGGTCTTTGATTTCGGCCCGGTCAAAAAAACTGGTGCCGCCCGATACCTTGTAGGGAATCTGGGCCTTTCGCAGGGCTTTTTCGAACACCTTGGCCTGGTGGTTGGCACGGTACAAGATGGCAAAGTGCCGAAACTCCTGGAACTGTGGCCCGCCGACCGCCGAGTGGCCAGCCCGCAGGCTTTGAATCCGCGCTACGGTGCGCTCGGCTTCGTGCTCTTCGTTGTCTGCATCGACCACGCGCACTGGCTCGCCCTCGCCCAGGTCACTCCACAGCTTTTTCTCAAACAACTTGGGGTTGAGGCCAATCACGTGGTTGGCAGCGCGCAAAATAGCGCTGGTGGAGCGGTAGTTTTGCTCCAGCTTGATCACCTTGAGCCTGGGAAAATCAAGCGGCAGTTTGCGCAAGTTGTCCAGCGTGGCGCCGCGCCATCCGTAAATCGACTGGTCGTCATCGCCGACCGCGGTAAAACGGGCGCTGGCCGCCGGCTGGCCGCCCACCAGCAACTGGAGCAATTCGTATTGGGTGGCATTGGTGTCCTGGTATTCGTCTACCAGCACATGGCCCATCATGCTTTGCCAACGCTGGCGCACCGGCTCGTGCTGCTGCAGCAACTTCAGCGGCAAGCCAATCAAATCATCAAAATCGACACTTTGGTAGGCCGCCAAGCGGGCCTGGTACTGCGCCATCACCCGAGCGATCTGGCGCTCGTCCTCGTCCTTGGCCGCCAGTGCGGCGCCCTCGGCGTTGAGCCCCATGTTCTTCCATAGGCTGATGGTCCATTGCCATTGCCGCGCAGTGGCGGTGTCAACCGTGCCACCGGCGTCCTTCAAAATGCCAGCGACATCGTCGCTGTCCAAAATAGAGAACTGGGGCTTGAGGCCCAGCGCCTCACCATCTTGGCGCAGCATGCGCACCCCGAGCGCGTGAAAAGTGCAGATCAGCACCTCTTTGGCCGGGGCTCCAATCAGGCCTTTGCTGCGTTCGCGCATTTCGGCCGCAGCCTTGTTCGTGAAGGTGATGGCGGCGATGCGCCGCGGCTCCAGACCGCTTTGAATGAGACGAGCGATCTTGTGGGTGATGACGCGGGTTTTGCCAGTGCCCGCGCCAGCCAGCACCAAGCAGGGGCCGTGCATGAAATTCACGGCCTCTTGCTGAGCCAGGTTCAGGCCGGCGGCAGGAGGGTTTGGCGGAGGGGGCATACAGGCGCGGCGGGCAACGCCCAGCGCTCGGCCAGCAGGTCTGCTTTAGCGACCGTTGAAGGGATAGGCCGGGTCGTTGTAGCCCGGCGTGGATGGATGCCCCGGAGCCACCAGGCGGTTGACCAAGCCCTCGTCGTCGGGCGTGATTTGAACCTGCAGCGCAGCAAAATAATCTTGCCATTGAGCCAGGGTGCGCGGGCCGGCAATCACCGAGCTGACATGCCGGTTAGCCAGCACCCAGGCAGTGGCGAAATGAGCCAGCGAGACCCCCTTGTCCTGGCAATGCTGGCGCAGGGTTTGAGCAATCGCCAGGGACTCCTGCCGAAACTCGGTCTCCATCATGCGCTTGTCGGCGCGCGAGGCGCGCGAGCCTGCCAACGGGGTTTGGCCTGGTGCGTATTTGCCAGTCAAGACACCGCGCGCAATCGGGCTGTAGGGGACCACGCCCAAACCGTGATGCCCACAGGCTTCCAGGATTTCCACCTCAGGCAGGCGATTGAGCAGGTTGTAATAGGGCTGGCAAACCACCGGCCCAGGCATGTTGAACTGGCGCGCCATGTGCACCATCTCGCTGATGCGCCAAGCCCGAAAATTCGACACCCCCCAGTAGCGTATCTTGCCCGAGCGCAGCAGGGCCTCGATGGCTCGCAAGGGCTCTTCGAGATCGAGGCCCGCAAAGTCGCGGTGCAGGTAATAGATGTCGATGTGTTCGGTCTTCAGGCGGCGAAGGCTGTCTTCACAGGCGCGCAGCATCCAACTGCGTGCATAGTGGCCTTCATTGGGCCGCTGCGACATCGCGTTGCCGACCTTGCTGGCCAACACCCAGTCGTAGCGCTGCCCCTGCAACAACTCGCCCACCATGGTCTCTGATTGGCCCAGCGTATAGACATCCGCCGTGTCGATGAAGTTGCAGCCATTGGCATGCCCGTAGGCGACCATGTTGCGGGCCTCGGCCAAATCGGTCTGGTCAGCAAACATCATGCTGCCCAGGCAGAGCCTGGAGACTTTCAGGGGACTCTTGCCGAGATTGATAAGCGGGATCATGAAAGGCCTGTGTGGGAAATGAGGTAGCTGATTATCGGTACAAGCGTGGCCTCAGGCGCTGGGCATTGGTAGCTCCACCGCGCGGCCCGAACGCGCACTGACTGCCAGTGCCTCGAGCGTCGCCGCATTGTCCAAACTGGCCGAGGCGGCGCGCTCGATGGCAGCAAAATCGCCGGCCTGCACCACGCCCGCAAAGGCCTCGGCGGCAAACGCAAAGCCACTGCCCACGCCGCAGGCAATGTCCTCAAAGGCAATTGTGTTGGCAGTGCCACGGCGCACCCGCAGCTGGCCAGGCAAGTAGCCGTAGGCGTTGTCGCCAGCTTGCTGCGTGGTGTGGTTCAGGTATTCGGTCTCCAGCGTACCCAAAGTACCCACAACGGTGGCATGCCGGTGGTTGGCCACATCCATGGCGCAAGAGAGCTGGGCGCGCCGGCCATCGGCGTAATACAAACTTGCCATCAGGCTCATGTCCACGCCGGACGCCGCCCAACTGGCGTCAGCCCGCACACGCTGAGGCACAACACCCATGACCAAGCGTATGAGGCTCAGGGCATAGCAGCCGGCATCGAGTAATGCGCCACCTCCCAAGTCAGGCTGCAAGCGGATATTGCCCACCGGGTTGGACATGGTGAAGCCAAAGCTCGCCTGCACCGACCTCACCTGCCCGATCTCACCCCGCGCCAGCAGCGCCAGCATGGCGCCGGTCTGGGGCTGAAAGTAGTAGGGAAAGGCCTCCAGCAGCATCACCCGGTGTTGACGTGCTGCATCAAACATCGCCTGCGCCTGCGCCAGGCTCAGCGCCAGCGGCTTCTCGCACAGCACATGCTTGCCCGCTTGCGCAGCCTTGATCGCCCATTCTGCGTGCAGGCTGTTGGGCAGGGGCAGGTAGATCGCATCAAGCTGTGCATCAGCCAACAAGGCTTCGTAGCTGCCGTACCAACGCCCAATGCCACATGCATTGGCAAACGCCAGGGCGGTCTCGCTGCGCCGACTCGCCACGGCATCCACCCTGACCCAGGGGCTAGAGGCCACATCACGGGCAAACTGCCTGGCAATATTGGCGCATCCCAAAACGCCCAAACGTAGGGGACGGGCAGGCAAAGAGGCGCTTGTCATGGTGCTGGGTACCTGGTAAAAAATATTGGGCCGGATGACAGCATACACAAGCATCGGCCCAGCCCTCGGACTGAGCGACAGTTGACGCGCCAGACCCTCAAATCACCCACCCTTGGGCAGCGTGGCTTTAGGCGAAAAACCTTGGCAGGGTCGTCCATCGATCTGCATGACCTGCAGCGACGGCAGCATCCGGGTTTTGAAGCCCAAAAGTTTGCAGCTGTAGGGCAGTGCGGGGTCCCAGCTGGTCGCAAAATGTCGGCATTGCCAGCAGTTGACTGGCGCTGTCGGGGCAGGTACTTGCGGCTGGGATGGCATGACCCCAAGCGTAATTGAAAAACAGTGTGTCTGGTTTGAGCCCGGGCTCAAGGGTTGCGCGGGATGACAGCCGTCATCGGAGGCATCAAGAAATCAAAATCAGCACCCTGGTCGGCTTGGGTCACGCTTTGCAAAAACAGCTTGAGGTAGCCCCGCTGTGCGCTGGGCGGTGTGGCCGGTTGGCTGGCTTGGCGCTGGTCCAACTCGGTCTGGCTGACCAGCAAGGAGAGTTCGCGGCGCGCCACGCTTAAACGGATGCGGTCGCCGTTTTGCACATAGGCTAGCGGCCCGCCGATGGCGGACTCTGGTGTGATGTGCAACACGATGGTGCCAAAGGCGGTACCACTCATGCGGCCATCTGAGATTCGCACCATGTCTTTGCACCCGGCCAGCGCCAGCTTTTTGGGTATGGGCAGGTAGCCGGCCTCGGGCATCGCAGCGCCCTTGGGGCCGATGTGCTTGAGCACCAAAATATCATCTGCGTTGACATCCAGGTCAGGCGAATCAATGCGCTCGGCCAGGTCTTGCAGATTTTCAAAAACCACAGCGCGGCCCTCATGCTCCATCAAGACCGGGTTGGCGGCAGATTGCTTGATGATGGCGCCACCGGGGGCTAAATTGCCCCTTAAAACAGCCATGCCGCCTTGGGGATAGATGGGCTGGCTCATGGGCCGAACCACCTGCTGCTTGAAGCCCGGCCCGGCGGCCTCGATCTCCTGGCCCAGGGTTCGTCCGGTGACCGTCATGGCATCGAGATGCAGCAGGGGCTTGAGTTCGCGCAGCAGAGTGGCCATGCCACCGGCGTGATGGAAGTCCTCCATGTAGTGCTGGCCCGAGGGCTTCAGGTCAAGCAGGACCGGGGTTTCCCGCCCCATGCGGTCGAGTGCCTGCAAGTCCATCTGAAAACCCATGCGCCCGGCAATCGCCGTCAGGTGAACGATGCCGTTGCTTGAGCCGCCAATGGCCAGCAGCACCCGCATCGCGTTCTCAAAGGCTTTCTCGGTGAGTACTTTGTCAATCGTCAAGCCCTGTCGCGCCATGCCAACAGCCAGCGCGCCGCTGTGCTCGGCAATGCGCATGCGGTCGGCCGTGGCTGCCGGCGGCGACGCGCCGCCCGGCACGGTCATGCCCAAAGCCTCAGCAATGCAGGCCATGGTGCTGGCCGTTCCCATGACTGAGCAAGTGCCCACGCTTGCCACCAGTTGGGTGTTGACCTCGGCGAGCTCATGCTGGTCTATTTCTTCAGCACGAAACCTGCCCCAGTAGCGGCGGCAATCGGTGCAAGCGCCCACACGTTCGCCCCGGTGCGAGCCGGTCAGCATAGCGCCGGTGATCAGTTGCACCGCCGGTAAACCCGCCGAGGCAGCGCCCATCAGCTGTGCCGGCACGGTTTTGTCGCAGCCACCAATCAGCACAACCGCATCCATGGGCTGAGCGCGCAGCAGTTCCTCGGTGTCCATTGACATCAGGTTGCGCAAAAACATGCTGGTGGGCTGCGAGAAGCTCTCATGGATAGAGATGGTCGGGAAATCCATGGGCAGGCCGCCGGCCAACATCACGCCGCGCTTGACCGCCTCGATCAATTGGGGGGCGTTACCGTGGCAGGGGTTGTAAGCGCTGCCTGTGTTGGTGATGCCGATGACCGGGCGCGCCAGCGCCGAATCAGTAAAACCAGCGCCTTTGATAAAGGCTTTGCGCAAGAACAAAGAGAACCCGGGGTCACCATAGTGGGCGAGCCCCTTGGTCATGCCCGGCGTGCCGTTGTCCGGCATGGCGCGATCGGTATCTGGCTTGGTCACGACAATGGCTAGTCGCTTGAGCGGGCCTGTCTGGACTGCCGCAGCAGCTGCGCGGCCACCACCAGCGCCAGACCGGCCGCACCGGCCATGTCGCTGACTGTGGAAGGGTATGTCAGCGCCACGCCAGAGCCCACCAGAACCCAGCGCTCGAGAAAGCTGGTTTTCAGGATGAACCAGTTTTGTAAACCGCCAGCCAAGGCAACAATGCCCGCCGAGGCTGTGAAGGTGATCCAGGCAATCTCGCCCCAATTGGCCGCTGCCAGTGCTTTGCTGTTGCCCATCAAAAGCAGTGCCACGCCGGCTGGGTCGAGCACGAAAATAAAGGGCACCAAGATGGCAGGTGCAACGTATTTCCAGCTTTGAAAGGTGGTTTTGTAGGGGTCTCCTTTGCAGATTGCTGCTGCGGCAAAGGGAGACAGCGCCGTGGGCGGAGAGACTTCAGAGAGCACCGCATAGTAAAAAATAAACATGTGCGCTGCATAGTCTGGTACGCCGAGCTTGATCATGGCGGGCGCTGCAATCACCGCGCAGATGATGTAGGAGGCGGTCACTGGTACTGCCAAGCCCACCACCCAGACCACCAGCCCGGTGAACAGGGCAGTTAAAAATAGTGATCCATCGGCGTAATCGAGCACGATGGCACTGAATTTCAGGCCCAAGCCGGTGAGCACCACCACGCCAACGATCAGCCCTGCACCGGCACAGGTTGCGGCAATCGACAGCACCTGGGTAAAACCGCCAGACAGGGCCGCGACCAGCTTTGACTGGTACAGGCTCTTCCAAAAAGGCGTGCCGCTGCGGGCTATGGCATAGGGGATCATGGCTGAGTCGGAGCGCAAAAAGCTGGTGGCAAATGAGGCCACTGTGGCCCAAAACACCGACATCACCGGAGAAAACCCGAGCATCATGAAAACAACAATGGAGATCAGCGAAAAAAAGTGAAACCAGTATTTTTTGGTCAGCGACCAGGCGCCCTCGATGTTCTGGATTTTTTGCCCGCTCATGCTGTACTTGCGGGCGTCAATGGTGACCATCACATACAGACCTAGATAGAACAAAAAAGTAGGCACTGTGGCCATCAACAACACATCGAGATAAGAAATTTTCAAAAACTCGGCGATCAGGAATGCGGCAGCGCCGAGAACCGGCGGCGAAATAATGGCACCCAGACCCCCAGCAGCCAGCAGACCCCCCGCCGCATTTTTGTCATAACCGGCTTTGGCCAGCATGTCGTGGGCCACAGCGCCAACGGTGACCGTGGTGGCGACACCCGAGCCCGACGGGCCACCCAGCAAAAAAGAAGACATCACCACGGTCTTACCGACATTCGAGGTCTTGCCGCCCATCAAGGAGAAGGAAAAATCAATGAAGAACTTGCCCGCCCCGCTGAACTGCAAAAATGCGCCAAAAATGGTGAACAGAATAATCAGGGTGGCAGAAACATCCACCGCAGTGCCAAAAATTCCCTCAAGCGTCATGTACATGAAGCCAACCAGACGCGGCAACTCGTAGCCCTTGTGGGTCCAGGGCGCGGGCAACAGGTTGCCAAACAGCGCATAGAGCAAAAATCCCACGGTGACCGACAACAGCACCCAGCCATTGGTTCGGCGCAAGCCTTCGAGGATCAGCAAAATCAAGACGCCGCCAAACACCACATCGGTGGGGAAGGGGTAGGTGTTGCGGTCAGTGAAGTCATCACCGCCGAGGTAGGCGTACACCAAGGTGGCCACTGCCGCCAGGGCAAACAGGATGTCCCAGGGCATCAGCCGGTTTTTGAAGCGTGCGGCAATCGGAAAGCTCAGGAAAATAAACACCAGCACCAGGGTGACATGGGTTGTGCGCAGCAGTTGGGCGGGAACAATGGCATAGGCCGCGTACAGATGAAACAGCGACATCAGCACAGCGGTCAGAGTAAGCGCGACGCTCAGGGCACCGCGGTATTGGTTGGCGTCCCCCTCTTCTTCCTTGATCAGGCTTTCAACCCGCCGGCGGGTCTGCTCGTCAAGCGTGTCTGCAACAGCTTCAGTCAAGCTTGCCGCCTTTTTCGATGATGTATTTCTCAGCCCCCGGATGGAATGGCACTGAGGTAGCGGCGTTTTTCTGGCTGGCGATTCTCAGGTTGCTGTATTCCTGATGCACTGCCACCAGGTCTTTTTGGTAGTCAAAAACTGCCTTGACGATCTTGTAGGCCTGATCATCGGGCAGGTTGCCATTGGCCACCAAAATATTGGCTACGGATGCAATTTTGTTGTCGCTGGCCATGCCAGCATAGGTGGCTTTTGGAATGGTGTCGGCGTAATACAAATTGCCCCATTTTTTGTTCATGGCGGCAACCGCTTCTGAATGGTCAATCATCTTGATTTTGGTGCCCGGGGTGCTGGCCAGATCAGTGACTGCGGCAGTGGGCAGACCGCCAACCCAGAAGAACGCCTCTATTTTTTTGTCCTTCAAGGCGTTCACCGATTCAGCCACGCCCAGGCGCTCGCGGCTGACGTCTTTTAAGGGGTCAAGGCCAGCAGCTTCCATCAGGCGAAAGGCCATGATTTCAGTGGCGCTGCCAGGGCTGCCGGCAGACAGCCGCCGACCCTTCAAATCAGCCATGGTTTTGATGCCGGTGGACTCGACGGTGACCACGTGCATGCGGTTGGGGTAGAGCACCAACAGTGTCTTGACATCGACTTTTCGGTTGGTGAATTTTTCTTGTCCCTTGGCCGCATCAAGCGCGGCGTCGACCATGGAGAAGGCGACATA
>BJGT01000130.1 GCA_014190675.1 Comamonadaceae bacterium | reverse complement strand
TTCCTTTTTATGGTCTGGCGCGTGGGTTTTTGTCAGGCAAATACCGCCCTGGGTTAAAAATTGACTCAGTTCGAGCCGAAGGCGTTGCTGAATTTTATTCAGATCAAAACTGGAAAATCATTGAGACTTTGCGCGAAATCGCTCAAGCGCGCAGTGCCCCGGTTTCGGCGATCGCCTTGGCCTGGCTGCGCTCACACCCCCAGGTCTGCGCTCCGATTGCAAGCGCGCGCACCCCTAAACAGTTAGAAGAGATTGTTCAGATCTTTGCGCTAAGCGCCGCAGAAATGACGCGCCTCAATACCGTGTCAACCCCCAAGAAGCCCCTATCGCGCGATCCAGCATGACGCGCCAAAGCAGCACCGCGCAAGGTCAAAATAACCACCTGCGCCAATTCCCAGATCAAAACCGCACCGTTGATGACCGCCGCTCAACCCAGCGCAGACAGCCGCAACGCCCGGTCCACACGACCCAAGCACCCAGCGAAGGTCTAGGGTCGGATCGCCGGTGTTTCAAGCGGCATACCAGCAGCACGACCAAGCAAGTAGAGTTCCATAGCTACTAGTTCACTGGAGCCAAGCGCGAAGGGCTCGGCACGCACCCCGCTCATGCAGTTGCGTAGCCGTCGCTGTAGTGTGCCCATGCCCTGCCACTCCAGCCGATAAAGCGGGTAGCCGGTCGGATGGGCTTGCGGGATCACGGTGCCGCCCAAAAGACGCCCCGCTTGCTGGTCATGGCATTGGGCGCAGGACAGATCCAACTGGCCCAGGCGCTGGCTAAATAGTGTCTCTCCCTGTCTGCGAAATGCTTGTAGCCGGGGGTCGGGGTCAGGGCGGATCGACATGCCCCGGGATTGGTGAGCCACCACGGTTTCAAGTGCAATCAAGCGCTGGTCCATGGCTGGCAGTCTGGGCGCCAGTTGATGCCGCTGGCGGCATAAGTTGATCCGTTCGCCCAGGTTCACCGGTTTTTGACTCAGATTATCAAAACGAGGGTACTGCACCGCTACGCCCTTCAGGCTGGCAACCGGGCCGTGACAGCTGACGCAGGACTTGTCCGCACTGCCGGCAGCCCGGCTCCAAAGCAGCTCCCCGTCTGCGACCCACAACATGGCGGGGTTTTGACGGTCATCTCGTTGGATATTCTGGGTAGACACGCCCATATCGGCAAAGCCTGAGCGCCGTCCCTGGGCGTCTGTGGCTGCCAGGGGTTGGGCGCCAATCGGCTGCAGGCTGACAGCAGCTAACGCAACCGACAGGACCTGAAACCAAACCCGCATATGCGTTGTCAGCCAAGCACTTTGAGCGCTACGGTCTCAGTTTGCCGGAACCCTTGGTCGCCCTCCCAGACCAGGGTCAGTGTGCCGTTGCCGGTGGCAAGCAATTGAAACGCCAGGTACGGGTTGGCTGAAATTGCCGAAAACAGCTGTGCCGAGAACACCAGGTGTTGCCCTGACTCATCGGCAAAGAAGCACTTGAAGTGCCGTATCTGATCGCGGGCCAAAACCACACCGTCGGAGCCGGGCCGGTAGCCGGTTTCCATGGGGTGGGCAATCAGGGTCTGAATTTCGATGGTGTGGCCACGGCGAATCGACCTTGGCAGATTGATCAGCGTTCGGGCCATGGTTTCAAGCCGATTCAATCGGTTTCGATGCAGGCGGCCAACGTCACGAACACTTCGATCGTGTGCGACCAGCAACTGCCGTCGTTCATGCGTGCCATCGCCACCAGTTGCTGGGTAGTGACCAGGCGGATTCGGGTGGAGACCTTGGCCACACCGCAGCGCGGGCTCAGCTCGAAGCTAGCCACCTCGGTTTGTGGGTTGCGCTCATTGAAGATGGCAATGGCCGTCACGTGATCACCCAGACTCATCGGGCTTTCGACCGAGACCGTCGCGGGTACAGAATTACCATTGTCCACCAGCCGGGCGACGTCTAGTAGTACCCGGCCAACCTGTACTTTGGCGCCTGCGGCAAATGCGTTCATGGCTTGGGTCAATTCGACCTGGGTCGCAGCGGTGGGCCGCACCAGCAAGGTCGCACCCAGGCCGACGCCTGCAGCCAAGGCTTGCCGCCGGGTGGGGGCACCTGGCGCAAAGTACTGGGGCCGGAACGGGCGGGGAGTCATGGCTAAGGGGGGATGGGGCTGTCAGGTCAGTCCTGCAGCGTTTGCAGGTAAGCCACCACATCTTCGATCTGCTGGCTGTTCAGCAAGGGTAGGCCAACCCAGGCCGATCCGACCCGGTTCAGCCCCTCGGTGCTGGCATAAGCCGGCATGATGCTGTCGGGGTTGAGGCTGCGCGCATTGGCAACGCGTTGGCGCAACTGGGGCACCGACCAGCGCGATCCAGCTCCGGCCAAGTTGGGAGCCAGATTGCCCTGGAACCGCGAGTCTCCCGCGGGGGCGGCATGACACAGCAGGCACAGGCCAACTTGCCGACTGACAACGATTGCCTGACCCCGCCCGATGTCTCCGGTCAACGCTGGCAAAGGGTCTGGTTTGTCTTGGGCCGCCGCTGTGCCAAAAGCTAAAAACAGCGCTGCGGCCAAGGCATTAAAAGACGCTCGACCCTTCGGCCTCAGCCAATAATCTCCTGGCATACCCCGCTTGTCCTGCTAAGCCTTTTTGAGGCTGTGTTTGCTGAGCGGCAAGTCGCGGATTCTTTTGCCAGTTGCAGCAAAGATGGCGTTTAAAACAGCGGGCGCTGCAACGGCAATCGTCGGCTCGCCCACCCCACCCCAGAAGTCGCCCGAAGGCATCACGATGGATTCCACAGGGGGCATATTCGCCATTTTGACGACAGGGTAAAGGTGGAAGTTGTCCTGTTCAATGCGGCCATCTTTCACCGTGCAAGCCCCAAAGAGGGCGGCCGAGAGGCCGTAGGCAAACGAGCCTTCAATCTGGGCTTCGATCTGCTGCGGGTTGACTGCATGTCCGGGGTTAGTAGCCGCCACGATACGGTGAATCTTCAGTTCGCCCTCATCGCTGACTGAGACCTCAGCGCAGGCCGCCACATAACTGCCGAAGCCCATGGTCTGGGCCAGCCCACGGAACACGCCCTTGGCTGCGGGTTTGCCCCAGCCAGCCCCTTGCGCCGCCGCATCGAGCACCGCCAAGTGCTTGGGATGTTTGGCCATCAGGGCGCGGCGAAACTCCAGCGGGTCTTGGCCCGTGGCGTGGGCGAGTTCATCAATGAAGCACTCCACATAAATGGTGTTTTGGTTCAGGTTCACGCCTCGCCAGAAACCAGCCGGCACATGCGGGTTGCGCATGGCGTGGTCGATCATCAGGTTGGGGAAGGTGTACCCAAGATGACCCTCCGCACCACTGGCCAGGAGGCCCTGAAACACCACCGGGTCTTTGCCGTCCTTGATGGTTTGGGGCGCCACGGTGGCCAGAATCGACTGGCCGGCGATGCGCATGTGCAAGCCGGTCACCTGGCCCTGGGCATCAAGGCCGGCGGTGAGTTTGCACTGGGTGACCGGGTGGTAACGCCCGTGCAGCATGTCCTCCTCACGGCTCCAGATCAATTTGACCGGAATGCCAGGCATTTGCTTGGCGATGCTGACGGCCTGATGAATCCAGTCTGTGCCGCCACGGCGACCGAAGCCACCGCCTAGCATCAGCTTGTAGACCTCGCATTTGGAGGCGGGCAGACCCGAGGCTTCCGAGGCAGCAGCCAACGCGGCCTCGCCATTCTGGGTCGGTGTCCAGACTTCGCACCGCTCTGGTGTGCCATTGGCCGCAACCGAGTACTTGACGGTGGCGTTCATCGGCTCCATGGTGGCATGGTTCTGGTGCGGCACCCCATAAACTGCTTCAATCTTGCGTGTGGCACCGGCAATTGCCTTGCGCGCATCGCCACTCTCATTGCCGACGACAGCGTCGGGTGCGTCGAGTGCAGCTTCAAGAACCTTGGCAAATGCCTCGCTGGACGCTTTGGCGTGTGGGCCCTCGTCCCACTCGATGGGCAGGAGCTCCAATGCGGTTTTAGCCTGCCACCAGGTGTCTGCCACCACAGCCACGGTGCTGTCGTTGACCCGCACCACTTTTTTAACACCCTTGCGGCTGGCTATGGCCCCTGCATCGAAGCTTTTGAGTTTGCCCCCGAACACCGGGCAATCCTTGATGGCCGCGTTCAACATGCCGGGCAGCGTGAGATCGATGCCGTACATCTGGGCGCCGGTGGTTTTGTCGACGGTGTCGAGCCGAGCCAGCCGCTTGCCGGCGAGATTCCAGTCCTTCGGGTTCTTAAGGCTGACGGCCGTGGGCTGTACCAGCTTGCCTGCCGCTGTAGCGACCTTGCCAAAGGTGGTGGTGCGGCCGCTGGGCACGTGGGTGATGACGCTGTTGGCTGCCCGGCAGTCGGCTGCCGACACTTGCCATTCATCAGCTGCAGCCTGCACCAGCATCATGCGGGCAATGGCACCACCCTTTCGGACATAGTCTTGCGAGTCCCGGATGCCACGGCTGCCACCGGTGCTGAAATTTCCCCAGACCCGGTTGCGCGCCAGGTTTTGGCCCGGTGTCGGGTACTCGGTAGTGACTTTGGCCCAGTCACAGTCCAATTCTTCTGCCACCAGCTGTGCCAGACCGGTCAGGGTGCCTTGGCCCATTTCGGAGCGGGCAATCCGGATCACGACGCTGTCATCAGGACGCACCACCACCCAGGCGTTCACCTCTGCGGGCTGGCTGCTTTGTGCGGTGGCCTCCATCGACCAGGGCGCAGATATGGCAATCACCAGGCCTGAGCCGACTGCCGCCGATTGACCCAAGAATTGCCGGCGCGACAGGCTACCAGTGATGCTTTCGACCAGGACGTTGCTCATGTGGTGCTCCCATCGGTATGCTGAATTGACAGACCAGCCATCTTGGTGTTGCCGCCCTTGGCCACAACCTTGATGGCAGCCCGGATTCGGTTGTAAGTGCCACAGCGGCAGATGTTGGTGATCGCGGCGTCAATGTCGGCATCTGTGGGATCTGGCGTCTCCTTGAGCAGCGCCACGGTGGCCATGATCATGCCGCTCTGGCAGAAGCCACATTGGGGCACATCGAGCGCCGCCCAGGCTTTTTGCACCGGGTGCAAGCCGTCAGAGGACAGCCCCTCAATCGTGACGATTTTTTCGTTGGGCTGCACGGTCGAGACCGGCCGAACACAGGAGCGGGTGGGTACGCCGTCAATGTGCACCGTGCAGGCGCCACATTGGGCCAGCCCGCAGCCGTATTTGGTGCCGGTGAGTCCCAGTTGTTCTCGCAGCACCCACAACAAAGGGGTGTCGCCCTCGGCATCGTGCTCGCGCACAACATTGTTCACTGTCAGTTTTGACATAGGTACTCCAGGTCGTAGATCAGATTGAGTTGCTCAGGCGAAGCATAGCGCAATATCAACCTGTGCGCCCGAGCTATAAAGCCCTTTCCAACGTGAAATGAGCCTGGGTAGGCGCTCTATTTTCAGGCGGAGTACCCGAACAGTGGACCTGGGCGGCAGCAAACGGGTCAAACCGCAGCGCCTAGCCGGCGTTTGGCTTAACTTGGGTGGATTAGGGAGATACATAGGATGGCGCAGGCGAACCTGCAACCGTTCTCGTGGCTCCTGCGGTTGTCAATGCCCTATTCAGGGCCTCTGGTCAGCTCATTCGATCTGCACCTCTAAAAAATTTAGGCTACGCCTTGACTTAAGAAACTCTCTTGGGTGTCGGCGCCAACCGCCAGCCACAGGCCCAGCCCGTCCAGCGCAAACTCGTCGCAGTTGTGGTCAGACTCAGCGCCGCCACGATCCACCACCAGAAAGTCGCACTCGGCCTGCAGCGCCACCAGCGGGTGGTGCCAGGTGCCGGCGGCATAGTTGACGCCCTGCCCCGGCCCGGCGGCAAAGCAGCGCAGGCGGGCCAGGTCTGGCCGGGACGCATCGGCCGGCGGGGCCACCACCACCAGGTAGGGCAACTGGCTCAGCGGCATGAAGGCTTGGCTGCCCAGCGGGTGCCGCTCCAGCAGGCTCAGCGCCATGGGCAGGCTGCGCGGGCGGGCGCGAAAAATGCTGATCTGCGGGCGCCCGCCAGCGCTTGCCACGTCAACCCGGGCCAGGTCGTGGTAGCGCTCGGCAAAGCCGGCATTGATGGTGAAGTGGCGAGCCATATCGCTGACCTCGAGCACCTGGCCAAAGGATGCAAAGGCGGCGGCGCTCAGGGGTTCGATCAACAGGTCCATGCTAAAAAGCCCGCACCTCGCCGCGCGGCACAAAGCGGCCCATGCCCTCGCGGCCCAGCCAGGTGGGGCCATCGACAATCAGTTGCCCGCGCAGAAAAACCTTCTCCACCCGGCCGCGCAGGGTGCGGCCTTCGAGCAGGGTGTAGTCGCAGTTGCTATGCAGGTCCTTGGCGTGCACGGTCTGGGTGGCAGCCGGGTCAAACAACACCACGTCGGCGTCGCTGCCCACCGCGATCGTGCCTTTTTTAGGGAACAAGCCGAACAGCTTAGCCGGGGTGGTGGCCGTCAGCTCGACAAAGCGGTTGAGCGAGAGCCGACCCTGCATCACGCCAATGTCAAACAGGCTGACCAGCCGGGTCTCGATGCCGGGCGCGCCATTGGGAATCAGCGAGAAATCGTCTTTGCCGCGCATTTTTTGCAACCGGTAGCCCAGGTGGCCCTCTTTCATGCAAAACGGGCAGTGGTCGGTGGCGATCACCTGCAGATCGTCATAGCGCAGGGCGCGCCACAGGTGTTTTTGGTCGTCGGTGCTGCGCAGCGGCGGGGTCATCACGTATTTGGCGATCTCCAGGCTGTCGCTGTTGTAGACCGAGTCGTCAAACAGCAGGTAGTGCGGGCAGGTTTCGGCAAACACCGAGATGCCCTCGGCGCGCGCGGCTACGATGTGCTTGAGCGCCTGGTTGCTTGACACATGCACAAAGTAAATTGGCGCCTGCGCCAGCTCGGCCAGCCGAATGCCGCGGTGGGTGGCTTCGCCCTCCATGATGGCCGGACGGGTCATCGCGTGGTAGCGCGGCGAGGTGTGGCCAGCCTCCAGCGCCTCCTTGATCAGCAGGTCGATCACCGTACCGTTTTCGGCATGCAGCGCCACCATGCCGCCCTCGGCCCCCACCTGGCGCAGCATGCGGAAGATGGCGGCGTCATCGGCCATCATCACGCCGGGGTAGGCCATGAACATTTTGAAGCTGGTCACGCCCTCATGCCGCATGGCGTGCCGCACGTCTTTGAGCACTTGGTCATCGACCCGGGTCACGATCACGTGCAAGCTGTAGTCCACCGCCACCTGGGCGTCGGCGCTGGCCTGGGCCCGGGCGATGGCGCCCAGCGGGGAGTCGGCCTCGGTTTGCAGGGCAAAGTCGACCACCGTGGTGGTGCCGCCAAAAGCGGCGGCCCGGGTGCCGCTGGCAAAGGTGTCGCAGGTGATGGTGGGGCCGATCACGTTTTCCAGGTGCACATGGGTGTCCACCCCGCCAGGCAGCACATACAGGCCGCTGGCATCGACCACCCCCACGTCGGGTCCGACCTCAATCTGCTGCCCAATGGTGTGGACGATGCCGTCTTTGAGCAGCACATCAGCCACATAGTCATCGGTGGCGGTGATAACCCGGCCATTGCGGATCAGGATGGGGTTCGCAGGTGTGCTCATGGGGGTTTCCGATTAAAGGCAAAAATATTTGGTGGGCGCAGCGCTCAGGGCAAGACTTCATCGAGATGCTCGATCAACCGCCCAATTTCGCCCGCCGTGTTGTAGTGCGCCATTGACACCCGCACCACACCGCCCTGAGCCTGAAGACCCAGCGCCTCCACCAGGCGTTTGGCATAAAAATCACCAAAGCGGATGCCGATGTTGAAGCGGTCGAGGTGGCGCACCACGGTCTCCGGCATCAAGCCGGCCACGGTGAAGCTCACGGTGGGCACCCGGCCGCCGCTGGCCGCGCTGTCTAGGCCGATGATGCGCACGCCGGCCTTGCCGCGCAGGTAGCTCAGCAGTTGCTCAGCCAGTTGGTCCTCGTGCCGCTCAAAGGCGTCAAACGCGGCCTGCATCTGCTGGCGCGCCGAGCCGGTGCAGCCCAGGCTGGCGCCGACCGCCTGCAGGTAGTCGCTGATGCCGATGCAGCCATACGACAACTCGTAATTCACATTGCCGGGCTGCAGCTTGTAGGGCAACACCTCGGGCCCGATGAAATAGTGGTTCAGGCTGGGCAGGGCCAGCAGCAGCTCGCGGCGGCCCCACAGCACAGCGTAGTGCGGGCCGAACACCTTGTAAAAACTGAAGACATACAGGTCGGCGCCACTCGCCTGCACATCCACCAGCCGGTGCGGCGCATAGGCCACGGCATCGACGCACAGGCGCCCACCCACGGCGTGCACACGCTCGGCCACCTCGGCCACAGGGTTGACCGTACCGAGGATGTTGGAGGCATGGGTCATGGCCACCCAGACCACACGCGGCGACAGCAGCCGCTCGAGGTCGGGCAGCTCCAACGCCAGCGTGGCGGGGTTGACGCACCAGAACTTGAGCACCGCGCCGGCCGCCTGCAGCCGGGCCCAGCCGCCGATGTTGGCCTCGTGGTCGCTGTTGGTGACGATGATTTCGTCGCCCGGCCGAATGCCAGGCAGCAAGGCGCTGGTCAGCTGGAACATCAGCGCCGTGGTGGCGCCACCCATCACCACCTCGTCGTCATGGGCGGCGTTGATCAGGGTGGCGACCGAGCGGCGCGCGGCCAGCACGCGGGCGCCGGCGTCCTGCGACTGGCTGTAGCTGGCACCGAGCTGCACGCTGCTGGTGAGCAGGTAGTCGCGCACCCGGTCGGCCACGCGGCGCAGCACCAGGGAGCCGCCGGCGTTGTCGAGGTAGACGCCCTCGCCCTGCAGGGCCGGAAATTCGGCGCGGATGTG
>BJGT01000129.1 GCA_014190675.1 Comamonadaceae bacterium | reverse complement strand
AAGACCGCCAGAGCACAGGGCTTGGCCCGGATGACCCATGGGCAGCCATACTCAATGCAGGGGCTGCACTGCTGCAAGGCCTGGCCAGCGCGCGAGGCGCTGCCGGTTCGGCAGCGGCGCCCATCAGTATCGAACGGGACCCGGTGACTGGGCAGCCCAGCATTCGCTTGCCTATGCCCGACGCAGCCGTGTTGCAGCGCTTGGCCAAGGCACTGGAGCCCTGGTTGAAGTAGCGCCCCTCGGCCGGCGGGGGGCGCGCAAGCTGACAAGCGCGTAGACTCGCCATTCACCAAAAGAAGGCCCCCATGTCTGCCCTTTCACTCCCCGAGGTGGCTTGCTCGGCAGCTGTTCAAAACGAGCTTGTGGCTACGTTACAGCTTCAGCGCACCGCCTATTTGGCCCACCCGGTACCGAGTTTGCAGGAACGCAGGGCCGACCTGCTAAGGTTGAAAAAATACCTGCTCGATCACCGGCCTGGCATTGTTGCGGCCATCAGCGCCGACTATGGCCACCGCTCCAGCCATGAAACCCTGCTGACTGAGATCCTGCCAGTGGCAGGCGAGGTGGACCATGCCTTGAAACACCTCAAAGCCTGGATGCGGCCACAAAGGCGAGGCGTCGATCTCAGGAATTTTTTGGGTGCTCGTAACCGTGTGGTGCCCCAGCCCCTGGGGGTGGTGGGCTGCATTGTTCCGTGGAACTTTCCGATCAACCTCTCGTTTGCGCCGCTGGTGGGTATTTTTGCGGCAGGCAACCGGGCGATGGTGAAAATGTCGGAAAACTCGCGCCACCTGTGCCAGTACCTGATGCAAACCATACCGGCTTATTTCCCCCGGGACAAACTGGCGTTTTTTGACGAAACCGGGGGCGTGGGGGTGGCTTTCTCGCAACTCAAGTTTGACCACCTGTTGTTTACCGGCTCCGCGGCCACCGGCCGCGCCGTGATGGCCGCAGCGGCGCAAAACCTGTGCCCGGTGACGCTGGAGCTCGGTGGCAAGACGCCCGCCATACTGTGCGACGACTTTCCGCTGCGCAAAGCCGCTGAGCGACTGATGTTTGTCAAATGCCTGAATGCTGGACAAATTTGCCTCACGGTTGACCACCTGTTTCTGCCGGCTGGCAAAACCGCCGCGTTTGTTGCCCTTGCCAAGGAGATTGTTCTGCAGCGTTACCCATCGCTGGACTCGCCCGACCTGAGCGCCATCATCGATGCGCGCTCTTTCACCCGGCTCACCGATGCGCTCCAGCAGGCCCGGGCGCAGGGTGCGCAGTTGGTGCAGCTGATCCCTGGCCAGCCCTGGGATGCTGCGAGTCGAAAAATCGCCCCGCATATCGTGATCAATGCGCCCCCCGACAGCGTCTTTCATACCCGCGAAATTTTCGGCCCCATCCTGCCGATCCTTGAGTACGGAAGCCTGCAAGAGGTGGTCGCGCAGATCAACCGTGGCCCGCGGCCCCTGGCCATCTACCCCTTCAGCAATGACCGGTCAAAGATTCAAATGCTGCTCGAGCGGGTGATGTCGGGCGGTGTTTCGGTGAACGACGCGCTGTTCCACCTCGCGCAGACAGACCTGCCGTTTGGCGGCGTTGGTGAAAGCGGCATGGGCCACTACCATGGCAGGGAGGGTTTCAACACCTTCTCCAAGCTGCGCCCGGTGTTTTACCAAGCACGCTTCAGTGCGCTTAAGTTTCTGTGGCCACCTTATGGCAAGTTCGCTACCAAATACCTGGATTTTTTAACTCGATGAGCCCCGGGTTAGCGCTCGCCCATGCGCTCGGTGTTGGCGGCGAGCAGTTGCAATCCCTTGTTTTCCCCTACCAGCGCTCGCCGGACCAAGACGCCACTGGCCGGGTAGGGCACACCACGGTGATCGTCGGCGCCGGCCCGGTTGGCCTGACGCTGGCCATCGACTTGGCGCAAAGAGGCCAGCCGGTTTTACTTCTTGACAATGGCGCCGGTTTGTCCAGCGGATCGCGTGCCCTGTGCTTTGCCAAGCGCACGCTGGAGGTTTGGGACCGGCTGGGCGTAGGACAGGCGATGGTCAACAAGGGGGTGTCCTGGAGCCTTGGCAGAGTTTTCTTCAAGGACCAGCAGGTTTATCAGTTCGATCTTTTGCCGGAGGCCCAGCATGCGCGCCCGGCCTTCATCAACCTGCAGCAGTATTACTGTGAAGCCTATCTGGTCGAGCGTGCGCTGCAGCTGCCGCTGATAGACCTGCGTTGGCATAACCGGGTCAGCGCTTTGACGGTGCAGACAGACCGAGCCCTGTTGACGGTCGAGACGCCCGACGGCGCCTACGAGCTGGCGGCCGACTGGCTCGTGGCCTGTGACGGCAGCCGCTCGACTCTGCGCGCGCTGATGGGGCTCCAAAGCCGCGGGCGGGTGTTTCAAGACCGCTTTTTGATTGCCGACGTGAAAATGAAAGCGGATTTTCCGACCGAGCGCTGGTTCTGGTTTGACCCGCCTTTTCACCCTGGCCAAAGTGTGCTCCTGCATCGCCAACCCGACAGCGTTTGGCGCATAGATTTCCAGCTCGGCTGGGACGCGGACCCGGAGGAAGAGAAAAAACCCGAAAACATCAGGCCCCGCATCCAGGCGTTGTTGGGCCCGCAGCGGCAGTTCACGCTGGAGTGGGCCTCGGTCTACACCTTTGCCTGTCAGCGCATGGACCAATTCATCCACGGCCCCGTGCTTTTTGCCGGTGACAGCGCCCACGGGGTTTCGCCCTTTGGTGCGCGTGGCGCCAACAGCGGCGTGCAGGACGCCGACAACCTGGGCTGGAAGCTTGACTGGCTGCTCAAAGGCCGGGCCGGCCCAGCCCTGCTGCACAGCTACGCCACAGAGCGCGAGTACGCCGCCGATGAAAACATTGGCCATTCCACCCGAGCCACCGACTTCATCACGCCCAAGAGCCCAATCAGCCAACTGTTTCGGGATGCTGCGCTGCACTTGGCCCGGGAGCACCCGTTTGCCCGCCGCCTGGTTAACAGCGGCCGGCTGTCGGTGCCGGCCATATTGCGCCACTCGCCCTTGAACACGCCCGACCGGGACGCTTTTGACAGCCAGCAGCTGCCGGGCGCCGCGCTCACCGATGCACCCGTGCAGCGGGCCAATGGCCAGGCCACTTGGTTGTTGCGCGAGACCGCCGCCGACTTCACCCTGCTGGTGTTTGGCGCACTGCCGGCCTGGGCGCACAAGCTGCCCCATGTCAGCCCCCTGTCGATTGGCCAAGACCTGATCGACTGTCAGGGCCTGGTAGCCCAGCGCCTGGGTGCCAAGCCAGGCAGCGCTTACCTGATTCGCCCAGACCAGCATGTGGCAGCACGCTGGTGGTCGCCCAGCGAAGCCCTGGTGCGCGCGGCCCTCGCCACGGCAACAGCGCGGGCCAGCGGAAAAGAGCCGATGAAGCCGGCGATTCGCACCCCTTGATGGCTTGGCCGCAGGCAAAATGATCAGGCAAGCACAGACCCCACAAGCCATGCTCAACATCCAGGCCACAGCCCTGCCCTACGATGAACTCTACGAGGCCCTGATCCAGGCGCACGAGGGCCTGAGCATTGAGCAAAGCCACGCCATGAATGCCCGCTTGGTACTGCTGCTGGCCAACCAGATCGATGACCTGGGCCTGTTCAAGGAGGCGTTGATGGCCGCTCGGGGCAGCGCCTAGGGTGTAACAGGGTTAAGCAGCAAGCGGTTTGGCAATCTCACGCGCCAGCACCGGGGCCGGGCGCTGGTAAAGAAGATACTGCATATCATCCGTGTACCTACCTTTGGGGCAGGCCGTTTTTCAACATCAGCTGGAGACTTTCATGTTGGTTCAAAAAATTCACCATGTCGCCTACCGTTGCATCGACGCCAAGGAAACGGTTCACTGGTACCAGCAGCACCTGGGCATGGCCTTTGTCTTGGCCATAGCCGAGAACCAGGTGCCCTCCACCGGGGCCCCCGACCCCTACATGCATGTTTTTCTGGACGCCGGGGGCGGCAATGTGCTGGCGTTTTTTGAGCTGGTTGGCCAGGCCCCGATGGACCGCGACCGCAACACCCCGATCTGGGTGCAGCACCTCGCGCTCAAAGTGGCCTCGCTGGCGCAACTGCTGGCGGCCAAAGACAAACTGCAGGCCGCCGGCATCGATGTGCTGGGCCCCATCGACCACACCATCTTCAAGAGCATTTATTTCTTTGACCCCAACGGACACCGGCTTGAACTGGCGGTGGATTGCGCCACGCCCGACATGCAGGGGCGACTTGATGCGGTCAAATGGGCCATGCTTGAAGAATGGAGCCAGACCAAGCGCGCGCCCAAGCATGC
Organism: Comamonadaceae bacterium; assembly: GCA_014190675.1. Classification (GTDB taxonomy): domain Bacteria; phylum Pseudomonadota; class Gammaproteobacteria; order Burkholderiales; family Burkholderiaceae_C; genus Rhodoferax. The sequence goes on along the minus strand of BJGT01000129.1, from coordinate 4,613 downwards.
AGCCTGGATGCACCCCCCCAGCGCAGCCCTCAGCCAACCGGGCTGAGTGGCAAGTACCTGCAACCCGGGGCCCACCCGGGCGCGAAAAGGGTAAACCCGAATCGATGCGTCCAAAGTTGAATGCACATTACTGGTGATATATTGACACTTACTGTGGAGACCGATTTTTCATCATCATCATTCCTTGCAGCAGCGCTAGTTTGCAGCACAGCCTTTTCGAATCGAACGCCCGCGGGAAGCCGCCTCGAAAAGCCGCAGCCAATTGCTGCAGCTTTTCGGGCTGTTCACGACCAGACCATGGCGTTGCGCTTGCCACAGCGGCTATCCTGCGCTTAGCCAAACCTTTTGATTTCTCAAGCACCACAGGAGCCTCAATATGACATTCGATCGCCGGACCGCCTTAGGCGGCATTGCTGCCAGCACCGTTGCGCTGGCATTTCCCCTGGTCAGCCGTGCCCAGACGGGCGGGACCCTGGACCAGATCAAGCAGCGCGGAAGCTTGCGCATTGGCGTAACCCAGGCGCCCCCTTGGTTCAGCAAGGATCCCAAGACAGGGGAGTGGTCGGCCGGTTTTGGTATTTCCATGGGCAAGGCCATGGCTTCTGCGCTCAGCGTGAAGCTCGACACCGTAGAGGTCACCTGGGGCACGGCGATCGCTGCCCTGCAGGCCAACAAGATCGACATCATGTACATGCTCGATGCAACACCAGAGCGTGCCCAGGCGGTCGACTTTCCGCAGGCGCCTCTGCTGTATTACTCCTTGGCGGTACTGGCCCGTGATGATTTGCCGGCGGCTCAGTGGAGTGATCTGGACAAATCTGGCGTGCGCATCGCCGTGCCACAGGCTAGCAGCATGGACAAGTTCGTCACCGAGAGTCTGCCCCAGGCAACGATCCAACGTTTTCCTGGCAATGCGGAAGCCATCGCCGCCTTCCAGGCCGGCCGAGCCGACGCGGTATGCCTGTTTCACCCCCCGCTTCTGGTCGCCCGAAAGGTCTTGGGCACCGGCAAAATCGTGGTGCCAAAGCCGGCCAAGTTTCAGGCCTCCAGCGCCGCGCTGCGCAAGGACGACAAGCCATTTCGTGATTTCGTCGACAACGCCTTTGCGAGCCACTACAAGAGCGGTAATACGCAAAAATGGTACGAGGAGTTCCTGGTCGGCTTTGGCCTGGACCCGAAGGCTTCGCCGGCGGTCATGAAGGAAATGCTCTGAGCCGAGGCTAGTACGGCTCTTAACGCATGTACCAGTGGGATTTCACGCCGGTCCTGGTTAACTCGGGCATGCTGGCGGCGGGCCTGGGCAACACGCTAAAGCTGACCGTCACCGCGCTGGCTTTCGGCGTCCCACTTGGCCTGGGCTTGGCGCTGCTCAGGCTAGCCCGCTGGCGAATTTTGTCGTTGCCGGCCGGCATCGTCGTCGAGTTTTTTCGAACCACGCCGCCGATGGTGCAGTTGTTCTGGTTTTTCTTTGCCTTGCCGATCCTGATCCAGGTAGAGATGACGCCCTTCGTGGCGGCGGCTCTCACGTTCTCAATCCAGTCGGCGGCTTTTTTCGCTGAGGTGTTCCGAGCCGGCATCGTGTCGATTGACAGCGGCCAGAGCGATGCGGCGCGAGCGCTGGGCATGACTGGCGCCCAATCAATGCGGCGAATAATTCTGCCGCAGGCGGTCAAACGCATGATCCCGGCCTTCATGGAGAGATCGATCGAACTGATGAAAACCACCACGCTGGTGGCCACAGTCGCGTATGCCGACCTGCTGTTCCAAGCCAACGAACTGGCACAGAAGACCTTTCGTCCGCTGGAAGTGTTCACCGTAACAGCCCTGATTTACTTTGCCGTGATTTACCTCGTCAGCTTGGTGGTGCACCGTATTGAGCGGCGCTTGGCGGTGAGTGGCGAAACCACAGTGCATTGAACCCTTGCCGACTCACACGATGAACCACAAGTGGAACTTCGACGCCGTTTGGGACAACCCGGAGGCCCTTCTTGCCGGTGCGGTCGGCACACTGCGCATTTTCGTCATCTGCTTGGTACTTGGCTTGTCGCTTGGCCTGTTGGTCGGCTTGGGGCGGTATGCCCGGCGTCAATGGATCTACATCCCGGTCAGCATCTTCGTCGAGTTTTTTCGCAACACACCGGTGCTGGTGCAAATCCTGTGGTTTTATTTCGCCCTTCCGATTCTCATGCCGTTCGAGATAAGCCCCTTGATGGCCGCGGCACTGGGCATCACACTGAACTCCGCCGCGTTTTCAGGCGAAATATTCCGGGGTGGTATCCAATCGCTGGAAAGTAGCCAGTGGGAAGGCGCACAGGCGCTGGGCATGACCCATGCGCAGGCGCTGCGGCGCATCATCTTGCCGCAGGCCGTCAAGCGCATGTTGCCGGCGCTCACCAACCGCGCGATAGAAATCTTCAAGATGTCGACCTTGGCCTCGGCCGTGGCCTATGTCGAGTTGCTGCAGCAAGGCAAACTCATCGCCTCGATCAATTACAACCCGATCGAGGCCTACACCGTGGTTGCACTGATCTTTTTCGCCTTCCTTTACCCTCTGGTCCAGGCAACCTACCTGCTCGAGCGCAAGCTGCGCCAAGGCGACTGATGACCCCACCATGACCAAGCCTGCCCCCCCCGCCCTGCTTAGAGTGACCAATCTGCACAAGCAGTTCGGTGACAACGCCATCATCAAGGGTATCGATCTGACGGTCGCGCCTGGCGACCGGATAGCCGTCCTCGGTGCCTCTGGCTCGGGCAAGAGCACTCTGCTGCGCTGCCTAAATTTCATGGAGAAGCCCACTTCCGGCCGCATCGAAATTGGCGGTGTCCAAATCGGGACCGAAAAGCCACAACGCGATGGCAGTGTCAAGACTGAATATTCTGAACGCGAGCTCACTGCGGTGCGCCAGCGCGTGGGTATGGTGTTCCAGCAGTTCAACTTGTTCCCGCACATGAGTGCTTTGGGAAACGTCATGGAGGGACTGCGCACCGTGAAGGGCTTGGCATTCGATGAGGCCAGCACCAAGGCTCGCTTGCAACTGACCCGTGTGGGCCTAGCCGATAAGGCGGATGCCTATCCGGCACGTTTGTCGGGTGGCCAAAAGCAGCGCGTCGCGATTGCCCGTGCACTGGCGATGGAACCCGAGCTTCTTTTGTTTGACGAGCCAACGTCGGCGCTTGACCCCGAACTGGTCGGCGAAGTGCTGCGCGTCATTCGTGCGCTGGTAGAAGAAGGGCGGACCATGCTTCTGGTGACCCACGAACTCGGCTTTGCCTACCACTTCGCCAACCGCATTCTGTTCATCGCAGATGGTGTGATCCACGAAGACGGCACCCCCGACGAGGTACTCAAGCACCCGCGGCAGGCACGTACCCAAGCCTTTTTGGCACGGCACAATGAATTTCATTTCTAGGGCTATGCCAAGCCTTGATCAGGCTGCTCTAGAAGGGTTTGAAGAAACTTGCTATTCCCCCCGGCGTCCGACCCAATAACGACTAAACAGACCATGATCAATACCTCCTCCGAAAGCGCTCAAGGCTACGCCTTGGACGCCCGCAACGAATCGGTTCTGGTCTACGTTAACGGCGAGTTCTTCCCCCGGCGCGAAGCCCGAGTCTCGGTGTTTGACAGCGGCTTTGCACTTGGTGATGGTGTGTGGGAGGGTCTGCGCCTAGTAAAGGGCCGCATCATCAGCTTGCAGGCGCATATGGACAGATTGTTTGAGGGAGCTGCATCGATCGCGCTGGACATCGGCATGGACCGCAAGGCACTTGAGCAGGCGTTGTGGCGCACTTTGGAACACAACGGCATGACGGACGGCGCTCACATTCGCCTCATGGTTACCCGTGGCACCAAGAGAACCCCTAACCAGGACCCGCGTTTCGTGATCGGTGGCGCGACGATCGTCATTGTTGCCGAATACAAAGCCCCTAAACCCGAGGTTCGAGCCAAAGGCCTGTCTTTGATGACCTCGACTTTTCGCACCAGCGGCCCTGACGTGTTCGACCTGCGCCTGAACTCTCACAGCCGGTTGAATCTGATTCAGGCCCTGATTCAGGCGATTAACTTGGGGGCCGACGAAGCTTTGATGCTGGATCCGCGCGGCTTTGTCGCTAGCTGCAACAGCACCAACTTTTTCATTGTGCGTCGCGGTGATGAGGTCTGGACCTCCACGGGTCACTATAGCTTCCGGGGCATCACCCAAGCTAACGTGATCCGCGCTTGGCAGGCGGGGGGCGGCGCCGTCAGAGAATGCGACTTTACGTTGGCCCAGGTTTATAGCGCCGATGAAGCCTTCGTCACCGGAACCTTGGGAGGTGTCACGCCCGTCACCAGGATCGACGGGCGCCTCATCGGTAACGGCAAGCCGGGACCAGTGACCGCCAGGGCCGCAGAGTTGTACCAGCAGGCGTGTTTGAGCGGATAGACACCGGCATGATCAAACAACAGCCAGGCGACAAGGCTGTTTTGCTCAGCCAACCGGGCTGAGCTAAAGGCTGAAAATCTTGCCCGGGTTCATGATGTTGTGCGGGTCCAGTGCCTGCTTGATGGTGCGCATCATGCCCACCGCGCCGCTGCCGGCCTCGGTCAGCAAAAAATCCATTTTGTGAAGGCC
>BJGT01000128.1 GCA_014190675.1 Comamonadaceae bacterium | reverse complement strand
AGGCCATGCTTGGGAGCCAGACGGTGCTGGAGCACAGCCTGGCCGCCGTGCGTGCCAGTGGCCTGCCCTGGCATCTAGAGCAGGCCGAGCACCCTGGCATGGGTGACTCGATTGCGGCCGCGGTGCGAGCCACGTCTGGGGCCCACGGCTGGTTGATCTTGCCCGCCGACCTGCCATTGATTCAAAGCAGCACCTTGCAGCGCGTGGCGCAAGCCCTGCAGCAACTGGCCGGGCAGTCGGTCGCCGTGGTCATGCCGGTATTGCAAAAAATCGGCGGCGCCCGCGCTCACCCGGTCGGCTTTGCTGCGACTTGCCGCAGCAGCCTGATGGCGCTGTCGGGAGACCGGGGCGCTGCCACGCTGATCAAGTCTTTGGGTGCGCTTGAACTGGTGGTTGATGACATCGGCTCGGTGCGTGACATCGACACCGTGCAAGACCTGGCCTGGGCAGCAGATTGGCTTGCCCGGCCGCACAATTCAGCCGTTTCTGCTACCGCCGGGCGGCGTTGCTAGGCCACCAGCGCTTGGGCAGAGAGTTGCACGCAGCTGATTGCTGCCGCCGAACTCAAGCCCTGTTCGCGCCGTAGTCGCATCCAGGCCTGCGGGCTGAGCAACATCAGCAGGGCTTCAAAGCGGGCTTTGTCAGCCACCAGAGACTTGGGCAGAAGCCGTTTGAGTATGGTTCGCTCGAGCGCCACATGGCGTTTTAAGTTGTTGTCAATCTGCGTGGACTCGTGGCGGTGCACTTGTGCGCTGACCAAAAAAGGCGTGATGGTGTCATACAGGCGACAGCGGGCCTTGATGTTTTCGCTGAGGCGATCGCGCCAGTGGCCGGCCTTCAATTCCATATTGAGAATGGATGCCACGGTGCTCTGCACTTCCAGATCAACCTCGCGGTACAGGGTTTCCATGTCATCAAAATGCCGAAACACCGTCCGCAGGCCAACATTGGCGCGCAAGGACACGTCTTGGGCGGTGGGTGCAACCTGGCCCTCGCGCATCAGCTCAGCCAGTGCGGCAACAATGCGTTTGCGGGTCAGGATGGTGCGATTGCGACGACCATCGGCGGTCAAGGAGTCATCAGCAGCGGAGGTGCTGGAGTGATCAAAAAACATAGGAAAGCGCCTGGTTGCCAATCAATCTGCTGTTGATTTTGATCTGGAGCTCCCTGCACCCGTCGGAGATTTTAGACCAGGCTGCTGCTGCTCGGCGCCTTGCTTTGTGCTTGCGGCTTGCGTGTCAACTTTGGCGCGGCCCATGCCAAAACCAGATGATCGCAGGCTGTAGCCCGGTGGTTTTGTCGGGCTGGCTTGGTTATTATTTGTCTTTTTTGTTCAGTGCTTGAGGCCAGCATTCATGGAGGCTCTGGCACCGGGATGCACTCAGGCCCGTCAAGCAACCCCCTCATTGAAAAAATTTTTATGAACTTGACATCCTTGCTGCTGGCCGTGCTATTGGCCTCTGGCTGCGGCAGCCTGTGGGCTGCCGGGCGGCCCAACCTGGTGGTGCTGGTGGCTGATGATTGGGGGTTCACCGACCTGGGCGCCTTTGGCGGTGAAATCGACACGCCGCATCTCAATGCGCTGTCGCTGCGCGGCACCCGCTTCGCTAATTTTCATACGGCAGCTTCCTGCTCCCCGACCCGTGCCATGCTGTTGACCGGGGTCGAGAGCCACCGCAGCGGGGTGGGTAATCTGCGCGAGGCCATGCCGCGCGAGCATCTGGGCAAGCCCGGCTACCTGGCCTCGCTGTCGCAAAACGTGGTCACTGTGGCCACACTGCTCAAAGATGGCGGTTACCGGACCTACATCACCGGCAAATGGAATGTTGGCTCGGAGCCACACAACCTGCCCAACCGCCGCGGTTTTGACCGCTCCATCGTGCAGGGCGACACCGGGTCAGACAACTGGAACCCGCGCCAGCGTTACCTGCCCCATTCAGCCAAGGTGGACTGGTTTGAAGACGGCAAAGACGCCGTGATGCCCATCGAGTACTACTCTTCAACCTATTTTGTCGATCGCATGATCGACTACCTGAAGGCCGACCAGGCCGACAACAAGCCATTCTTTGCTTACCTGGGCTTTCAGGCCAACCATGTGCCCATCCAGGCCCCTCAAGCGCTGATTGACAAGTACCGCGGCAAGTACCAAGAGGGCTGGGATGTGTTGCGTGAACAGCGGCGTAAAAGTGCGGCTGCCTTGGGCATCATCCCCAATGACGCGGCCATGGTGCGCATGGGCACTACGGGCAACTGGGCGGCACTGAGCGACAAAGACAAGCGCTACCAACAGCGGCAAATGGAAATTTATGCCGCCATGGCCGAGGCCATGGATCTGGAGGTCGGGCGGCTTGTGGCCCACCTGAAATCTACCGGCGCCTACGACAACACGGTGTTCGTGTTTTTGTCGGACAACGGCGCCGAGGGTTCGGGCTACCAGGACGCACAGGTCTGGCTAGTCACCCAGTACAGCCAGGACATTGATCGCCTAGGGGGAAAGGGGGGCTACGGGATTCCCGGCCCCAGCTGGGCCAGCGCCTCGGTATCACCGTTGGCGGGCTACAAGTTTTATGCGGGGGAGGGTGGCCTACGGGTGCCAATGTTTATTGCTGGCCTGCCTGGCGCTCCGGCCAAAGTCCTGACCCATGCCCTGACCCATGTCACCGATATTGCGCCCACCCTGCTGGATTTGGCGGGTTTGGTGCGGCCGGGTCGGCAATACCGGGAGCAGGCGATCGAGCCTATGGCGGGCAAAAGTTTATTGCCGCTGCTCAGGGGCGAGACCACCACCGTGCGCGGCCCAGACGAGCCCCTGGGCTATGAGCTCTCGGGCAATGCGGCCCTGTTCCGCGGTGATCTGAAATTGACCAAAGACGCCCCGCCGGTGAGCAACGGCGAGTGGCGCCTCTACAACATCCGCCAAGACCCTGGTGAAACCCGTGACCTGCGCGCAGAGCTGCCCGAGCAGTTTGCTCAGATGCAGCAAGACTATGCGGCTTATGAGAAAAGTCATGGGGTCTTGCCCATGCCTGATGGCTACAGCCCGGAGCGACAGGTGCTGATCAACGGCATCTACAACTACTGGTTGCCCACCTACGGGCCGAGCGGCCTGATCCTGATTCTGCTGTTTGTGAGCGGGACTTTGTTGTGGAGCAGGCGGCGCCGGGCCAAGCGCGCATGAGTTCGGCCGGCTACTTCGCCTCGCCCTGGCCGGGCGAGGACGGCGGCCCGCAACGCCTGCAAACTTCGGCCACGGGCCAGGGGCCCAGCCAGGCCCTGGCCTTGCAAACCGGCGAGAGCTTAGGCTGCACCGCCCGCCGCACACTGCTCTCAACCATGACTGTCTTGGGCGCGCCCGGCGAGGTCTACCTGCTGACCCACTCGGCGCTGCGGGCCAAGCTGGGTTTTCCGACCACCGCTTGCGTGGAAAAAATTGATCCAATCAACCTGCAAACACGGCTCCGATCGCCCCGCCTGCTGGGTGGCCCGATGTGGCCGGGCGGCATGGCGCTGCACCGTCAGGGCGAGCTGTTTGTGGTTTATGGCCGCTACCTGCACCGGCTCAGCCGGGACTGCGAACTCTTGGCAAGCCTGCAACTGCCGCTCAATGCGCCCTACAACTCTTTCGTGATTTTGGACAACGGACTGATCGTCACCAAAAACCTGTCAGACCGGGTGCCTGCCCGGCTCAGCGTGGTCGACCCTGTCAGCACCCAGCGCGCCTGTGCCGACCTCGACTGTCCGGAGCCCTCGGTTGCCCGCCTCAGCGCCAAGGGCAACACGGTGTATGTGGTGGGTGTGCGTTCAGTTTTTCGCTACCACTGGTCCGAGCCCTCGGCCAGGCTGGTGATGGATCCCGACTGGCGCTTTGACTATATTGGCGCCAGTGCGCAAAGCTACGGCTGGGACCTGGTAATTGACGGGAAAAACGCCTGGTTTATGGACAACGGCCGGCACCGCTATCTGTTCCGCATGGTGGGCGCGGGGGTCAGCCCAAGCGCTAACCGCTTGATTCGGGTGTCGCTCACAAACGCTGCAGACCACCAGATAGTGCCGGTCTGCGGTGCGCCGGGCGGCAGCATCACCAACCCACCGCTGATCGACTTGCAGCGTCAGATTGTGGTGGCATATGACTCTGCCAACCGCCAAATGCAGGCCTGGCGCTTTGAACCACAGAGCCGGGCGATGCGGCCCATCTGGCACAAGCAGGGCTTGGGCTGTGCCAGCCATATGCTGCTGTATCCGGGAACGGGCGAGCTGGTCACCAACGATTACCGTCGCCTGGGTGAAGAGGTGCTGGTGCTGGACATCGAAAACGGCACCGAGCGCGGCCGGGTGCGCGTGGGGGGGCTCAACCAAGGGGTGGTGTTCCCCAGCGTGGGCTGGGGTCGCGATCTGTACTGGTGCTCAATGAGCAGGGTGGCACGGGTGTTTGTGCAATGAATGCATCTGCAGCCCACGGGCCCAGCAGCAAACCTTAATTGCCGTAATAGACATATTCGTCCCCAGCGGCTTGAGGCTGTTTGAGTGTTTTGTCGACCGAGATCGGCGCTTCGGCCATCGAGGGCCATAGGGGCTTGACTTGGGCGCTGTTCCAAGCCTTGATTTTTTCCCGCAACGCGCCTACGCGCTGCGGTTCTTGGCTGGCCAGATTGTTTTTCTCGAAGGGATCGGCTGCCAAGTTGTAGAGCCAATCTTTTTTCGGGTTGGCCGAGACTTGCAGCTTCCAGTCGCCCTCGCGCACAGTCAGGTAGTCGCCAGTGCGCCAAAACAGCGCTTCGTGCGGCCGACCCGTAGCGGTTTTGTCAATAAAGGGCAGCAAGTTGATGCTGTCCATGATGCGGTCGCTGGGCAACTTGGCGCCTGCTGCTGCCGCGGCAGTTGCAAAAATATCGTTGTGGCTGACTGGGTCCTTGAGCACGCTGCCTTTGGGCAAACGGGCCGGCCAGCGCATGAAAAAGGGAACATGGATGCCGCCTTCAAAAAAAGTTGCTTTCCAGCCCCGGTACGGGCTGTTCAAGCCCTCAATGCCAACATAGTGGGCACCACCGTTGTCACTGGTGAAAATGACCAAGGTGTCGTCTTCAAGCCCCTGGTCTTTCAAGGATTGCAGCAGCCGCCCGATGTTGCGGTCCAGCGAGCGGATCATGGCGGCATAGACCCGCGTGGTGTGGTCCTGGATGTGGGGCAAGGCGTCGTAGTCGTCTTTGGTGGCCTGCAGTGGTGTGTGCGGCGCGTTATAGGCCAGGTATAAAAAGAAGGCCTGGTTTTTGTTGGCTGTAACCGCTTTGATGGCCTCATCGGTCAGGTAATCGGTGGCATAAGCCTTGGGCTTGAAGAGCTCGCTGTTGTTAAAGCGCACGCCCCAAGAGTGCGCGGCATACAAAAATCGGTCAATCGGGTCGAAGGACTGCTTGGCATTCACCACCTTGGGGTCATTCTCGGGCAGGTACATGGAGGCCGCATGCTGGAACGACAGCGCCTCGTCAAAGCCATGCGCATTAGGTCGAAATTTCGGGTGCTCGCCCAAATGCCATTTGCCAACCTGCAGGGTGCGGTAGCCGTCCTGCTTGAGCAGCCGGCCCAGTGTGATCTCGCTGGTCGGCAGGCCCATCTGTTCGTAGTTGATCAGATCGGCTTCACGCTCTCCATGGTAGATCGGATGGCGCAGGTTATCGGGAGCGCGGTAATTGCCGATCATTTTCATGAATTGCACGGGCGTGGGGGTGAACTCATAACCAAAACGCGTCGGGTATCGACCGGTCATCAGGGCAGCCCGGCTTGGGGCGCAGGTGGCATTGCCAGAGTAGCCCGTTTGAAAGTTCACCCCATCCAGGGCAATGCTGTTGATATGGGGGGTGGGCACGCTGCCGTTGGCAATGCCGCCACCCTGCAGGGTGATGTCGTTGAACCCCAGGTCGTCGGCGACTATCAAGATGATGTTGGGTCTTTTGCGGCGCTCAAGGCCTGCAACAGGGCCTGGGCCGGGCTGCCAGCTCACCTCTTGATTGGGCGCTGCCTCGGTGCGGACCACGTGTTTGACATACAGCAGCAGGATCTCGGTTTTGTGAGTGGCTGCATACCAGAGCAGGGCGCCGATCAGGCTGGCGGCGAAGGCGATATAGCTTAGTGTTTTTCTCATGCTGCCTGTAACTTGAAGCTGGTTAAGAAACTGGTGGGCTCAGGGCTGCGATCAGATCTTCCTCGAGCATCCACAAGCGGTCTTGGCCCCACAGGGCTGGCATGTTATCAACCCGAAATGCGGGCACGCCCCACAACCCCCGCGCCAGCATGTCCTGCAGGTGGACGCTTGCTTGGTCGCGCCAAGCGGGATCAGCCAAAGCAGCATCAAGCTGGGATTGGTTCAGCCCGGCACGCTCAGCAATAGCCAGCAAACCGGCTTGGCTGGCGGCGTCCAGGCCGTCTGCAAATACCCCTTGCAAAAAAGATTCAAGCAAGGCTGGACCCCGGCCCAGCGGGATTGCCAGATGCAGCAGGGCCAGCCCGCGCTCAGTTGCCTGGTGAATCGGGTCCACGATTCGTCCAAAAGGCAGGCCCAGACGCTCAGCCTCGCGTTTGGTGTCGCGCAGGATATAGAGGCGCTTGGGCCAGTTCACGGGCAGACCCCGCATCATCATGGGCAAAACAAAACACAGGCGCAGTTGAGCGCCATAGTGCTCGGCGAGTCGGCGTAACTGGGCTGCCGCCAAGTAGGTGTAGGGGCTGCGCAGAGAACAGTAAAAATAGATCACGGGGCGCGCTGGGCTGGTGTGCTCAATCGGTTTAAACACTGGGCCCCGCGCCGGCACCAAAGGCAACAGGGCGGTGTTGGCCGAGGCCAAACCGGCTTGGCCCAGGCGTTGCTCCAAGTGATGCAGGCGGTCTAGGCCCCAGTACCATTCGCCCTCAAAATAGAAGGTGGCGCCAAGGTAGTGCCCCCATTGCTGCCGCAAGGCGGCGCCGCTTTCAAGCATTTGGTGTGCCAGCAGGCCTGCGTCCCCTGGGTTTTGACCTTTGCCGGCCCCGCTGAGGTCTTTGCCACGCCAAAGGGCATCACTGATCTCAGCCAATTTAGGCGCCCACCGCGGCTGCTCGAGCACCTGAGCCAGCGCCGATTGGGCCGCTTCGATCTCGGTATGCCTGGGTTGGCGCAAAAAATCAGGCGCGTCCAGCCCCAGGCTGCGGGCCAGGCGCTTGGCATCCACAGCCGACCAATTCTGCAGTTTCTGGGGCTCGGGGGCGGCCGCGGAATCGGGGGGCGGCACGAGGTGTGGCACCAGGCGCACGCGGTATTTCGCCTCGAAGGCCTCCAGGTGCAAGGCAGTGAGGTGGCTGTAAGGGTCGTCGACCTGATGAAAATAATGCACCGTCGCCGGCTGCCGGCTCAGCCGCCGCCGCAGCGCGTGGCGCTGGCGGCTCAACTGGCGCAGGGCCGGGCTGGTCAGGGCTTGGCTGATCGTTGTTTTGACGGCGGAGCTCAGGGACATCATGTGGTGCCGGGCCGAGTGGCTGCGGCGTAGCGCTGTTGTGGCACAACTAAACAGGCAGGCATTCGCTCGCTCAGGCGGGCAGTGGCAGCAGCGAGCCCAGGTGCACCAAGGCGGCCAGCAGCATCAGCAACAAGCCGACTGCGCTGCGCGGGCGCAAGCCCATCTCGCCGACGGGCTGGGTGGGGAAGGAAAAGGTTTGTTCCACTGCTGCCATCTTGAATGGATGGGCGTTGGTGAAGCGCGGGTCAATCGCCAGGCGCATCATGTCGCGCCGGCTGCGGTAACGCATCATTCCGGCGATTGACCAGCCTGGGTCGGTGGGCGTGTTCCAAGCGTCGATATAGCCGGCCACTTTGCGCGCGGCGATGATCGGGTGCCCCCCGTTCATCAGCAGCACGGGGACGAACTGCCTGAAATACTCGCGCAGCAACGCACTGGGCTCGGTCATGACGCCGGTCAGCGGGTGCGGCATCGCCTGGGGGTGCAAGCGAACCAGATTGCACATCACAAATTCACGCCCGTCGTCCTGCGCCAGAAAGTCTCGCAGAACCGACATATCGGTGTGCCCGGCGCCCACAGTTTGGCCGGCGGCCTGCATGAACTGCTCGATTTCCTGAGTGTTCAGCGGGCCGCGCCAGCCGTCGTACCAGAGCCTGAAAGCCAGATAAAGCGCCAAGGCCAGCGGCCACACCCAGGCGGCGCCTGCGCTCAGCATGCCCTTGCCCCCGCTTGAGGGCGCCTGGGTTTGGCTGGCTTTGCTGGTGAGGGATTGGCTTGAGCTTTGCCAAGCTGGTGTTGCATTGAAGCAGCCGTTTTGGTGGGTTTGAGTGGCATATCCAGTGGCATATTGAGTGTCATTATTTAGCTTCATTGCACCAGGCTGCAAACTCGGCCAGCGATCTAAAACCGCAGATCTGTAACCAAATCGTAACCTCAAACCCGCTGGACCGATCAAAACCGCGTACGATCAGGGATGTAATTAAGTTACCAAAAAACATGAAACTTCATCCCGCCCTGGTCGCCGTCACATCCCGCATCCAAGGCCGAAGCCGCGAGACTCGCAGCGTTTATTTACAGGCTGTGGCAAGGGCCGGGCAGCGCAAACCCGGCTCCGAGAGGCTGGGCTGCGCCAATGTGGCGCATGCGTTTGCTGCCTTGCCAGCCAAGGACAAATTTCGCGTGGTCGCAGAGCGTGCGCCCAACCTGGGCATTGTTAGCGCCTACAACGACTTGTTGTCCGCCCATGCACCGTTGCAGCATTACCCCGACATCATCAAGGCTGAGGCGCGTCGCCTGGGTGCAACAGCCCAGGTGGCGGGCGGCGTGCCGGCGATGTGTGACGGCGTGACCCAGGGCACCGCAGGCATGGAGCTCAGTCTCTTTAGCCGCGATGTGATTGCCATGGCCACAGCCGTAGCCTTGAGCCACGACGTGTTTGATGGTGTGCTGATGCTCGGCGTGTGCGACAAAATTGT
>BJGT01000127.1 GCA_014190675.1 Comamonadaceae bacterium | reverse complement strand
ACTTGCCACCTGGAACGTGAACTCTTTAACTGTGCGCTTGCCGCAGGTGCTGGACTGGTTGGCAGCCAATCCGGTGGATTTGCTGGCGCTGCAAGAACTCAAGCTAACTGACGACAAATTTCCGTTTGAGGCGCTGGCCCAGGCCGGTTATCAGGCGCAGTGCTTTGGCCAGAAAACCTACAACGGGGTGGCGCTGCTGAGCCGGCAAGCAGTCACCGCAGTGGTGCGCAACATCCCCGGCTTTTCAGACGACATGGCGCGCGTGATCAGCGCCAATCTGGGCGGGATACGGGTGATTGGCGGCTATTTCCCCAACGGACAGGAGCCCGGCAGCGATAAATTTGAATACAAAATGAGTTGGCTCAAGGGCCTGCGTGACTGGGTGCGCGCCGAACTTCTGCTGCATCCGCGCCTGGTGCTGATGGGCGACTTCAACATCACTTTCGACGACGCCGACGTCTGGGACCCAGTTGGCCTCAAGGACAGCATTCACTGCACCGAAGAAGAGCGCTACCACCTGCGCGCACTGATCGCCCTGGGCCTGCATGATGCCGTTCGGCTGTTTGCGCAACCGCCGAAAAACTATTCTTGGTGGGACTACCGCAACTTTGGCTTTCGCCGTGGCCAGGGCCTTCGTATCGACCATATTTTGGTCAGCCAAGCGCTCAAACCCTTGGTGCAAAACTGTCATATAGACCGCGCACCCCGAGGCAATGAACGCCCCAGCGATCACGCGCCAGTGGTGATCACGTTAGACACCGTCGAGGCTTGATTTACGGCGTTTTCAGGGCCTGAAAATTCCGGTTCTTCAGCGCGGCAGCAGCGGCCATCAAAACACTTTCTCAGAGTCTTGTAAAGCGCAACGCAGACTGCAGGCCAAAGGCCTTGAGTCAAACCTCACTCCAGGCCGAGCTCCTGGATTTTTCGGGTGATGGTGTTGCGCCCAATGCCCAGCTTGTTGGCCGCCTCAATGCGCCGCCCCCGGGTGCTGGCCAAGGCAGCGAGGATCAGGCGTGACTCAAATCGGCGGCTGAGCTCTTCCCAGACATCTCCTCGCGTGCCTGCCAGCAGGGCCATTGCATCGGCCTCCAGGCCAAGCTCCCAGCCAGCCGCAAGCACTTGCCCGCCGGGGGGTGCCGGCGCGGTGGCGAGCGCCAGGGCCTGCACAAGAATAGGCGGCTGTGCGGTCGCCCCATCAGGCGACAGCAGGGGAGGCGGGGCCAGCTCTGCACAGACGCCGATCTCGGGGGGCAGGTCTTTGGCTTCGATCAATTGCGAGGGCGCCATGACGGTCAACCAGTGACAGATGTTCTCGAGCTGGCGCACATTTCCCGGGAAAGCAAACTGGCCCAGCCAGGCCAGCGCAGTTTCTGATATTCGCTTGGACTCGACGCCCAACTGCGAGCCGCTTTGCTGTAGAAAGTGGCGGGTCAACATGGCGATGTCTTCGCGCCGCTCACGCAGGGCCGGCAGGCGCAGGCGAATCACATTGAGACGGTGAAACAAGTCCTCCCGAAATCCACCCTCTTTGACCCTTTGCTCCAGATTCTGGTGCGTGGCAGCAATCACCCGCACATTGGTTTTCACTGCGCCATGACCGCCGACGCGGTACACATGTCCGTCGCTCAGCACACGCAGCAGCCTGGTTTGCAAATCAAAGGGCATGTCGCCGATTTCATCGAGAAACAGGGTGCCGCCGTCGGCCTGCTCGAAGCGGCCGCGGCGCATGCTCTGCGCCCCGGTGAAAGCGCCGCGCTCATGGCCAAAGAGTTCGGACTCGAGCAGGTCCTTGGGAATGGCAGCGGTGTTGATGGCCACAAAAGGCCCCTGGGAGCGCGGCGAATGTTTGTGCAGCGCACGCGCCACCAGCTCCTTACCCGAGCCAGACTCCCCCGTGATCATGACCGTGACATTGCTTTGGCTCAGGCGCCCGATGGCGCGAAAAACATCCTGCATGGCCGGCGCCTGGCCAAGCATCTCGGGGGCTTCAGAGAGTCGCTCTTGCACCACCTCTTCGCGCTGGCTTTCCTCAAGCGCGCGGCGGATCAATTCAACCGCCTTGGGCAAATCAAACGGTTTTGGCAGGTACTCAAAAGCCCCCCCCTGAAAGGCCGATACCGCGCTGTCAAGGTCTGAATAAGCGGTCATGATGATGACCGGCAGGCCCGGGTATTTTTGCTTGACCTTGTCAAGCAGTTCCAAGCCCGAGCCACCAGGCATGCGGATGTCACTCACCAGCACCTGAGGCGCATCCACATCGCTGACCAGGCTCAATGCGGCCAGCAGGTCGCGTGGGTTGGTGAAACTGCGGGTGGGGAGGTTTTCGCGCTGCAGCGCTTTTTCCAGCACAAATCGGATGGACTGGTCATCATCAACGATCCAAATCGACTTCATGTCTGTCTATCGCCTCAGGTCAGAGTTCAGGGGAGCGGAATCAAGATTTTGAAATCAGTTCTACCCGGCTCGCTGTCGCACTCGATCAAGCCGTGGTGCTGATGCACAAAGGTTTGGGCCAGTGTCAAACCCAAGCCCGAACCCCCATCTCGGCCCGACACCAGCGGATAGAAAATCCGGTCTTTGATCGCCTCGGGCACGCCAGGCCCGTTGTCAATGACATGCAATTCCAGTGCCAAGCGATAGCGCTGCTTGCCAAAGGTGCTCTGACGCGCCACCCGCGTGCGAAATATCAGGCTGGCCTGCCCCCGGGCAATTTGCTCGCTCAGTGCCTCGCAAGCATTGTGCGCAATATTCAAAACCGCCTGGATCAGTTGCTCAAAATCGGCCCGAAATTCAGGAATCGAAATGTCGTAGTCGCGCACCAGTTTCAGGCCCCTGGGAAACTCCGCCAAGATCAGTGAGCGCACCCGTTCACACACCTCATGGATATTCACATCTCCCACCATGCGCGCACGCCGATGCGGCGCGAGCAAGCGGTCGACTAAGCTCTGCAGGCGGTCGGCTTCGTGGATGATGACCTGGGTGTATTCGGTCAGTTCGCGGGATTCGATTTCCATCTCCAGCAACTGCGCTGCGCCACGGATACCACCCAGCGGGTTCTTGATTTCGTGCGCCAGATTTCGCACCAGCTCCTTGTTGGCCTGCGCCTGCTCTGCCAAGCGCTGTTCGCGGTCTTGCCGGGCCTGCTGCTCCACCGGCAGCAATTCAACAATGAACTCAGCGGGGTTTTCGGTTTGCGCAACGATCACGTGCACCGGCAGGGGCTCACGGTTGAGCCGCTTGACCCAGGCGTCGTAGCGCAGCGTAGCAAACTCGTTGCCGCCGACGCCGCTGAGCGCACTCAGCAGGTGCGCTGGCTCGGTCAAATTGTCAGGCAAGCAGGCACCGAGTAGCAGCCGGCGCGACAGGCCCAGGACGTCCTCCAGCGCGGCATTGGCAAACAGTACCACGCCGTCGCGACCGACCACAGCCACCAGGGTGGCGAGGAGATCAAAGGCTGCAAAACGCCCGCCCAGGGCGGTACTTGTAGGGCTGGGGGCAGGGGTTTTCAAGCGAGCTATTTCCCGACCAGGGCTGCGCCCTGCTGGCGGGCGAGTTCACGCCTGATGCTGGCGATATCGCTCTCGTTGCGCGCCAGGCTGGCCTTGATTTCGGCCACCCGGTCCAGGTATTTTTGGTAGTTTCGGCTCTCGTCAGCCCGGCGCTCGGGCTCGCCCTGGTTGTAGTCACGCTGCAACTCAAGCTGACGTGCCTCGGCTCTTTTGAGCTCGGCGGACAAAATTTGTCGCGCATCAGCGTCTCTGGCCCGCTGTTCCTGGGTATCGACCCGGGCGCCTGCTATCGGGCCACCCTGGGGCGTGGTCCCGGCCCGAGGCAGGGCTGCCGGTTGCGCCTTGAGCGGTCGCGGCGCTGGCACACTAACGCTGGCACCCTCGACACGTTGGCAACCCCGGGCCAAGGGGTCGGAGACGGTGTTGGTAAATTCGTTGCCGCAGCGGTAAATTGGCTGCTGGGCGGAGCCGGCGCTCGCGTACCCAAGTATGTAGAGGCCCAAGCACAGCGCGATGGCTGCGGAGTGGGCAGATTTCAGCATGAACAGCATGGTCAGGGAGTATGCGACAAATGCGGCTGCCCTACGGCTAGAGCCCTGTTTGGCAACAAAAAAGGACGGCATCAGCCGTCCTTTTTTGTTGCTAGGCGAAAAGCGATTAAGGCTTGCCTGCGCCCATTACAGCGAGTAGTACATGTCGTACTCGACCGGGTGCGGCGCCATACGAAAGCGCGTGACCTCAGCCATCTTGAGGTCAATGTAGGCGTCAAGCATAGAGTCGGTAAAGACCCCCCCACGGGTCAGAAAAGCGCGGTCTTCGTTCAGGTAGCCCAGTGCCTGGTCAAGGCTGTGGCACACGGTGGGGACCTTGGCGTCTTCTTCGGGGGGCAGATGGTAGAGGTCCTTGGTGGCAGCCTCACCCGGATGGATTTTATTTTCAACACCATCCAGGCCGGCCATCATCAGCGCCGAAAAGCACAAATAGGGGTTGGCCGACGGGTCAGGAAAACGCGCCTCGATGCGGCGGCCTTTGGGGTTGGCCACAAACGGGATGCGGATCGAGGCCGAGCGGTTACGCGAGCTGTAGGCCAGCTTGACCGGTGCCTCAAAACCGGGCACCAGGCGCTTGTAGCTGTTGGTTCCGGGATTGGTGATGGCATTCAGGGCGCGCGCATGCTTGATGATGCCGCCGATGTAGTACAGGGCAAAGTCGCTCAGCCCAGCGTAGCCGTCACCAGCAAACAGGTTCTTGCCGTCTTTCCAGATCGACTGGTGCACATGCATGCCCGAGCCGTTGTCGCCCGCATAGGGCTTGGGCATGAAGGTGGCTGTTTTGCCATAGGCATTTGCCACGTTCCAGACCACGTACTTCAGCACCTGAGTCCAGTCGGCGCGCTGCACCAGCGTGCTGAAGCGGGTGCCAATCTCGTTTTGGCCAGCGCCTGCCACCTCATGGTGGAACACCTCAACCGGGATGCCCAGCGACTCAAGAATGAGCGACATTTCAGCGCGCATGTCTTGGGTGCTGTCGACCGGGGGCACTGGAAAGTAGCCGCCCTTGACAGTGGGACGGTGGCCGCGGTTGCCGCCTTCGAGCTTGGCACCCGAACTCCAGGGGGCCTCGTATTCGTCGACCTCAAAGAACACCTTGCCTGGTTCATTGCTCCAGCGCACGCTGTCAAAAATGAAGAACTCAGGCTCGGGGCCAAAGAAGGCCGTGTCGCCAATGCCGGAAGCCTTGAGGTAGGCCTCGGCCCGCTTGGCAATCGAGCGGGGATCACGGTCATAAGACTTGCCGTCGCTGGGCTCGACCACATCGCACTGCATGAACAGCGTAGTTTCTTCAAAGAAGGGGTCCAGATTGGCGGTGTTGGGGTCGGGCATGAGTTGCATGTCTGAGGCCTCAATGCCTTTCCAGCCAGCAATAGAAGAGCCATCAAAAGCATGGCCGGCGGTGAATTTTTCTTCCGTGAAATGGGACACCGGTACGGTGACATGCTGCTCTTTGCCACGGGTGTCGGTGAAGCGGAAGTCAACAAACTTGACCTCGTTGTCTTTCACCATTGTCATGACGTCTGCGACGGTCTTGGCCATCAAATACTCCTGTGTATGTCATTGTTAAAAAAGTTGCCTGGCCCGTGAGTGCAGGTTTTGTGCCAAGCCGGCAGCCAGCGAGCAGTCAAGCCACTCGGGTATTTTGCCTTGTGTTTCAGGGGCTTAGGCGCCCGGCGTCGGCGCGGCTAAATCTTTGGCGAGGTTGATGCACTTTTTTAGATCGTTATTCACGCACTAAAAAAGTGCATTTATTTTTGCACCAATTCAGGGCCAAGTTTGACCCCAAAACTTCGCAAGCCGGCCAGCAGGGCCGGGTAGGCCTGGATCACCAGTTCGGGGCGGCCTTTCACGCCAAGCTCAATATGGCGCCCGTATTCAGGGTGGTCGACACTGGGCAGACTGAACACCTTGATGCCAACAAAATCGGCCTCAATGGTTTCCATCAGCGGCGTGAGTGTTGCCTCCATGGCACCAAAGACGATCACCGATTGCTCGATCCAGGCCGCGTTTTGAAACAGGTGCGTGTAATGGGTGTCTAGCACCCACTCCATCATGGGCCAGGCCATCACCGGAAAACCGGGCACGAAATACACCGAGCCGCAGCTGAACCCCGCAATCTTGTTGTAAGGGTTCGGAATGATCCCAGCTCCGGCCGGGAACAGTCCCATGTTGAGGCGATGCAGGTTGTCCGGGCGGTCGGGTTCATAGACCAAGCCCTGCTCGAGCGCCACATCCTGCATGCGCTCACGGATCATGGCCGCGGCCTGGGGGTGCAAAACCAAGTCCAGGCCCAGCGCACGGGCGGCGCATTGACGCGTGTGGT
Source organism: Comamonadaceae bacterium (assembly GCA_014190675.1). Classification (GTDB taxonomy): domain Bacteria; phylum Pseudomonadota; class Gammaproteobacteria; order Burkholderiales; family Burkholderiaceae_C; genus Rhodoferax. The sequence goes on along the minus strand of BJGT01000127.1, from coordinate 2,597 downwards.
CATCCGGCGTTGCACCAATGCCACCACAGGAAAAAACCAGGTCACCAGATGCAAAGGCGCGCCGCAGGGTGGCGGTAATGCGCTCGGGCGAGTCGCCCACATAGTCGGCGTAATCCAGCGCCAGACCGCGCGCCTTGAGCAAATCTATGGTTTTGGGCAGGTGCTTGTCGGCCCGCTTGCCGGACAAGATTTCATCGCCGATGATGATCAAGCCGATGGCGCTGGGCGGCGTCGGCGTGGTTTGCAGTGGGTTGGGCTTCATTCAGAACAGACTCGGTTGGATGGTGGCGCCGCAGGGGCCGCCGCTGCGCCAAGTTTCGCACCTCGCCGAAGGCCGCAGGCCAGGGCTTGGCCGCGTCGCTTCATGCACGCCCTGCCAAGCGTTTGAGACCGAGCCATTGCTGGGCCCAGAACCCCCGGCCATAGTCTCGCCCCTGAGTGAACTGGTCGCGCACGCCGGTAGCTTCGTAGCGGTGCTCGAAGTTGGCTGTGCCAAACAGCATGTCCCAGCAGGGCAGCAGGACCGCAAAATTACAGTTCTGGCGCTCGTCAGAGCCCACTGCATGGTGCATGCGGTGAAAGCGCGGGCTGACCCACAGGCGCTCGCCGAAGCGGCCAAACCAGAGGCGTAGGTTGGCATGCTGCAGGTTTTCGCTCAGCTGTGTCAGCGCCACGATTGCCACATACTGGCTCGGCGCAATGCCGATGCACTGCGCCACCACAATCAGGATCAGGTCACGAATCAGGTCGTCCAGCAAATGGTTGCGGTTGTCGCTCCACTGAGTCATTTGCTGCTGCGCATGGTGCAGGGCATGCAACTGCCACCACCAGTGCCACCGGTGTTGGCCGCGATGCAGCCAGTAATTCAAGCCGTCAAGCAGCAGCAGGTAGAGCAGCAAACTTACCAGGGGCTGATCGCTCACTCCGGGCCAAAAGGCATCGAGGTGCAGCGTGCCAAAACCAGCGACCCGGGCCAGGCCAAAGAGCTCGCTGAGCAGGGGCTCAAGGGCAAAAAATACCGCCACGCGAAACAGGCCCAGCCGGTGCACCAGGGTGTAGATGACATCGGTGCGCAGACTGGTCCGGTCTTTCAGTGGCTCAACCGGACGCCAGCGTTGCAGCGGGCCAATCACTGAGACCATCACCAGCAGCTGCAGCAGGCCCACCAAGAGCCAGCCGGTGGCATCAAAGCCGTCGCCAAGCAGCTGCCCCAGGCCAGCAGCAAACATCACCGGCTGCAAAAGCTGCTCAAACAGCAGGCCTTGCAAGCCCGAGAACATCTCAGCGAACCGCTCCATGGTGCTGCCCGAATCAGCCGCTGGCCTCCACCCAGGCCCGGTAGGCTGGGTGTTCGCGCAGTGTGGCAAAGCAAAAACCGCGGGCCTTGAGGCCCATCAGCAGGGGCTCCAGCACGGCCGGGGCCCAGGGCTCCTGGCGCGACCAAATGCCCAGATGCGCAACCAGGATGTCGCCGCTGCGGATATCGCGCAGGGCCTTGGCCAAGAGAAGCGGGTTGCTGAACTTGTCGCTGGGCAGTTCGTCACCCAAAAAACCGGCTGCTGCCCAGCCCACATGGGCATAGCCGCAGGCCTTGGCGGCGGCCAGCAACTGCGGCGAGGTCTTGCCGCCTGGGGCACGGTACAGCGGCAGTGGTTTTTTGCCAGTCAGGGTCTGCAGCCGGTCGCCGGCCTGCTGGATTTGCTGGCAGTATTCGGCTGCCCCCCAGTTCAGCAACAGGCCCTGCTGGGCACCGGCAGAGGCCTGCACCTTGAACCGCGGCGCAGCGCCGGGCAGGTCAGCACGCCAATACACATGGCTCCACGTGTGGGAGGCAAATTCATGGCCCTCAGCGGCCCGCTCGCGCCACCAGGGTGCCCAGTGCTCGCCCAGGCTGCCATCGCCTACTTTGGTGCGCTCATTGGCGGCAAAAAAAGTCACCCGCACCGCTTGGCGCTGCAGCACCTCGGCGATCAGGGGGGCCACCTCCATGTGCCCGGTGTCAAAGGTCAAATAAACCGGTTTGTCACAGGCCGCCCACGCCACCGGGCCGACCAGCGCAATCGCCAGCGCCGCGGATTTACTGGCGTGGCGCATGGTCCAAGGTCCAGACACCATGGGGCGACTTGCCTACCCGCACCTGGCGCACCAAGCGCCGGGTCTGGGTATCGATGACGCTCAACTTACCAGCCCAGCGCGAGGCCACATAGAGCCAGCGCCCGTCGGCCGAGAGCTCCAGGCAGTCCGGCCCGCCAGGTGCCGCAAAACTCTCCACCACGGCCAGCGTCTGATGGTCAATTTTGCTGATGCTGTTGGCTACCCGGTTACTGACATACACATGCCGTTTGTCGCCCGCCGCCCGAAAGGCATGGGCGCCCTCGCCGGTCTTGATGAGCTTGACAAACTGCGCCTGGCCGGCGCTCAGGTCATAGACCTCGACGCCGTCGCCGCCGGTCAAACCGATCAGCAAGAACTTGTCATCTGGCGTACCAAACACATCGGCCGGCAGGGCGCCGGTTTTGCGTCGCCATTTGAGGGTTTGGGTGGGCAGGTCAATGGCCACCAACTCGTCGCTGTCCTGCATGGTGGCATAGACCGTG
>BJGT01000126.1 GCA_014190675.1 Comamonadaceae bacterium | reverse complement strand
CCTGCAGACCCAGGCACAGGACTGGGTCGGTAAGCTCGAGGGGCAGGACAGTGGTCAAGCGAGTCGGGGTCGCAAGCTCTCTGACAGTGGCGCCAAGGCGCGGCTGTACCACGAGGTCAAAGAGGCGAATCTGGCAAAAATAGTCAAAGTCGATCTCAAAAGCGATTTGTTCAGCTACACCGTAGACGAGGCTGCGCTCAAGCAGGCCGAGCTGATGGACGGCAAGCTGCTGCTGGTGACCAACGTGGCCGACTTGACGCCGCCAGAGGTGGTGCAGCGCTACAAGGCTCTGGCCGATATTGAGCGCGGCTTTAGGGTGCTTAAGTCTGAAATCGAGATCGCACCGGTGTACCACCGCCTGCCCGAGCGAATTCGCGCCCATGCGCTGGTTTGTTTCCTGGCCTTGATTGTTTACCGCGTGATGCGCCAAAGGCTGAAGCTGGCCAAAAGTGATCTGTCGCCGCAAAGGGCCCTTGCAGAGCTGCGCAAGATTCAGCGCCATAGGGTGCGCATCGACAAGGCAGAGCCCATCTCAGGCATCTCCACCATTAACGACTCCCAGGCAGACGTTCTGCAGGCTTTGAACATCAGAAAACCGACGCAAAACGCCCAGTTGAGCCTTTTGTAGTGGCAAATTTGAACTGAGCCCTATATGAATCAATAACTTGCGCCATTTGGTGTCGAACTCGGGGGATCGAGGTCCTTGGCGCCAGTCGAGTGCCGGTCACGCTGGTGTATCTGGTGGGCACGGGCGCAGCAGACGCCAAGGTCGCCGCGATACTCCAGCGTTTTGAGGCCGGCGTGAGGTGCCGATACCCGGAGATACTGCTCCAGACCATCACGCTCCAAGGAAACATCTTCAGCGACTACGTAAAGCGCTATCACTTCAGTGAAGCAATCTTATATAAGGTAATTCTGCCAAAAGTATTGAAAGCCTACCGACATTTGATTGTGCTCGACTGCGGCATGATCTTCGGGAACCGCTTGATCAACTTCCTCGACGGAGTCGAAATGAGCATCCGCTCCAATGAGATGGCACCTGTCGCCGCATTCTGCGTGCCGGCCGACCAGGGAGGCGGACTGGGCGACGACTTAAAGCACCACCCGCACAACTCCCTCCTTCCTGACGCCAAGATTCTCTATTTCGACGTGGTGCGTTACGAGCAACTTGCGCTCTATGAGCGGTTGCTCAGCGGCTTTCAAGTGCATCGGGAACGACTGGCTTATGCCGAGCAGGATCTGATGTGCCTAGTCCTCGCCGACCGGGAATTGGGCGTCTTCACCGAATGTGGCGACAGGTGCCACATCGATATGGCCGGGCAGGCCAGCTGGAAAGCCATTGACGACTACGAGGCGCTGTATGCGAGCGGGGATTTCTTGTACCTCAAACACCAAGGAAGCTTCAAACCGTGGAAAAAGTGGGTGCTGCATCCGGCAAAGTCAATCTTCCTACGCGAGCAGAATAAGCTCGGATCGCTGATTGGCTCTGAAAGCTTGGCCGACCTTCACGATCCCGAGTTGTTTCCCGATCACCTCGGTTTTTTGGAGCAACAACTCTTGTCTCTCGAGGCCTATCTCGAAAACCGCCGATAGTAATCTATGAAATCTGCAAGAGACCTTCTCCTTCACCTATCCCACTGTCTCGTCAGGACTCGCCATGCTCGGAAACTCGTCTAATAAGTTCGATCCATGCCTTTCGGTTCTTGTCAAGTCGGTCAAGCCGCAGACCATCCTCGAACTCGGCTGCGGTGAGGGTAAATTCGGTTCGATCATGCAACAGACCGGGCTGCGGCCGCATTTGCGGGCGGTGCAGAAGATCTTTTCGAGCGATGAGCCCCAGCGGCTGCGGCAGAAGGGCTATGAAGAGATCATCGACCGCGACATCCTCGACTACTACAAGGAGGGGTTCGATGAGAACTACAGCCTGATCGTCGGCCTCGACGTCGCCGAACACTTCCTGTATTCGGATGTCATTTCGATCATCAACTTTTCGCTGTATCGGGCGGACTTTATGCTGCTGGTTTGGCCATCAGCGCATCCGCAGATGTCGGTAACAAATCCCTTCGATCGGCACCGTGCGTCGTTTGAACTCAAGGATCTCGCCGACAAGTTTGATATCGTTTTTTATTCGCAGACCGGATTTGCCCAGATGCATTACCGGCACCGATATCACATCGCCTTGTTGCGGGGCTTTATGAATCACCACGTGTTGCCCCCGATCCTCTGACGGCGGCCCAACGCCGGCCCCCGGGGCACCCGAATTCAACAGTCTCCGGTAGTAAAAGCGCGGATTTTTCCAATTGAATAAGTCACTTAAATCCCCTGACTGCCTTCTCCTTGTCAGCCGCTTAAGAGCGTTCAGGGCTGCCAGCGAAAACGTTTGAGCGTGTCTTCGCGCAGTTCGATGCCCAGCCCGGGCTTTTCGGGCGCGGTGATGGTGCCCTTGTTGGGGCGGATCGGATTCACCAACAGGTCGGTGCGAAGCGGATTGGCGGTGGCGTTGTACTCCAGATAGGGGCAGTCGCGCAGTGTGGCAATACAGTGCAGTGTGGCGGCCACCAGGATGTCGGTTGACCAGCAGTGCGGTATCACGCGCACATTGCGGGCCTCGGCGTGGGCGATCACCCGAATCATCGCTGAAATACCGCCCATGCGCGCAATGTCGGGTTGAATGATGCGCAAACCACCTCGGTCCATCAGGTCCAAGTAATCGAACTCATGGGAGGCTTTTTCGCCGGTGGCAATCGGCGTGGGCGAAGCGGCTACGAGTTTGGCAAAACCACCGATGTCATCTGGCGACAGCGGTTCTTCCAAAAAGAACAAATCCTGCTCGGCATAGGCTCTGCCAAGCTGAATGGCATGGTCAAGCGGCACAGAAAATCCCATGTCGATCATGATGTCGAAATCAGGCCCGAGTGCCTGCCGTAGCCTGGCGGCGATGGCGATATCGGACTTTCGGTCTTTGCCTAGGGCACCCCAGCCGAACTTCATCGCCCGGTAGCCGCTCGCCTTGTGTTGCAGCGCCAAGTCAATGGTGCCCTCAATCGTGGGCTGCGACAAATCCGAGGCGTAGGCCAGGTGCTCGCGCTTGCGCGCGCCGCCGAGCAGGCGGTAGATCGGCAGTCCCGAGGCTTTGCCCAGAATGTCCCAAAGCGCAATATCGACGCCCGACATGGCGTGCATCAACAGGCCTCGGCGCCCGTAGGTCTGGCTGGCTTTGTACATCTTGTCCCACAGACGGTTGATGTCACGCGGATCTTCGCCCACCAGCAGGTGCTTAAGGCCCTGTGCCGATACCGAGTACATTGGCGAATCAATGATGGCTTGAGCCGCCAGCGGGTTGGTATGCGCTTCGCCCACGCCCACGATGCCTTCGTCGGTGTGGACTCGAATCACACAAATAGTCTGGCAACCGTCACCGATCTCTTGGACCAAGGGAAGGCGCAGCAAAATAGTCTCTACATCCGTTATTTTCATTTTTGCCCCGATCTATCGAGTAAGGCATGCTAACCCGAACCCCGGCACCAAACAGGCCACTTCACCCCGGGGTATCGCGCATCATTGATCCGACGGTGCCACCAATTACCCATAATCACGGCTGGCAACAGGTTTGGAGGCCTCCCCCATGACCCATGTGTTTCACCGTCACACCCAGTCGCTTATGCCCGAGGCAGCCTCGGCCAGCGGACTTGAAATCACCGATACCAACGGCAAAACTTATATCGATGCTTGTGGCGGCGCTGCGGTTTCCTGCTTGGGGCATAACCACCCCGAGGTGATTGCAGCTGTGGCTGCCCAGCTGGGGCGGTTGGACTATGTGCACAGCAGTTTCTTCACCTGCCGCGCTGCAGAAGAATTGGCCGAGATTTTGCTAGAGCGGGCCCCCGCCGGCATGTCGCATGTTTTTTTGGTGTCGGGCGGCTCTGAGGCGATGGAGGCTGCCTTGAAGATGGCGCGCCAATATTTCGTCGAAATCGGTCAGCCTCAGCGCCGCCATTTCATTGGCCGTCGGCAAAGTTACCATGGCAACACCTTGGGTGCTTTGGCTGTGGGTGGCAATGCCATGCGCCGTGCTCAGTTTGCACCGCTGCTCTTTGATGTGACCCATGTGGCGCCCTGTTACGAGTACCGAGACCGACTTCTGCATGAATCTGCAGAGCAATATGGCCTGCGACTGGTGGGCGAACTCGAGGCGGAAATTTTTCGCCTGGGCCCCGAGAATGTGATCGGCTTTTGTGTCGAGACCTTGGTTGGCGCAACTCTGGGCGCAGTGCCGGCGGTACCGGGCTATTTCAAGGGTGTACGCGCGGTCTGCGAGCGTCACGGTGTTTTGTTGATCGCCGACGAGATCATGTGCGGTATGGGCCGCACAGGCGCCATGCACGCCGTTGAGCAGGAGGGGATTGTTCCCGACCTGATGGCCGTGGCCAAGGGTCTGGGGGGTGGATACCAAGCGATAGGCGCGGTTTTGGTGCAACGCAAAATCCATGATGCTTTTGCGCGGGGCAGCGGCCGCTTTATGCACGGCCACACCTATATGGGGCATCCAGTTGCTTGCGCCGCAGCGCTCCAAGTGCAGCGCATCGTGCAGCGCGACCAATTGGTTGATGCCGCCCGGATTCAAGGTCATGCGCTGCGCGGCCGACTCGAGGCGGCTTTGGGTGGCCATAGGCATGTGGGCGATATCCGGGGCCGTGGCTTGCTGCAGGCCTTTGAAATCGTGGCTGACCGAGGCGATAAAAGTCCGTTTGATTCAACACTGCAACTCAACGCCCGCATTCGTGAGCAGGCGATGGCGCGCGGCTTGTTGGTCTATGCCATGGGTGGGACCATCGATGGCCGCCGCGGCGACCATATTCTTTTGGCTCCGCCGTTCACGGTGCAAGACAAGGACCTCGACCTGATCATCGACCGCCTCGCCGATGCACTCGATGCGGCGTTTACCAGCCTGCCAAGCGCCTGATCACGAACCACAAGCCCAACGCTGCTGGGTGTCTCACAGCGGCCTTAGGTACTGGGGCTGTCCCGGAGCAGCTGATCGATGGCGGCGCACAGGGCGGCGCATTCGGCCTCGGTGGTGTCCCAGCGGCACACGAAACGGGCTACGGCGGATCCCCGCCGATGGAACAAAAATCCCTCTTTGTCCAGGCCTGCCAACGCTGACTCAGGTAACTCGACAAACAGCTCGTTGGCCTGGACCGGGGCGATCAGTCTGAGGCCGCGGAGTCCGTCAATCTGCGCTGAGATACGGGCTGCCGCGAAGTTGGCTTGGCGCGCCAGGCGCAGCCACAGGTCGTCCTCGACATAGGCCATGACCTGTGCCGAAGCGAACCGCATCTTTGACCAAACCAGCCCGGCCCGACGCAAATGGAACTCAATATTGGCAGCAGTGTCTGGGGCGAAGACAACGATCGCATCGGTCAACAGGCCGCCATTTTTTGTCACGCCAAGTGACAGCAGGTCGACGCCGGCACGCCAACTGGCCTGGGCTGGGGTGCACCCTAGTGCCACCAAGGCATTGGAAAAGCGTGCGCCGTCCATGTGAACCTTCAGGCCATGCGCATGGGCCACTGCGCTGACCGCAGCGAGCTCGTCGGTTTGGTAAATTGCACCCATGTCGGTGGCCTGTACCAGGTTCACGGCACAGGGCTGGTTTTTGTGTGTCAGGCCTACTCCCGCGCTAAGGATTGCGTCTTCCAGGGCCTTGGCGTCAACTTTCCCGTGTGGTCCATCGACCGCCACGAGTTTGGTGCCGCCGCCGAAAAAACTGGTGGCGTTGCATTCCGAGGTGTTGATGTGCGCCAGTGCACTGCAATAGACAGCGCCAAAGGGGGTGCATGAAGCAGCCAGCGCAACAGCATTAGCCGCCGTACCCGTTGGAACCGGGAATACCCGCAACGGTGTCTCAAACACCTCTGCCAGTCGATCCTGCAAGGCCTGGGTTAACGCGTCGCCACCATAACCGAGCGCAGTTCCGCGGTTGGCAGTGTTGATCGCTTCAATAAGTTCTGGCGCAGCGCAACCTGAGTTGTCACTTCGAAAATCAATGGCGTCTGGTCTCATGGCTGCTGTGTGGATTGGGGCCGGCCGGCAAAATCCCGATCCACCAAAGATCGGACTCGCTTGATCCTACGCCGGGTCCAGGGCAGAAGTTAACAAAGTAGAACCATACTGGTCGAGCAAAACTGGTTGAAAAAAATTGGTTGTTGACCGGTCTGTACAAATCGATTAAGGTGCCCCGGATGCATGCAAAAGCCAAGCACCAACGCCCAGCCACGTTGCCCCTCCATGTCATCCAATCAGGAGCCAAGCATGGTAATTCTTGACCGAAAAGTGACCGCCTGCGGGATCAAACCTGGCGGACTTATCCGATGAGCACCTGCGATTTCATGTGTTTGAACGGCGATATCGTTCCGTACGGCGAAGCAAAAATTCATGCTTTTTCGGCGGTTGTCAAATACGGGCTTGGTGTGTTTGAGGGTCTGCGGGCTTATTGGAATGCTGAGCACCAGCAGCTCTATATCTTTCGCCTCAGCGAGCACCTCGAGCGCCTGCGTTATGGCATGAAGGTGATGCGTTACGAGCGAATTTTTGATGCGCCCTTTCTGGGAGACTGCTTGCTGCGTACCTTGCGTGCCAACGCTATTCGCGAGAACGCACACATCCGCATGATTGCCTACATCGACGGCGACGACGAACTGACTGTGACCGGGCCAGTGGGGCTGGTGATTGGTGTGGTTAAGCGCGGGCCCGGCAAGTTTTTGCAAAGTGGCGTGCGGGTCGCGGTGAGTTCATGGCAGCGCATCGCCGACAACGCGCTGCCGCCGCGGGTCAAGAGTACTGCCAATTACGTCAACAACCGAGCCGCTGAACTGACGGCACGCCTGGACGGATACGACGGCGCACTGATGCTCAGTGCCGATGGCAAGTTGTCCGAGGGCACTGGAGCCTGCGTTTTTTTGGTTCGCGGGGGGCAACTGATCACGCCGGACGGCGCCAGCGATATTTTGGAGAGCATCACCCGTGATACGGTGATCCAAGCTGCCCGCACGGTGCATGGGCTCGTGGTTCAAGAGCGGCGGGTTGACCGCACCGAGTTGCTGGCTGCCGAGGAAGCGTTTTTGTGCGGTTCTGGCCAGGAGGTGGTGCCCATTGTGGCGGTTGACCGGATTGCGGTGGGGGACGGGCAGCCCGGGCCTGTCACTCGCCTGATCCAGGACCACTATTTTCGCCTGGTGGGTGGTGAAATTGCCGACCACCCGGCTTGGCGTACGCCGGTTTGGCCAGGTCAATGAGTCGCACCATCTGCTTGCAGACCTCCCGATGCCTATTTTGAATCAGCCTGACACGCGCCCCGAACTGGTGGTGATTGGCGGCTTGGCTGATTGGATGGTGCTCGAGCTGCGCGCCCTGTACCGTGTGCATGATCTGGGAGGTGTGAGCAATGAGACTGAGCGGGCTCGGCTGCTGGCTCAAGCCGCCGGGGCTGGGGCAGCAGTCACCACGGGCCTGGTGGGCATTGATGCGCAAACTGTGCGACAACTTCCCGGGCTGCGCCTGGTGGCCTGTTTTGGCGTTGGTTATGACCGGGTTGACCGGCCTGCCCTGAACGAACGTGCCATAGGTTTGTGCAACACCCCGGGTGTGGTTTCGAACTGCGTGGCCGACCATGCGATGGGTTTGCTGATCGCCCTGATGCGCCGCATTGCGCAGGCAGATCGCTTGGCGCACGCGGGTATTTGGGGCAAAAAGACGATCGGCCTGACCCGGCGTGTGTCAGGCTTGCGGCTTGGCATTCTTGGGCTGGGCGACATCGGCCAAGCTGTTGCTCGCCGAGCCACTGGGTTTGACATGCCGATTGGCTACCACAACCGGCAACGCCGACCTGATTTGGGGTATGAATATTTTGAATCTCCGCTGCAACTCGCACGTTGGGCGGATTGCCTGCTGGTGGCCTGCGCTGGCGGTGCTGCCACCCGGCACCTGGTCAACCAAGCGATGCTTGATGCGCTCGGCCCGCAGGGGGTTCTGGTAAATATTGCGCGGGGTTCTGTGGTCGACGAAAACGCGCTGGTCTCGACGCTGGTGGCCGGCCGGCTGGGTGGTGCTGCGCTGGATGTGTTTGAGGCCGAGCCGAGTATTCCGGCAGCGCTCTTGGGCATGGACAGGGTGGTGCTGACGCCGCATATCGCCGGCAGTACGGAGGAGACTTGGCGGGATGCCTTTGATCTGGTGCTGGCCAACTTGACAGCCTTCTTGGCCGGACGCCCCTTGCTCACGCCGGTGGCGGACTAAATGTCTGCCTGCGGACCGGCTATGCCTGGCTAAACCGGCTGGTTTTTCAGCCCGCGCAGTCACTGCCCAGGTGGAAGAGGCAATCGCCGCGCTGGCTCAGCCCGGGCACCCGCTTGCAGATGACCAATCCAGCGCGCTCAAAGCAGGCCACGGCGGGCTCGCGCCAGGGCGTGGCGGGGCTGTGGATGCGCGCAGCAGCTTGGCCCGCGTGCACGCTTTCGCCGAGTTCGACCAGGGGCTCGAACAGGCCGTCCTCGGTCGCGTAAACATAGTAGTCGGCGCCCACAACTTCAAGCAGCCGGGTTGGTGGCGCCGGTTCGGGGTGCGGCGCCTGCAGAACGCCAAGATGGTGCAGCACGCGCCTGAGGCCCGCCTCGCAGGTCCGCAGGGCGGCGGCGCTCACCTGTCCGCCGCCGGCCAACTCGGTGCCCAGGTGTCGCACCCCTTTGCGAGCGGCGGCCGCCGAAGAGGTGCGTTGCGCACCTTGCGGCACATTCGACAGGTAGGCGATTGGTGCACCAAAGGCACGCAGCAGAGCAATGGTTTCAGCCAAGGCGGCCGGGTCTGACGAGCGTCGCGCCAGCGCCGCCGGGATATAGCTCAGGGAACTGCCACCAGAGTGCAGATCGATCAGGACTTGAACGCTGGGCAAAATCGATTCCTCAATAAACCAGGCGATTTGTTCGGTGACACTGCCATCTG
>BJGT01000125.1 GCA_014190675.1 Comamonadaceae bacterium | reverse complement strand
GCGGTCTGCTTTTCCTGTGCCAGCTTCCCGACCTGGAACGCCTGGCCCTCGATGATGGCCAGCCTGGCCACCGGCAACGCCGTCATCGTCAAGCCGCACCCGGCCACCGTGCTGCCCATGGCACTGACGGTGCGCGTGTTCCGCCAGGTGTTGCAGGCAGCGGGCTTTGACCCGAACCTGGTCACGCTGGCCCTGGACAGCCAGGCCGCGCCGATTGGCAAGCAACTCGTCAAGCACCCGGCAACGGCGATGGTTGACTTCACCGGCAGCGTGCGCTTTGGCCAGTGGGTTGAGCAAAACGCCCACCCGGCGCTGAGCTTTACCGAGACCGCCGGCTGCAACACGGTGGTGCTGGCGTCGGTCACCGATCTGGACGCAGTGCTGCGCAGTCTGGCCACCACGCTGTGCCTGTTCAGCGCCCAGATGTGCACCAGCCCGCAGAACATCTATGTGCCTGCCGCGGGGGTGCAAACACCACAGGGCCTGGTCAGTTTTGACGAGGTGGCGAAGCGCCTGGCCGATGCGGTGGCGGCGCTCACGCGTGACCCGAAAAAAGCCGCCATGATCTTGGCCACGGTGCAGTCGCCACAAACGCTGGCGCTGCTCGCCGAGCTGCAAAGCCAGGGGGCACAGCGCGGCACCGTGTTGTTGGCACCGCAGGCCTACCCGCACCCGGACTGGCCAGCCGCCCGTACCAGCACACCCTTGATGTTGCAGGTCAGCAAGGCCGAGCGCGACCTGTACGGCGAAGAGCGTTTTGGCCCGGTCAGCTTTGTGATCGCCTGTGACGACGCCGATGATGCGCTGGCCCAGGCCACGCGCGATGTGCATGAATTCGGTGGCCTCACGGCTTTTGTGTATGCCACCGACGAGGCCTACATCACCCTGGCCGAGGACGCCTACGCCCGCGCCGGCGCCCAACTCACCATCAACTTGACCGGCGCCATGCCACTCAATTTTGCCGCCGCCTACAGCGACTACCACGTCACCGGGCTGAACCCTGCAGGCAACGCCGCTCTGACACACCTGGCATTTGTGGCCAACCGCTTCTGTGTCACTCAATCGCGTCGGCCCGCCCGGGCTGATGCCACAGTTAACTCCAAGTAGAGGAATCAACCATGGGCTACAACGAAACCCCTGTCCTGAATGGCGGCTTCGCGCCGATCGACCAAGAACTAACGATCGACCTGACCGACATCGAAGGTGAAATCCCGAAAGACCTGACCGGCATGTACGTGCGCAACGGCCCTAACCGCCGTTTCGAGGCACCCGGCCGTTACCACTGGTTTGACGGCGACGGCATGCTGCACGCGGTGCGCTTCTCCAACGGCAAAGCGCAGTACCAAAACCGCTGGGTCATCACCGACAGCCTGCAAGAAGAAATTGGTGCCGGCGCGGCGCTGTGGCAGGGCATCAAGGACCCGCCACGCAAGGACCGGCCCGATATGCCGGTCAAGAACACATCGAATACCGATGTGAAGTATTACGCGGGCCACTTGGTCTCGATGTGGTACTTGGGCGGCTCGGTCTACCAGTGCCGCCCAAACGACCTGTCCACCGTCGGCCGGCTGCCGGTGGACCCACGCCTGGTGGGTCTGCCGATCTCGGCCCATTCCAAGGTCGATGAGCGCACCGGCGAGTTCCTGTTTTTTGCCTATGGCAAAGAGGCTCCCTACATGCACTATGGCGTGATGGACCGGCTGGGTCAGCTCAAGACCTTCATGCCGGTGCAGTTGCCCGGGCCGCGCCTGCCACACGACATGGCGATCACGCCCAACTACACCATCCTGCACGACCTGCCGCTGTTTTACGACATGGACGCGTTTGCCGCCGGCCGCCACAAGCTGAAGTTTCACCACACCCTGCCCTCGCGCTTTGGCGTGGTGCCGCGGCACGGCACGCCGGACCAGATCCGCTGGTTTGAGGCCAACCCGACCTATATGTACCACGCGTCAAATGCCTGGGAAGAGGACGACGGCCAAGGCGGCACCGAGATCGTGATGACCGGCACACCGTTCCGGCTGCCGACCGATATGCGCGGCAAGGTTGATGTGGAGCGTTTCCCCAAGATGCTGGCCAACCTGGAGCATGACTTTATGTTCTTTGAGTGGCGCTTCAACCTGCGCACCGGCCAGACCAAAGAGCGGGTGATCGACGACATCATCAACCAGGAGTTCCCGGTGATCAACTCCTGGATGCAGGGCCACAAAACCCGCTACTCCTGGAACGTGCTGATGGGCCGCAGCAACCGCGCCGAAGACCCGCGCTTCTGTGGCTTCGCCCGCTATGACCTTGAAAAAGACAGCTGCACGACCTACCACGCCGGCGTGCACAAGTGGTTCAGCGAAGCCCCCTTCGCCCCCAAAGACAACTGGCAGGCCGAGGACGACGGTTATTTGGTCGGCTTCATGTGGGATGACCTGAGCAAGAGCTCCTGGGTCACCATCTTTGACGCACACGACGTGGCCCAAGGCCCGGTCTGCCGCATCCACCTGCCGCAACGCGTGCCCAACGGCTTTCACGCCACTTGGGTCAGCGGCGAACGCCTGGCGCGCGGCTACTGAAATGGTTCTGGTCAAGCCGGAGACCATCGCTGCTTACACTGCAAAGGGCTGGTGGGGCCAGCAAACCCTGTGGGACTTGTTTGTGCAGCAGGTCAGCGCGCGCGGCGATGCCGAAGCCGTGGTCGACGCCTGCAACCGCAGTGATTTTGCCCATGGCACGCAGCGGCGCCTGAGTTGGCGGGAGCTGGCGCAGGAGACTGACCGCTTTTGCCTGCTGCTGCTGCGCCATGGCCTAGGTCGCGATGACATTGTGGTGGTACACCTGCCCAACGGTGTGGAGCAGTACGTGGTGTACCTGGCCTGCGCCCGGCTTGGCGTGGTCGTGACGCCGGTACCCGTGCAGTACCGTGAACATGAGCTGGATCATATTCTGTCACTCACCGCAGCGAAGGCGGCCATCACTTTCACCCAGATCGGCCGCGCCGGCCATGCCCACCTGGCAGCCGACATGTACCGCCAGCTCAGCGCTGCCCACCCAAGCATGCACACGGTCCTGGCTTGGGGCCCCGACCTGCCAGCCGGGGTGGTCGGCATCGAGTCGACCTGGCCCGATCCTTTGACGACTGAACACCAGGCACAGCTGGCGCAGGCCGAACAGGACGCCGCCGTCACCGCCAATGATGTGTTCAGCATTTGCTGGACATCAGGCACTGAAGCCGCGCCAAAAGGCGTGCCACGCAGCCACAACGAGTGGCTGATTGTGCCGCCCAGCATCATTGAGGCAGGCCAGTTGGAGCCTGGCGCCCGCCTGCTAAACCCATTTCCATTGGTCAATATGTCAGGCCTGTCTGCGGCCTTCGCGACCTGGCTGGTGCTGGGTGGCACGGTGGTGCAGCACCAACCCTTCAGCCTACCGATCTTTCTGCAGCAGTTGCGCGAGGAACGCATCGACTACACGGTAGCCGCACCCGCTATTTTGAACATGCTTCTGCAGGACGAGCGCCTGCTGGCCGGCATTGATTTTCAGCGCCTCAAGCGCATCGGCTCAGGCTCGGCGCCACTGTCAGAGTGGATGGTCTGCGGTTTTGCCGAGCGGCATGGGGTGCAAATCGTCAACTACTTCGGCTCCAATGAAGGCGCTGCGCTGTCCGGCAGCGACATCGACATCCCCGACCCGGCCCTGCGCGCTCAGTACTTTCCGCGCGCCGGCGTTCCCGGCTTTGACTGGCGCGTCTCCACCGCCCGAAAAATCCAGACCCGCCTGGTTGACCTCGACAGTGGCGCCGACATCATTCGAACCGGCCAGGCCGGCGAACTGCGCTTCAAGGGACCCACCGTGTTCAGCGGCTACTTCAATGCGCCAGACATGTCGGCCCGCGCATTTGACGAACAGGGCTTCTACCGCACCGGTGACCTGTTCGAGATTGCCGGTGACCGACTCCAGTACTACCGCTATGTGGGAAGGTCGAAAGACCTGGTGATGCGTGGCGGTATGAACATCTCCAGCGAGGAGATCGAAGGCCTGCTGGCGGCGTGCCCCGGCGTGCAGGAGGTGGCGGTGGTGGGCGTGCCAGACCGGATACTGGGCGAGAAGCTGTGCGCCTGTGTGGTCAGCGCACCAGGGCAGACTGTGTCGCTGGGTGATCTGGTGGAGTTCCTGCGCAGCCAACAGCGCGTGGCAGCCTACAAGTTGCCCGAATATGTGCTTCAGATTGACGCTCTGCCCCGCAACCCGGTGGGGAAAATTCTCAAGCGCGAGCTGCGCGAACAGGCCCGCACGCTGGCCCCGGAGGCCGCATGAAGCCGGTGCTGCTACTAATTCCCGGCATGCTCAACACCGGAGCGATCTGGGATGCGGTGCGGTCTGACCTGGAGCCGATACTGGATGTGCGTGTTGCCGATGTGCTGACGCAAGACTCGATCCCGGCCATGGCCGCTGATGCGTGGGCTCTGGTGGCTGACTTGCCGACTGAAGCCAGCCTGACCGTCTGCGGCTTCTCCATGGGCGGCTATGTGGCCATCGAGCTGCTGGCTCGGCACGGCCATCGGGTTCAGGCCTTGGCGCTGGTCGACTCGTCTGCTGCCATCGAAACCTCAGAAACCATGCAGCTGCGCGAAAAAACCATTGGTGCGTTTGAACGCAACTTTGCCCGCACGGTCGAGGGCGTCATTCCGTTCAGCCTGCACCCCAACAGCCTGGCCAACGCAGGCTGGGTTGACGGCATGCGCCGTATGATGCATGAGGTCGGTGCCGTCACCGCCATCCGGCAGACCCGCGCCGTCATGACCCGGTCCGATCACCGGCCCATGCTGGCCACCATTGCCCAGCCGGTGCTGGTGGTCTGCGGGCGCGAGGACAAGGTCACACCACCGCACCTGTCCCAAGAGCTGGCGGATTTGATCCCCGCAGCCCAGTTGGTCTGGCTCGATGATGCCGGCCATCAAACCCCCATCGAGCAGGCGCCAGCCCTCGCACGGCTGCTGCTGAAACTGGCCCTGTCCACCCAATCCCACCAGGAGATGCCATGACTTTGGCGAACCGCCCCTTGCCGTTTGCCCTGCGTCTGCCTGTCGTGGCAGCGCCGATGTTTTTGATCTCGGGGCCCGAGCTGGTGCTGGCTGCCTGCAAAGCCGGCATCATCGGCGCCTTTCCAACGCCGAATGCGCGACCGGTGTCGGTGCTGGCCGACTGGATGCACCAGATCACCGAAGGCCTGGCCCAGGCGCGCGATGCGCAACCTGCCGCCACCATCGGACCCTGGTGCGCCAACCTGGTAACGCACTCGTCCAACACCCGCCTGGCGGAAGACCTGTCGCTGGTGGCACGCTTCAAACCCCCGGTAGTGGTCACAGCGCTGGGCAGCCCGAAACCAGCCATCGAGGTGGTGCACGGCTATGGCGGCCTGGTGATCGCCGACGTCATCTCGGTCGGGCTGGCCAAGAAGGCTGTGGCGGCTGGCGCCGACGGCCTGGCCTGTGTGTGCGCTGGCGCCGGCGGCCATACCGGCTTCCTGTCACCGTTTGCCTTTGTCAGCGCTGTGCGCGAGTTTTTTGATGGCTACCTCATCACCGGCGGCGGCATCGGCGATGGTTGGGGTGTGGCCGGTGCCATGGCCAGCGGCGCCGACCTGGTCTACATGGGCACACGCTTTATCCCCACCGCCGAGAGCCTGGCGCCAGCGGACTACAAGCAGATGGTGGTGGACAGCAGCATCGACGACCTGGTGGTGAGCGCTGGCGTCACCGGCACTGCTGCCAGCTGGCTCAAACCCTCGCTGCGCGCCCAAGGGCTGGACCCCGACAACATGCCTGATGCGCCGGGCCGCCAGTACGACAGCAACCAGTCCTTCGCTGGCAAAAAGTGGACCGAGGTCTGGGCCGCCGGGCAGGGCCTGGGCCCGATCAAGGCAGTGGCGAGCGTGGCCTCGGTGGTGGATGAACTGGCCCGCGATTACCAACAAGCATTGAACCGATTCAAACAACTGCCCTGGCTGGGCGCAGGAGACCAACATGCGTGAACCCGTGTATGTGCTGGGCGGTTACCAGACCGATTTCGCCAAGGTTTGGTCCCGCCAGGGCCAGGATATTTCCGACATCACGCGAGAGGCCACGCTGGGCGCCCTGGCGGCGTGCGAGCTGGACGCCGGGTCGATCGCCAGCATCCACGTGGGCAACGCATTTGGCGAACTGCAGCGGCAGCAGGCCCACCTGGGCGCCATGGTGGCGCAAGTGGTGCCCGAGCTGTGGGGCGTGCCCGCCATGCGCCATGAGGGCGCCTGTGCCTCGTCGTCCTTGGGCGTGCTCAGCGCCATGGCCGAAATCGAAGCCGGCCGCTACGACTGCGTGCTGGTGTTGGGGGTCGAGGAGTTCAAAAACCTGCCGGGCAATGTCGCGTCGCAAAACCAGAACGCCGCCGCCTGGCAAGGCCATGAAGACATCGACTGCACCTTCATGTGGCCAGCCGCCTTTGGCCTGTTGGCCCAGGAGTACGAACAGCGCTACGGGCTGGACCGCAAGCACTTGAACCGCATCGCCGAGCTGAACTACAGCCACGCCCGGCGCAACCCCTTGGCCCAAACCCGCAAGTGGGCTTTCGATGACCTGAGCTTCACCGATGACGACCAGGCCAATCCGGTCATCGAGCCCGGCACCCGGCGGCAGGATTGCGGTCAGATCACCGACGGCGCCTGCGCCGTGGTGCTGGCTTCGGCCAGCTTCGCCCGGGCCCACGCCCAGCGCCGCGGCAGCACGCTGGCGCGGCTGCCACATATCGCCGGCTGGGGCCACCGCAATGCCGGACTGCGGCTCAAAGACAAGTTCGAGCGCAGCGCCGATGCCGCCTATGTCTTCCCCCATGTACGCCAAACCATTGAGGACGCCTGGCGCCGCGCCGGTGTGGCCGGGATCGATGCCATGCAAGGCGTGGAAACCCACGACTGCTTCACCACCACCGAGTACATGGCCATCGACCACCTGGGGCTGACCCCGCCCGGCCAAAGCTGGCAGGCAGTGGAAGATGGCAGCATCGAGCCTGGCGGGCGCTGCCCGGTCAACATGAGTGGCGGTCTGATCGGCTGCGGCCACCCAGTGGGCGCTACCGGCACGCGCATGTTGTTTGACGCGGCGCGACAGGTCACCGGCAGCGCCGGTGACTGCCAGATTGAAGGGGCGCAGCGCGTCCAGACGCTCAACATCGGCGGCTCCTGCGCCACCGTGGTGAGCTTTGTCGTGGCCTGCCCGGCCTGAGCCCGGCAGGGCTGTTGCACACAAAGACATGCTCGACCTTCTCCTGACCCGTGACGCGCTGCAAAGCAGCACGCTCAACCATGGCCTGAAGGTGCTGGGCGACCGCTGGACCGTGGCTGTGGTCATGGGTGCTTTCACCGGGTTCACACGGTTTGAAGACTGGCAGACCCGGCTCGACATACCCCGCTCGACGCTGGCACAGCGGCTCTCCAAGCTGGTCTCGCTGGGCCTGCTGCGCCAGCGAATTTACCAAGAGCGCCCGCAGCGCCATGCCTACCACCTGACGCAGGCCGGACTCCAGCTGTATGACCATGTGCTGATGATTTGGGTCTGGGAGAAACGCTGGGGCAACCGCGTGACGGCGCTGCCCGCGCAACTTTGGCACAAGCCCTGTGGCCATGGGTTTGTACCGGTGCTGGCCTGCACCGCCTGCTTTGAGAAAACCACGCTCAGCGACCTGAGTCTGACCTTGAAAGTAGTGCCCGAACTGCTGGATGATGCGCTGGCTCACGGGCGTAACGCCCGAGTCGCCGCCAACGACACACAACGCATGGGTCTGGGCTTGCGGGTAGACCGATGGGCGCTGCTGATCGTGGCCGCAGTGATGCTGGGCTGCCATTATTTTGACCAACTCAGCCTGGTGCTGGGCATCGCCAGCAGCGTCCTGGCACGCCGCCTGAGCGGCATGGTCAGCGCTGGTCTGCTGCTGGCGCAACCTGACATCGCCGATGCGCGGCGCATCGTCTACCGGCTCACGCCCACCAGCCGGGATTTGTTCGCCTACCTGGTCTGCTTCGCTACTTGGGCTGGCCGCCATCATTTGCGCCTGCCCAGCTCGATCCTGCCAGTGCACAAAGCCTGCGGTCACCGCTTCGTGCCCCAGGTGTTGTGCAGTGCCTGCCGCATGCCACTGCGCCCTCATGACGTGAGTTATTCCCAACCCGCCGCCTAAACCCCCAAGGAAGCACCATGTCCACCAAAGTGATCCGCCAACTCGCACCCCTGATAGAAGCCGGCGACCACCCCTACTTGCAAGGCGCCTGGACGCCGCTGCTTGAAGAGGTCAACGCCACCGACATGCCGGTGCTGGCCGGGCGTATTCCGAGCGATATAGACGGTATCTACCTGCGCAACACACAAAACCCGGTCTATCCTTCGATTGGTCGCTACCACCCCTTCGATGGCGACGGCATGATCCACCTGATCGCTTTTAAAAACGGTCAGGCCAGCTACCGCAACCGCTTTGTCCAGACCAAGGGCCTCAGCGCAGAACAGGAGGCCGGCAAACGGCTCTGGGCCGGCCTGATGGAGAACCCAAGCCTGTCAAGCCGGCCTGGCTGGGGCGCGCACGGCTCGATCAAAGACGCCTCGAGCACCGATGTGGTGGTGCATGCCGGACGCGCATTCACGTCCTACTACCAATGCGGCGAGGGCTACCGGCTCGACCCCTTCACGCTGGAGCAGCAGGGTATTCCAGCCTGGTCGCCGCTGGACGGCGTCTCGGCCCACATGAAGGTCGACGCGGCCACTGGCGAGATGCTTTTTTTCAATTACTCCAAGCATGCGCCCTACATGCACTACGGTGTGGTTGACCGGCACGACCAACTGGCGCACTACGTACCGATCCCGCTGCCGGGGCCACGGCTGCCGCATGACATGTGTTTCACCGAGCACTACGCCATCCTGTGTGACTTCCCGCTCTACTGGGATCCCGAGTTGCTCAAGCAGGGCAAACACGTGGTGAAGTTTTACCCCGACCAAGCCTCGCGCTTTGCCATCATTCCCAGGCGTGGCAAGCCGCAGGACATTCG
>BJGT01000124.1 GCA_014190675.1 Comamonadaceae bacterium | reverse complement strand
GATGGCCGCACTCAAGGGCTTGAGTTGTTCTGGGTTGACGTCTTTCATCGGAGCTCCTTTGAGGTTTTAGACTAAAGCCGGACTACGCATAGGGCTATCCTACAGACTGCGCAGGTTGGACAAAACCTCGGCCCGCCCAACCCAGAACGTGACACCAGAACGTGGTCGCTTGACGCGCCAGAGCTTCGGGTATAAGCTCATTTGTTAGGGGGGGTACTAGGCGCTTTAAAAAAAGCGCTTGAGCATCCTGCGGGGTGATTTGCCAAGGAATAAACCATGACTCTAGACCGGCGTTATTTGGTAGCTCCCGTGCACAAAGCGATGCAGCTGCTGGATGCCTTGATGGCGAGCAAAGAGCCCATGACACTGTCTGATCTGGCGGCCTGTACGGCGCTGCCCAAGACAACGACTTTTCGTTACCTCTACACCCTGCGTGCCTCTGGTTTCGTCGGGTATGACGACCTCTCCGAGCGCTATCTGATTGGTGAACGCGTCACGGTGGCGACTCCCCTGAGTGCCCAGATGACGCAACTCCGCGACGCCGCACACCCGGCGCTGCGGCGCTTGCAGCGTCAGTTTAATGAAACGGTGAACCTGGCGGTTCGCGACGGCCCGAACATTGTTTATCTTGACATGGTCGGCTCAACCCGGCTGCAGCACACCGAGGCCATGATCGGCAAGCGCGACTCGATCTACTCGACCGCCTTGGGCAAGGCCTTGTTGCTTAATTTGGGGGCGTCCGAACTTGAGCGCATGGTGCCCCGCCACATGCCCGCCCGGACACCGAACTCCATCACCGACCGCGTTATTTTTTTAGATGACATTGCGCAAAGTGCGCAGCGCAACTATGCCTTTGACTTGGAAGAAAACGAACTCGGCGCGCGCTGCGTGGCAGCCGCCATTTGCTCACCCTACAGCGGTGACGCCATCGCTGCCATCAGTATTTCAGGGCCATCACAACTGATGTCCATGGAAACCCTGAACCGCATGGGCCGCGCCTTGGCCCGCACAGCCGGCCAGCTTGAGCTGGCCAATCGCTTGCAATAAGCCAACAGCAAGTAAGCAAATCCCACTTGCCGAAATCGGCTTACTGACGCATCATTATTTTCATGCGGTTGAGGTAGGCCTCTTCATGGGCAGCCATGGCGGCAGCCGAAAAATCTTGCGTTGGGGCTGGGTCTGATCTAAAAAATTGATGCCTGTCAACGCCCCGCACCAGCATGGCCGAATCACCCTGAGCGGCAACTTGTTGGACATGGGTAGGGATGTACCGGACGGCAAAACCCATACGCCGATCGTCAGACTGGTTAGGCTCTGAACCGTGCACTATCTTCACGTCATGCAGCGACATTTGACCCGGGGCGAGCTCTATATCGACCGCATGTGTTTCATCTACCGAAACAGCTAACTCCTGGCCACGCGACAACATATTGTTTGGCGCAAAGGTGTCTACGTGGGGTGTCAACTCGCCAATGTGACTGGCGGGGATGACCCGCATGCAGCCGCTGGCTTTGTTGCTGGGCGAGAGTGCGATCCAGGCGGTGACAACCTCGAACGGCTCCAAACCCCAGTAAGTTGCATCTTGGTGCCAACTAACAAAAGCCTGATCGCCGGGCTCTTTGATAAACAGAACAGACTCCCAGCACAAGATATTGGGGCCTATGATGTTTTCTACGGCATCCAGCACTTTTGAAGATCGAATAATGTCGTTGAGTACCGGCATCAACAGGTGCGGTTTGTGCCGGTGTTTTTTTGAGATTTTGGAACCCTGCTCGGTTTCAAATGCCTCAACAACACGGCGCGCAGCATTGGCTTCTTGTGTGCTCAGAGCCGGCAAAGGGAACAGGTAACCATTTGCCAAATAAGACTGTTGCTGATTATCTCCCGATGCAGGTTTCATAAAATTCACTTACTGTTTTGAATTGTTAACGTAACAGACGCCCCAGGCCCAGCGAGATATCAGGAATCAGCATGACAAGCACCAGGCCAATAAACTGTAAACCCATAAATGGCCACATGGAGTTGAATATTTCATTCAGACTTATGTCTGGTGGTGTTACTGATTTTAAATAAAAGGCGGCCTGTCCGAATGGTGGCGATAAATACCCGATTTGCATTGTTATATTGAACAAGATACCAAACCAGATAAGATCATAGCCGAGGCTGATTACAACTGGCGCAAAAACTGGCATGGTAAGCAACATAATAGAAAACCAGTCCATAAAGCAACCCAGAAGGATCAAAATAAACAGCATAAAACAGATGATTCCCAAGGGCGCAAAAGGCAAGCCAACCATCACTGATTTCAAGTAAGCGATTCCCCCCAAAAGATTATATACACCAACCATCGCATTGGCACCGATTGACAACCATATCAACAACCCGCAGGTAGACATGGTTGTAAATAAAGAATCTCGAACCATGGCGTAATTCAGTGTCCGCCGAATTGCCGCTGCAACCACTACGCCAACAACCCCCATTGCAGCCGCTTCACTCACCGAAGTGATTCCAGAATAAATACTGCCTAGAACTGAAAATATGATGAATAGCGGGAGTATCACCTTACTCAGAGCGGCAAACTTCAGGCCGATAGATATGTTTCTAAGTTCTGACGGGGCTGGCGGCCCAAGCCGAGGATCAAGGCCGCATTTAATCAGCACATAAATGATGTACAGGATTGCCAGCATAATGCCAGGAACGGTGGATGCGACAAAAAGATCGCCTATCGACGTCGAGGTGGTAAGCCCATAGAAAACAAGCACCAAACTCGGCGGGATCATGGTGCCCAATGAACCGCCAGCACAAACTATACCAATGGCGAGTTTTTTGTCGTAGCCAAGCCTGAGCATTTGAGGCAGCGCCACCAGCCCTAACAGTATTACTTCGCCGCCAATAATTCCGGTCATCGCCGCCATCACTGATGCAGCGATCAGGGTCATAACGCCAACCCCGCCAGGTAACCCGCCGGCCCATATTTTCAAAGCGTCGTAGAGATCATGAGCCACCCCCGACTTATCCAAAATCGAGGCCATCAATAAAAACATGGGTACCGACAACAGGATGTAAGAATTGACAAACCCATAGGTCCGGAAGGTAACGATCGCCAAGCTGTTGATATCTGCAAAGGCGGTGCAAAATACCACCCCAATTAAACCTGTGGCAAAGCCGATCGGCATTCCTAATATCAAAATCAGGACGACAAACGACGCCAGCATCAGGATTGAGATTAATTCAATGCTCATAATGACCCAACTGCTTGAGTGCTTTGATATCTGCAAGGGTGTTGACAACAGCCTGTAAGATCATCAAGGCTGCACCAATGAACATGCTAACTTTGACGATAACTGGCGTTGGTTGTCGCCAGACCGAACCGCCGACTTCCCAGTTCATCACTGAAAGCGATGCCATTTTAAAAGCGAACCATGCAAACGCCAGCAAATAGATGATTGCGAGTACTGATGTGAGGATATCGCACCACAACTTATAACGGGCGGAGAAAAGGTCATAGACTGCAGTAATGCGGATATGCTCACGCCTTTGCAATGCGTAGGACCCCCCGATCAAAAATGCCACTGCTATCAAGGTCGTCACCACATCGTACACCCACACTGTTGGCTCTTTAAAAAGCACATCCAAGATAATATCGTAAACAGTGACCGCAACGGCAATAATAAAAGTGACGGACAGGTATTTCGATAATTGCTCGATCCAGTGGCTTAATTTGGGTTGAGGGTTTGTCATTGAGGCCTTGGTTTGTATTAGTTGAATACAGGCGGCGATAAGTCACCTTGGTGATTCTCGGCCCTAACAGGTGGCGTGCAGAGTCGCCGTGGCTGGCAACGCCCACAAGTAGCGTGGTACGTTGCCTGTCTAAAATATTATTTGGCTGGCTCTAGTTTTCCGATGGCCACCAAGAAATTCACTTGACTGGTATATATTTCTTTGGCCAACGGGCTCTTTTTAGACCAGTTTTCCCAAACCCCTCGAGCAACCTGCCGTAACTGAGCTTTTTCTTTCTCTCCCCAAGTAATCAGGGTCGACGGGTCACGCTTGGATACCGCCTTGCGGTCCTCTATCTCCTGGCTCATCCAAGTTGCCATGCACCATTCGTCTGCGGCGGCTCGCACTACCGCCTGTTGGTCGGGGGTCAGCGCATCCCACTTGCGTTTGCTGACGACAAAGTCGGTCGAATTCAAGGAATGTATGCCGGGGTAAATGGCATAGGGTGCAATTCGGTTGTAGCCCGCTTCGTCGTTCACCGACAGGGTCGACCAATCGGTTGCTTCTATCTTGCCCGTATCCAGTGCGGTGTATACCTCGGTACCCGGCATCACAGAAACCGCCGCGCCAAGTTTCGCAAACAGCTCCGCTGGAATACCGTCTGGGGAGCGCATCTTCACACCCTTAAAGTCAGCAATTGACCGAATTGGCTTTTTGGAAGGGATCGACTCAAGCCCCAAAATAATGGGTGCAATAAAGACAGAATCCCACCGCGCGGCAATCTTGTTCATGATCGCATCACCGCCGCCGTGGCGGTACCACATCAGCAAATGCAGCGAGTTGTCATAGCCACCCGCCAGATCCCAAAAGGCTGCTGCCGGCTCTTTGCCGCCCTGGTAAGCCATGGTACCCGAGGCTGCGTCCAAAAGCCCGGCCTGTATGGCGTCTAGCGCCTCTGCCTGCGGCACGATGGTCCCAACTGGAAAAGTTTCAATAATTAGAGCGCCCTTGGTCCCGACTTTAACGCGCTCAGCAAATTTTTGAAATTCTTTATAAACCACCGTGTTGGGGCCGTAAAGTATTTGCGACTTCCATTTGTGCTGGCCTTGTGCGGGGCTAATCAATGTAAATGAGATTGCGATTAAGAGTGCTGCCAATTTTAAGAATGACTGATACGCTTTCATACAATTACCCTTTATTAAAATTTATAAATCCTCGCCTAATTAAGTCGAGGGATGCGAAGTTAGTCGATCGGCAGATTTGAATCTGGCTCTTTGCCTACCTGTCCCTGGGTCTTCTGCTGTTTGTGGGTTCTCCCCGTTTCTTGGTTTTCAGGGCCCCTCCTTTTACACGGTACGCCTTTTCTTTATTGCGTGCATTGGTATAAACCCGCATAAGCTTGCCGGCAAGGGCTGCAGGCATGAAACCAAGGGTTTGCACGCGAGGCCGGGCTTCAGCTGGTGTGCCATAGTGGTGACACCTTGGTGGCCGGTGTCCGTTCGCCCCTCGGTTTTCGATGAAACAGCGACCCGGCCCGTGGCAATAAATTGATCCGTGAAAAGGACTGCCCTATGCTTGAATCTGTAGCCCTGGAGAGCCGAAACTTTATCAACGGGGAGTGGCATGTCGGGCTCGGCGGCAGGAGAACGGTTGTCAACCCGAGCACCGGGGCGCCCTGTGCTGAAGTCACGGAGGTGTCGGAAGCGCAGCTGCGAGAGGCTGTAGCGGCGGCTCGGGCGGCGTTTCTCGGGTGGCGCCAACGCTCGCCCTTGGATCGTGCTCAATTCATGAAGCGCATAGCCGCGCTGGTCAAGCGGGACGCACTCCGCTTGGCGCAAATTGTCGTCATGGAGCAAGGCAAGCCGATGAACGAGGCGCTGGGTGAAGTCGGCGGTACCGCCGAATTTTTTGATTACTACGCCGAGTTCGCACGCCGAATTCAGGGCGAAATTCTGCCCTCTGATGCCGCCGGGGAGCAGATCTGGATCCAAAGGGTGCCAATCGGGGTTGTTGGGGCCATCATCCCGTGGAACTACCCCAGTGCCTTGGTCAGTCGCAAGGTGGCACCGAGCATGATTGCGGGCGATACCATTGTCCTGAAGCCACATGAAATGACGCCGCTCTCGGCGCTGGAAATGGGCCGGATTTTTCGCGAGGCCGGGGTTCCACCCGGTGTTGTGAACATCGTGTGCGGTGCGGGTGAGCTGATCGGCCATGCCATGTCGTCATCACCAGACATTGACATGCTCACCATGACCGGCAGCGTGCCAACCGGCAAGCGCATCATGCAGGCAGCTGCCGATCACCTCACGCCTGTGTCACTCGAGCTCGGCGGCAAGGCGCCTTTCATTGTGATGCCAGACTGCAACTTGGATATGGCCGTGCGAGCAGCAGCAAGCTCGAGATACATGAACTGCGGACAGGTCTGCATCTGCAATGAGCGCACGCTAGTGCATCGGGATATCCATGATGAGTTTGTCGAGAGATTCCTGGCCTTCAGCAAAAGTCTTCGCGTCGGGGATCCGATGGATCGGCGCACCGACATCGGACCCAAGGTCAGTCTTGCCGAACTCGAAAAAGTCGAGCGCTATGTGGATGCCGCGGTTTCCGCTGGGGCACAGCTGCGTCTGGGTGGCAGGCGCCTGCAAAATCCGCCAATCCCAGGGGGCTACTGGTTTGAGCCCACTGTCTTCACTGGCGTCGACCCCTCAATGGAAATCATGAACCGCGAGGTCTTTGGCCCGGTCCTGCCCATCATGGAGTTTGGTGATTTTGAGGAGGCGCTGAACATTGCCAACGCCAGCCGCTATGGCTTGTCGGCCTATCTTTTTACCGACCACATGCCAACCATCATGAAGGCTGTGAGCGAGATTCAGTTTGGCGAGCTTTATGTCAACCGGATCGGGCCGGAGAGTCTTCAGGGCTTTCATGTCGGCTACGGCGACAGCGGTGTGGGCGGGGACGATGGCGTACACGGCCTTGAGGCCTATATGCGCAAAAAAACCGTCTACCTGAATCACTCGGGCACCTCGCCGGTTGGCCTGATGCCCTACGGTGGCTGACATGAGCAAAGACGCACCAGAAGCGCCAGAGCAACTCCTTGCCCAAACCATGGCAGCCAGGGCGACAACGCCAGGCACAAGGTTTGATCACCAACTGCTGCGCGACTGGGGCTACGCAATCTTTGCCGCAGCAGGCTCGAGCAAAGCCGAGGCGGTCATCGTGACAGACCATTTGGTGAATGCCAACCTGAAGGGGCATGATTCTCACGGCGTGGTGCGAATCCCCAAATACCTGGATTGGGTGCGAAAAAAAGAATTGCTGACCAACCAACATGTGCGAGCGGTGACAAGCAAAGGCAGCATCCTGGTGTTGGATGGTGGCTTTGGTTACGGTCAGGTGATCGGCCAAGAGGCCATGCAGCTCGTTATTGAGCGAACCCGAGAGCACGGCTTTTGTGCTGCAGCCATACGCAACTCAGGTCATCTCGGCCGGATTGGGGAGTGGCCTGAACAGCTCGCCCGGGCGGGGTTGACGTCTGTCCATTTTGTGAACACCTCCGGTTATGGGATTCTGGTTGCGCCGCATGGCGGAAGTGACAGGCGACTTTCTGCCAACCCGGTCGCCGCCGGCTGTCCTGGCCCGGGCGGAAACCCTTACATTCTCGACATCGCAACCAGCGCGGTGGCGGAGGGCAAGATACAGGTGGCACGCAATCAGGGCAGCCTGCTCGAACCCGGGCTGATCATGGACGGCCAAGGCGAGCCCACCAATGACCCTGAGCGTTTTTATGCAGACCCGGTTGGTTCGATATTCCCAATGGCTAGTCACAAGGGGTCTGGCATCTCTTTTTTCTGCGAGATTCTGGCCGGTTCATTGAGCGGTGGGCAAAGCAGCCACCCCAACAACCCCACAGCCTGGCGTCTGGTTAACAACATGATGACCATTTGCTTTGACCCAACCGTATTTTCTGAATTTGATTTTTCGGGTGACGTACAGCGCCTGGCCGAATGGGTCAAGGGGTCTCCTGCCAGGGTACCGGGAATCGAGGTTCTTTTGCCGGGGGAGCTTGAAACACGTACCGAGTTGGACCGGCGTGAGAACGGCATATTCATTGATACGCAAACCCACCGTCAGCTGCTTGACGCAGCAACATCTTGGGGCTTGCAAACACCTTCGGAATTAGCCTTGTGAATATTCGCAAAAATCATGTCCGGCAGAAATTGCTCGACGGGCAGGCCGCCTATGGAATGATGGCTTTCGAGTTTTTCACACCAGGCCTTTTACCCATTCTGAGCCAAGCGGGCGCTGAGTTTGTGGTGCTTGACATGGAACACAGCGGCGTTGGCATCGATGTCATCAAAGCGCAGTTGGGGGCAGCCCGCGGGACATCGATCGTGCCGATTGTTCGTGTCCCCGGAACTGCCAGGCATTTGATTTCGCCCGTCCTGGACGCTGGCGCCATGGGCATCATGGTGCCACTGGTTGAAACGCGTGCTCAGGCGGAAGATATTGTGTCTTGGTGCCGATACCGTCCAGAGGGCACGCGGGGATTGGGATTCTCGGTAGCCCATGATGACTATGCGGGCGGTTCGGTCGTTGAGAAGATCAAAGCGTTGAATGAACGCACCTTGATCATTGCCCTGATCGAGTCTGAGACCGGCATCCAAAACGCGGATGCAATTCTGTCTGTTCCGGGTATCGATGTGGGCTGGCTAGGCCACTATGACCTGACCGACAGTTTGGGCATCCCTGCCGAATTTGAACATGCCCGGTTCAAAGCGGCCGTCAAGACCCTTGTCGCTGCCTGCCGCCGGCATGGCAAGGCAGCCGGGTTTTTGGCCTCCGACTTGCAGCAAGCGATTGCCTGGCGCAAAAAGGGGTTTCGATGCCTTGGCTATGGCACTGATATCGGCCTCCTGCGCGACAGCCTCGCAAACGGAATGTCCCGCCTCAAAGCGCTGGGGCTAAACTAAAAGCTCATCCTATTTAACCACTTGGAAACCCAATGACCACTAACTTTCGACATGGCTTGGCAGCATTGTTGGCTGTTCTGGTTCATCAGGCCGCCCTGGCGCAGGCTTTCCCGAGCCGCAGCATCAGCCTGGTGGTACCCAATCCGCCGGGCGGACTGGTCGACACATCGGCGCGTCTGGTTGCTGAGCCTTTGGCTCGGCTGTTGGGGCAATCCGTCATCGTTGACAACAAGCCGGGCGCCAGCGGCAACCTGGCCTACCAGCAGGTGGCCCGCTCCGCCAAAGATGGCCACAGCATCTTGGTGTCGTACTCTGGTTACCATATTGCCAACCATATCCTGATGGATAAGGTGGGCTGGGAACTCAAGGATTTGACGCCGATTGGCCTGATCACCGTGGCGACCAATGTGATCGCCATTCATCCATCGGTTCCAGCCAGCACTCTCAAGGAATTCATTGCTTATTTGAAGCAAAACCCTGGCCGGCTCAACTACGCCTCGCAGGGAAACGGCTCGGTCTCGCATATCGGCACCGAGATCTTCAAGCAGCAGACCG
>BJGT01000123.1 GCA_014190675.1 Comamonadaceae bacterium | reverse complement strand
GATAGCTTCAGAGCTCACCGCCACCGCCGCTTGCATCAAACTGGCGATTTCAGAGCGTAGGGATTCCACCTCGTTTTGCAGCCGCTCACGCACCTGTTCAAGTGCCAGCCCAACATAGTGGCTATTCAAAAAATTGGCCGCCTCCACCAGCTGACCCTGCGAATAATCCAGCTCGGTAAAGATCACCCGGTTTTGCACATCCCCCTCAGGAGAGACGATGATCACCAGCAGCCGGCGCTCCGAGAGACGCAAGAACTCGATGTGCCGAAACACCGATGCGCGGCGCGGCGCAATCACCACGCCAACAAAGTGCGACAGGCTCGACAGCAGGTTGGCAGCGTTGGATATCACTTTTTGTGGTTGATCGGGCGCCAGGCTGTGTTCGCCAAACTGGCCGGATTTGACAGTCAGCATCGTGTCGACAAACAAGCGGTAGCCCCGTGCAGTCGGGATGCGCCCGGCCGAGGTGTGCGGGCTGACGATCAGGCCAAGATCCTCAAGATCGGACATGACGTTGCGAATGGTGGCCGGAGAGAGCTCTATGCCAGCAGACTTGGACAGCGTGCGCGAGCCCACCGGCTGCCCTTCGGCAATGTAGCGCTCAACCAGCGCTTTCAGCAACAACTTTGACCGTTGGTCCAACATTGACGCATTTTAGTGATGTAATTTACGAATGACATCCAAATTTCGCCATGTTGCGCTGATCGGCAAGTACCAAAGTGTGGCTTCCGGCAGCTCTGGCGCCTCGTCGCGCCGAGCGATGGAGGACATCGCACAGTTTTTGCACGCACAAGGCTGCGAGGTGGTGTTTGAGCAAGATACGGCGCAAAATCTGAGCGTCTCGGGCTATCCTGTACTCGACGTGGCGGCCCTTGGCGCGCAGTGCGACCTCGGTCTGGTGGTAGGGGGTGACGGCACCATGCTGGGCCTTGGGCGCCAACTGGCACATAGCGGCCTGCCGCTGATTGGTATCAACCAAGGACGCCTGGGTTTCATCACCGACATCCCGTTTGGTAATTTTGCAAGCACCCTTGCACCTATGTTGCGCGGCGACTACGAGGAAGACCTGCGCAGCCTGATGCACGGCCGGGTGATGCGCAATGGCCACTGCGTATTTGACGCACTGGCCATGAACGATGTGGTGGTAAATCGCGGCGCCACCTCCGGCATGGTGGAACTGCGAGTCGAGGTGGACGGGCATTTTGTGGCCAACCAGCGGGCCGACGGCCTGATCATCGCCACGCCAACCGGCTCGACCGCTTATGCCCTGTCGGCCGGCGGGCCCATGCTGCATCCCTCTATCCCGGGTTGGGTGTTGGTACCGATTGCGCCTCATACGCTCTCAAACCGGCCCATTGTGCTTGCGAATACCATGGAAATCGCGATCGAGTTGGTTTCTGGGCGCGACGCCAGCGCCAACTTTGACATGCAGTCTCTCGCCTCGCTGTTGCACGGAGACCGAATTGTGGTGACCCGTTCAAGCCATCAGGTCCGTTTTTTGCATCCCTTGGGCTGGTCTTATTTCGATACGCTGCGCCAAAAACTGCATTGGAATGAAGGAGCGGTCTGACCGTGAGCCTCAAGCGCCTAGCCCTGCGGGATTTTGTGATTGTGAGCGAGCTCGAGCTCGAACTCTCTAGCGGTTTTACCGTGCTGACCGGTGAGACAGGTGCTGGCAAATCGATCCTGATAGATGCCCTACAGCTGGTTACGGGCGGGCGCGCCGATGTAGGCGCTGTGCGCGAGGGCGCCAAGCGAACCGAGGTGAGCGCCGAGTTCAGCACCAGTTCAGCGATAGAGGCCTGGCTGAACCAAGCAGGTTTTGACGCCACCGGCAACCTGCTCCTGCGCCGTACTGTGGATAACCAGGGTAAGAGCCGGGCCTGGATCAATGGCAGCGCAGCCACCGCCGCACAGCTGCGCGACCTGGGCGAGCAATTGCTCGACATCCACGGCCAGCATGCCTGGCAAAGCCTGACCCGGCCGGACGCGGTGCGCGGACTGCTCGACGCTTATGCTGGCCTAGACAGCGCAGCGCTAGGCCGAGCCTGGCAGGGCTGGCGCTTGGCCCAGGTAGCCTTAACGCAGGCGCAAGCAGCCCAGGCCAGCTTGCAAACCGAGCGCGAGCGGCTGGCTTGGCAAATTGCTGAGCTCGACCGGCTTGAGCCAGCGGCAGGTGAATGGAGCGAGCTCAACAGCGAGCACGCCCGCCTGTCCAACGCACAGGCCCTGCTGGACGCCGCCAACGGCGCTGTGCAAAGCCTGGACGAAGAAGAGCAGAGCGCGGTGCAGGCCCTGCACTACGCCTGCCAACTGCTGCAGCAGCAGGAGCACATTGAGCCGACCTTCAAGGGGCTGGCCGAGGTTTTGAACTCCAGCCTGGCGCAGGTGGAAGACACTGTGCACGGCCTGCGCGCCTACCTGCGCCGCACCGAACTCGATCCGCAGCGCCTGACCGAGCTCGACGAGCGGTTGACGCTGTGGTTGTCGCTGGCGCGCCGCTACCGGCGCGACCCGGCCGAGCTGCCAGCGCTTCTCACGGCCTGGCGGCAAGAGCTCCTACAACTCGAGGCCGCGGCTGATCTGGCTACGCTGCAGGCAAATGAACAGCTCGCCTTGCAGCGCTACCAACAGGAGGCTCGCCAAATGTCACAGGCCCGGGCCAAAGCCGCGCCGCAACTCGCCCAAGCAATCACCCGGGCGATGCAGGGCCTGGGCATGCAGGGCGGGCAATTTGAGGTGGCGCTGCAGGCGGCGGCCCAGCCGATGCAGCACGGCCTGGAGGATGTGGTTTTTCTGGTGGCAGGCCATGCGGGAAGCACGCCGCGGCCGGTCAATAAAGTCGCCTCGGGCGGCGAGTTGTCGCGCATGGCACTGGCCATTGCAGTGACCACTAGCCAACTTGGCGCAGCACAAACCCTGATTTTTGACGAGGTAGATGCCGGCGTGGGCGGTGCGGTGGCCCAGACCGTGGGCCGCTTGATGCAGCAACTCGGGCAGGACCGACAGGTTTTGGCGGTGACCCACCTGCCGCAGGTGGCGGCCTGCGCTGACCAGCACTTGGTGGTGGCCAAGCAGTTACAGCAGGGCGCCACACTGAGCTCGGTCAGCCTGGTGGAGGGCGGGCAACGGGTCACTGAAATAGCGCGCATGCTGGGCGGCGAACGCCTCTCAGACACAAGCTTGGCCCATGCCAGGGAAATGTTGCAAGCCAAGGCCTGAGGTCAAGCAAGGCGACACCACATGGCCCAAGAAACCCTAGCCCATCAGTCAAGCCAAGTGGTGCTGATCACCGGCATGTCTGGCTCGGGCAAGTCAGTGGCACTGCATGCGCTTGAAGACGCTGGTTATTTTTGCGTAGACAACCTGCCACCCGAATTGCTGCTTAGCCTGGTCGAGCTGGACAAAACCCGCCCGAATAGCCCGCTGGCCATCGCCATGGACGCTCGCAGTGCCGCCTCGCTGCCACTGCTGACGCAGCATTTGGCCAGCCTGCGCGAGCGGGGTGTGGCGGTGCAGACGCTGTTTTTGGATGCCAGCACCGAGACCCTGGTCCGGCGCTACTCCGAGACCCGGCGCAAGCACCCCCTGTCGCAGGGGCTAGCGCTGCATCTAGACCAGCGCCGGGCGCTGGTGGACGCAATTGAGCTCGAACGCGAGCTGTTAAGCGCACTGCGCGAGCAGGCCCATGTGATCGACACCAGCCTGCTGCGAGGGCCCCTGCTGCAGGCTTATGTCAAATCTTTTTTTGCCGCGCCGGCAGGACAGCTGACCTTGGTGTTCGAGTCGTTTTCGTTCAAACGAGGCATTCCGGGCGATGCTGATTATGTGTTTGATGTGCGCATGCTGCCCAACCCGCACCACGAGCCGGCCCTGCGGCACCAGAGCGGGCGCGATGCGGCTGTGGCCGAGTTTTTACAAGGTCAAGCCGAGGTGCAACAAATGCTTGCACACATTCGGCAGTTTTTGGACTATTGGCTGCTGGCGCTGGCACGAGACCACCGCAGCTATGTGACGGTGGCGATTGGCTGTACCGGTGGCCAGCACCGGTCGGTTTACCTGGTCGAGCGGCTGGCGGCCCTCTTCGAAAACAACTGGAGCACACTCAAGCGGCACCGCGAGCTTGATGCCGCTTGAGGCAACTCCAAGCTTGCAGCGAAGGGCCAACCCCAGCCAGCGGCCGATCTCAAGCGGCCGTCAGCCACTTGCGTACGGGTGCCGGCAGACCCAGCCCGGGCCAACGCTCAGGCTCAACCCAGGCGCCAGCCAAGCCCAGCGGTAACGCATCTGGCAGATGCAAACGCAGCGGGTACAAATACAGGTCTTTGTGCGTGAGCACATGACGCAATGCGCCGCCCGCTTGCAAAGCGCCAAGGTAGGGCTCGGGCAGGGCCGCCTGCAGCGCTGGCAGATTCTCAAACAGCGGGAAGCAATACAGACCTGCCCAAACGCCAGGTGTGGGCCGCTGGCTCAGCCAAATCTCACCGCTTGCTGTGCTGGCCCAGAGCAGCCAGAGCGACTGGGTGCTGCGTTTGAGGCTGCGCGTTTTGACCGGGTAATGGGTCTGCCGGCCCTGCGCTTTGGCAACACACAGATCGGCCAGCGGGCAGTGTTCGCAGCGGGGCTGGCGGGCGGTGCACAGGGTGGCGCCCAGATCCATCACGCCCTGGGTATAGCGGGGCATGGTTTGCTGCAGGTCAAGCAGGGGCAGCAGGTCGTGGGCCAGGGCCCATAGCGCACGCTCGTTGGCGGCGCTGGCCAGGTCAGCCTCAAAGCCCAGCACCCGGGTCAATACCCGCTTGACATTGCCATCCAGAATCGCCACACGCTCGCCAAAACAAAGCGCGGCCACCGCAGCGGCGCTCGAACGGCCAATGCCTGGCAGGGTTTGCAACATCGCCGCCGTGCGCGGAAACACTGCCCCGTGCTCGGCCACCACCTGCTGGGCACAGCGATGCAGATTGCGGGCTCGGCTGTAGTAGCCCAGCCCGCTCCACAGGCCCAGCACATCATCAAGCGATGCGCCGGCCAGGTTGACAACATTGGGGAAACGGGCCAGGAAGCGCGTGTAGTAAGCGATCGCTGTGGACACCTGGGTTTGCTGCAGCATGATTTCCGACAACCACACCCGGTAGGGGTCGCGCGTGTTTTGCCAGGGCAGGTCGTGTCGGCCGTGCTGGCTTTGCCACTGCATCAGGCGCTGGGCCAGGTCGGTGGCCATCAGGGCGCGGCTCCTTCGCGGCTCACAGCGCTTGGCACAGGGGGCAGTAAAAGCTCGAACGCTGCCCCTGGCGCAAAATTTTGATGGGCGTGCCACAAAGGCGGCAAGGCTGGCCGGTGCGGCCGTAGACCATGGCTTCTAGCTGAAAATAGCCGGTTTCCCCGCTGGCGCTGGAGAAATCGCGCAAGGTGCTGCCGCCCTTGGCTACGGCCCGGGCCAACACCTCACGGATCGCAGCGTGCAGCCGCGCCGCTCGCGTCCGGCTGATCTTGCAGGCGCGCAGCGTTGGCCTGATACCGGCCAAAAAAAGCGCCTCCGAGGCATAGATATTGCCCACACCAACCACCAAATCGCCAGCCAATAAAACCTGCTTGATGGCCGCCTTGCGCATTTTCAGACCCCTCTGAAAATCCAACAGCAAAAAGCCATCACCCAGGGGCTCTGCGCCCAGGTGACCGAGCAGTTTTTGGGCGATTGCGTCAGCTTGCGAGCTGGCATAAACCACAGCGCCAAAGCGCCGTGGGTCGTGCAGGCGCAGCGTGCCGTGACTGGTGACCAAATCAAAATGGTCATGCACCCCACGGGGGGGCGGGCTTTTGGCGAAACTCAGGCTGCCCGACATGCCCAGATGCAGCAGCAATAAGCCTTGGTCGAGGTCCAGAAGCAGGTACTTACCGCGCCGGCGCACACCTTGTACACGGCGGCCAGCCAGGGCTGTCGCCGGACAACCTAAGGGCCAGCGCAGGGCCTTGCCCAAACTCGCAAAGAGCACCAAGGCGCCCTGGATGGCCGGGGCAAAGCTCAGGCGAGTCACTTCTACTTCGGGCAGTTCAGGCATCAAAGACAATCAGGGGAGTCAACAACGGGGACTGGTATGGATTATTATGGTCTGATGCGAATTGCCCCCAGACTTCCTGTTTTGGCACTGTTGTTGAGCGCGCTTTGTGCGAGTGCCCAGACCACCAGCCCCCCGGCGCCAGCGGCGCAAAGCTCGGCACTTGATGCCGCTCTGTTTTACCAACTGCTGCTCGGTGAGCTCAATGCCACGGGCGAGGATCCGGGGGCTGCGTTCTCCTTGATTCTTGACGCTGCCCGCAAGACGACGGATCCGCGGCTGTACCAGCGCGCGGTTGACCTGGCCTTGCAGGCTCGCTCCGGTGACTCTGCGCTGCAGGCCGCGCGCGCTTGGCGACAGGCCCTGCCGCTGTCACGCGAGGCCAACCGCTATGTGCTGCAAATCCTGATCGGCCTGAACCGACTGGCTGAAACAGCCGAGCCGCTCAAGCGGGAAATTACCAATGCAGAGGCGAAAGAGCGGGCTATCGCGATAGCCAGCATGCCGCGTTTGTTTGCCCGCGCCAGCGACAAAAAGGGCGCGGCCCAGGTGGTTGAGCAGGCATTGGCAGAATACCTGAGCACGCCGGCCCTAGGTGTAGCCGCCTGGACCACGATCGGCCGCATGCGCATGGAGGCTGGCGATGGCAGCAGCGCTTTGGAGGCGGCCCGCAAAGCGCAGGCACTTGACGCCAACGCCGAGGGGCCGGTCCTGCTGGCACTGGCGCTGATGGCCGCCAAGCAAACAGCCGCCGAGGCGCTGGTCAAAAAATACCTTGATGGCAAACCAAAGGCAGAAGTTCGGCTCGAATATGCCCGCAGCCTGATCGAAGCGAGACGCTATCCAGATGCCGCCAGCCAACTAGACACCCTGACCAGCGAGCGTCCGGAAACCGCTGAGGCCTGGCTGATGCGCGGCGCACTGGCCTTGGACGATAACCGGCTTGAGTTGGCAGAAACCGCTTTCAAGCGCTACCTTGCACTAGTGCCTGCGCGCAACTCCCGCAGTGCAGCAAGTGCGGAGAGCCAAGGCCTGGTACAGGCCTATTTAGCTTTGGCGCAGATCGCCGAAAAACGCAACGACATGCCCCAGGCGGAAAGCTGGCTCGCACGCATTGACAGCCCAGAGGAATTGCTCAATGCGCAACTGCGCCGAGCCGGCATTTTGGCCCGGCAGGGCAAGCTTGACGAGGCACGCAAACTGATTCGCAGTCAGCCTGAAAAAACTGCTGCGGACGCGCGGCAAAAACTCAATGCCGAAGTTCAATTGCTGCGGGAAGCCAAGCAATACCGCGCCGCCTACGATCTGCTGTCGGAGAGCTTGAAGCGCTTTGCAGCTGACGCCGACCTGAGTTATGACCTGGCCATGATGGCCGAAAAACTGGGTCGCTTTGAGGAAATGGAGCGTCTGCTGCGCGCCGTCATCACCAGCAAACCCGAATACCAGCATGCCTACAACGCGCTGGGTTATTCACTGGCCGAACGCAGCATCCGCCTGCCCGAGGCGCGGCAACTGGTGCAAAAAGCCCTGGAACTCGCACCCAATGATCCTTACATCTCTGACAGCCTGGGTTGGGTTGAGTTCAAGAGTGGCAATTTGGCTGAAGCACAACGCATTCTGCAGGCCGCCTACAAAAACCGTCCAGACGCAGAAATTGCTGCCCACCTGGGCGAGGTGCTTTGGGTGATGGGCCGGCGTGAGCAGGCGCTGGCTATCTGGCGCGAAGGCATGGTACTGAGCGCCGACAATGAAACACTGCTCGAAACCCTCAAACGCCTGCGCGTGAAATTGTGAGGCGCTTGCTGGCGCTCGTCAGCGCCCTGCTGTGTGCTGCCGCCTTGATGGCCGGCTGCGCAACACCCTCCAAGCCCAGGACAATGAACGGCTCTGAGGCTTGGCCCTGGCGAGGGCGCTTGTCAGTGCGGATCGAGTCGCAACCAGTCCAGTCCTTTACTGCAGGCTTTGAGCTCAGTGGTAACGCTGACGCTGGCGCACTGACCCTCTACACCCCGCTGGGCACCACCGCTGCGGCGATGGCTTGGTCACCGCAGCTTAGCCACTTGCGGGTCAACAGCCAGACCCAGCAATTCGGCTCCCTTGGGGCGCTGATGCAGCAAACATTGGGTACAGCACTGCCGGTGGAGGCGCTTTTTGCCTGGCTGGCGGGTGAGCCCATGGCAGCTCCGGGTTGGCAAGTCGACCTGTCTCAGCGCGGCCAAGGGCGAATCAGTGCGCGGCGGCAGCTGCCCCTGCCCGAGGCCGAACTGCGACTGGCGATGGAGCCATAAAACATATTGCTCGAGCCGACATGCAATCACTCTACGATCTCAGCGCGCCGGCAAAGCTAAACCTTTTCTTGCACGTCACTGGGCGACGGGCCGACGGCTACCACCTGATTGAGTCGGTTTTCATGCTCATTGACTGGTGCGATACCCTGCACATGAGCCGGCGCCACGACGGTTCGATCAGCCGAGAAGACTTGGGCGCAGCGCTACCGGCCGATGATCTGGTGCTGCGCGCTGCGCGGGCGCTGCAAGTGGCAAGCGGCTGCCAATACGGCGCGCACATCGGGATTGACAAGCGCATTCCCGCCCAGGCCGGCCTGGGCGGTGGCTCCTCTGATGCGGCCACCACATTGCTTGCGCTCAACCGGCTCTGGCACCTTAACTGGCCGCTGGAAAAGCTGCTACCTATCGGCCTGCGCCTTGGTGCCGACGTGCCCTTTTTTTTGCATGGCCACAATGCATGGGTGCGAGGCATTGGTGAAATCATCGAAGCCGTCGAACTCCCAGAGGCCGAGTTCTTGGTAGCCAAACCTGCAGCCGGTCTATCTACCAGCGACATCTTCTGCCACCCCGGCCTCGAGCGCAAAACAGGCACTGCTATACTTTCCCGCTTTCTTGAGAGGCCCTTCGATTTTGGCCGGAATGATTTGCAGAGCGTGGCACAAAAAATCTGCCCCGGTGTTGGTGAGGCCCTTCATTGGCTTGAAACCCTGGGACTCGGCGGCCGTATGACTGGATCAGGCAGCGCAGTATTTGCGCACTTGGGCCAACCGATTGGCTCATTTGGGGATCATTCCCTTTGCCAAAGCAGGGTGTGCAAGAATTTGCCGGAGCATCCGCTTGCGGGTTGGGCGGCTGGCAAAGGTATTTAAGGTCGGCAGCCCTTGGCTGTTGGTCCCGCGTAGGGGAGTCGCCAAGTTGGTTAAGGCACTGGATTTTGATTCCAGCATGCGAAGGTTCGAATCCTTCCTCCCCTGCCAAACCCGCATGGTCGTGGGTCTGATTGAAGCTTACTGA
>BJGT01000122.1 GCA_014190675.1 Comamonadaceae bacterium | reverse complement strand
GTGTTGGCCCATTCCAGCAGTTCAACCTGGCCGCCCGCGGCCAGCAGGAGTTGCTGCAGCCGCCGCGCATCATCAATCAGAATTTCGGCGCTGCTGGCAACCAGCAGGCAGGGTGGCAGGCCGGCCAGCGGGCCAAACAGCGGCGACAGCCGGGCATCGTCCAGCGCCATGCCCGGCGCGTAAAGGGCGGCGGCTTCGTCCAGCACCTGCTGCGACAGCATCACATCGCTGGCGGCATTGGCTTGGCGCGATGGGCTGTGACCCGTCAAATCCAGCCAGGGCGAGAACAGCACCAGGGCGGCTGGCGGCGCCAGGCCTTGTGCCTGGATGGCCTGCGCTGTACCTAGCGCCAGGTTACCGCCGGCGCTGTCGCCGCCCAGCAGCAAGCGCTGCGCCGGGATGCCCTGCGCGAGCAGGGCTCGGTATACCGCCAGGGCGTCGTCCAGTGCTGCCGGAAACGGGTGTTCGGGCGCCAGCCGGTAATCCAGCATCAGCAGCCGGATTTGTGCCCGCTGCGCCAGCTGGGCCGCCAGGTCGCGGTGGCTGTTGAGCCCGCCCATCACGAATGCACCGCCGTGCAGGTACAGGCAGATTGGCGCCGTGTTGGGTTGGGTCAGGCTGCGTGGCGTCACCCACTCCACCGGCAGGCCGGCCAATTGATCAGGCTTGATCTGCACCGCAGGCCCGGGTTTGCTGCGGTCTGCGGCCAGAAAGCGCCGGTTGCGCCGAAACCGGTGCTCAGCACTCAGCTTGGCGCTGGCGCGCTGGGCTAAGCGCATCAGGGCGCTGATGGCAAAGTTCTGCAGGCTCATGGCTCACCGCCTTGTAAGGCGCCACGAATCGGGCGCACCGAATGTCTCAAACCGGACGCTACCAAGGCCTTTTCACCGGGGCAACTTGGCGTCCAGGCCAGCGTCAAGCAGGGCCGCTGCCCGATGCTCCAGGTGCTCACGGCGCGCCACATACAGAGTGGATGCAAATATCACGCTTGCGCCCAGCCACACCCAGCGGTCTGGGATTTCGCCAAACAGGGCATAGGCCAGCAGGGCGATAAAGGGCAGACGGGCAAACTCCAGGGGCAGGATAGCCGAGGCATCCGCCAGGGCAAAGGCCCGGGTGAAGCACAGCCAGCCCAGTGTGCCCAGCAGGCCTAGGCTGATGAGCATCAGCAGCCCGGAGCCGGTGGGCCAAGACCACACCATGGCGGCGGGCAGGAGGGTCAACAGCGACACAAACAGGCTTTGATAAAACACAATGGTCATGGTCGATTCGGTACCGGACAAGCGCTTGATCAGCACCGTGACTCCGGCAAAAGATACGGTAGACAAAAGTACCAGTCCCGGGCCCAGGCCCAGCGGCACCGCGCCAGGGCGCAGCACAATGATCACGCCAATGAACCCGATGCCAATCGCCGCCCAGCGTCTGGGGCTTACCTTTTCGCGCAGGAAAAAGGCTGCGCCCAAGGTGCCAAAAAGTGGCGTAGCAAAGGTCAGGGCCGCCGAGTCGTTCAGGGGCATGAGAGACAGGCCATAAAAAAAAGCCAGCATCGACACCATGTGCAAAACCCCAGAGGCGCCCAATAAGCCGATGGCGCTGGTCTGCGGCAATGAGCGCACCCGCCATCCAACCAGAGCAGCCACACTGACAAAACCAAACAGGCTGCGAAAAAAAGCGATCTCGAAGGGGTGTGTGCCGCTGTCGGCCAGCAGCCGTATCAGCGTGTTTTGCACCGCTGTCATGGCGGTGGCGGCAAGCATCAGTGCGATGGCCAGTTGGCCGGGGCGAAGCGCTGGCTGTGGCATCAAGTGCTGGCCTGTGTGAACCGGTCTCGTGCCGAGCTCAGTGGGAGCTCCCAGCTGCTGCCAGCCGGGCCACTTCAGCAAAGCT
Source organism: Comamonadaceae bacterium (assembly GCA_014190675.1). Classification (GTDB taxonomy): domain Bacteria; phylum Pseudomonadota; class Gammaproteobacteria; order Burkholderiales; family Burkholderiaceae_C; genus Rhodoferax. The sequence continues at coordinate 7,491 of BJGT01000122.1, read as the reverse complement.
GGGCAGTGGTTTGACAGCGCCATAGCCGGTGGTGGCGATGGCAGCCGCGGCGCTGGCCCAGCGGGCTGCTGTCAGCAAATCGTCCCCGTCAGCCAAGCGGCCCAACAGGCTGCCGTCAAAGCAGTCCCCGGCGCCAGTTGCATCTACCGCATCCACAAGAAAGGCCGGTATGGCGGACTGGCTGGTGCCGTCTGACACCAAGCAGCCTTGCTCGCCGAGTTTGAGCACCACCCATGGCGCACCCATCCGGTGGCACCAGTCAACAATGTCAGCAGGTGCCAGCAGTCCGCTGATGGCTTGCAAGTCGTCCAGGCTGGGCAAAAAGACATCCGACAGCGCCATGGTCTCAATAATCACCGCGCGGGCTAACTCGATAGGCCAAAGTCGCAGGCGCAAGTTGGGGTCATAAGAGATGCTGGCCCCAGCCGCGCGTCCGGATTCAATCGCATGCCGCACCGTGCTCCTTGCACTGGGGCTGATGGCCTGGCTGATCCCCGAGACATGCAAAAACCGGGTGTCGGCCAGCAACTGGCTGGCAATACTCTGGGGCGTCATGCGGCTGGCAGCTGAGCCAGCACGCAGGTAACTGAAAGAGTGGCCACGCGAATCATGGCGCACAAAGTAGACGCCGGTAGGGGCTGAGGGGTCGATCTCGATGGCGCTGCTGTCCACGCCTTCGCTGGCCCACAGCGCCAGGCACATGCGGCCAAATTCATCGTCGCCCAGGCGGGTCACATAGGCGCAACGTGCCCCCTGGCGGGCCGCTGCAATCACCGCGTTGGAGGTGTCGCCGCCAAAGCCTTGCAAATAGGTGCAGTTGCCCGGTGCGCTGGTCTGGTTGAACTCAACCATGGCCTCCCCGATGGCTACGATATCAAAGCGCTTGGACATGCACTGTCGTGGCTTTGCGCACAGGTGAATCAGGAGCGTTGGTACCTAGGGTGTCTGTACACAGCATGGCTGGCAATGCTAACACTGGCTGTTTGAGCAAGCCGGCGCTGTGCCAAGCAGTCTACGCGGCGACCTGGCCGGCTGCCCACCCACCCATCCACAAACCAACCAACCAACCAACCCAATGCGAGACAATGCCAGTATGTCCGACCCTGTGTTGCCCAACGTGGCAAGCCGGCCCCTGTCTGGCCCGCAGAAGGCCCTGCTCAAGCTTGGTTTACGCCGCGATATTGACCTCGCGTTGCACTTGCCGCTGCGCTACGAGGACGAAACCCGCATCACCCGCCTGTGTGATGCTCGCGATGGCGAGTTGGTGCAGGTCGAAGCCGTGGTCACGGCCAGCGAGGTGAGCCTGCGTCCACGCCGCCAGCTGTTGGTGACAGTGGAGGACGGCGACGAGCGCTGCACCCTGCGGTTTTTCAGCTTTTACCCGGCTCAGCAAAAAGCGCTGGCGGTTGGCAATCGCGTCCGCTTGCGCGGCGAGATACGGGGCGGCTTTTTGGGTTGGCAGATGATGCACCCGGCCTTTCGCCCGGCCGTGGGCGAGCTTCCTCAGGCGCTCACGCCGGTTTATTCAAGTGTGGCAGGGTTGGCACAGGCCTATCTGCGCCGCGCCGTCGAAAGCGCGCTGAGCCGGGCCGACCTGAGTGAGACGATCCCCATGGAAAACCTCGCTCAGCTCGACCAGAAACCGATCTACAGTCTGCGCGAGGCGCTGTTTTTTTTGCACTATCCGGCGCCCGATGTGGCCCTGGCCACCTTTGAGGACCGCAGCCACCCAGCCTGGCAGCGCTTGAAGGCCGAGGAGTTGCTCGCGCAGCAGCTCTCGCAGTTGCAGGCCCGCCGGGCCCGCGCTGGTTTGCAGGCGCCGCTCTTGCTGCCAAAGCCCAGCGGCTCGGAACCCTTGGCCGAACGCTTGCTGGGCGCACTGCCGTTCACGCTGACTGCGGCGCAGCAGCGCGTGCGCGCCGAAATCGCCCTTGACCTGGGTCGCCAGGCGCCCATGCACCGGCTGCTGCAAGGCGACGTCGGCTCGGGCAAGACGGTGGTGGCCGCGCTGGCGGCGGCCCTGTGCATTGATGCCGGTTGGCAGTGCGCCCTGATGGCGCCCACAGAAATACTGGCCGAGCAGCACTTTGCCAAGCTGGTGGGCTGGCTTGAGCCGCTGGGGGTGAAGACCGCTTGGCTCACCGGCAGCCAAAAGCCCAAGGAGCGACGCATCATGTTGGCCCTGATTGCCAGCGGCGAGGCCACGCTGGTGGTGGGCACCCATGCGGTGATACAGGACAAAGTACTGTTCAAGCGACTGGCGCTGGCCATCATCGACGAGCAGCACCGTTTTGGTGTGGCCCAGCGGCTGGCCCTGCGTGCCAAGCTCATTGGCTTGGCGCAGGAGCCACACCTGCTGATGATGACGGCCACGCCAATCCCGCGCACCCTGGCCATGAGCTACTACGCCGATCTTGATGTCTCCACGCTCGACGAACTCCCGCCCGGGCGTACCGCCATCGTGACCAAAGTGCTCAACGAGGGTCGACGTGATGAGGTCATCGAACGCATTCGGGCCCAGTCGGCGCTGGGCCGCCAAATCTACTGGGTTTGCCCTTTGATCGAAGAAAGTGAGGCGCTGGATTTAAGCAATGCCACCCAGACCCATGCCCAGCTCAGTGCCGCCCTGCCCGGGGTGATGGTGGGCTTGCTGCATTCGCGCCTGAGCGCAGTCGAGAAGAAGGCCGTGATGGCGCTGTTTACCAGTGGGCAGATGGGCCTGCTGGTCAGCACCACCGTGATCGAGGTGGGGGTGGATGTGCCCAATGCCTCCCTGATGGTGATCGAGCACGCCGAGCGCTTTGGCCTGTCGCAATTGCACCAGTTGCGCGGGCGTGTGGGCCGTGGTGCGGCGGTCTCGGCCTGCCTTCTTTTGTACAGCACGGGCGACGCGCCACGGCTGGGCGAAACCGCCCGGGCACGGCTTCGGGCCATGCTGGAGACGGGCGACGGCTTCGAGATTGCCCGGCGTGATCTTGAGATTCGTGGACCCGGCGAGTTTTTGGGGGCGCGCCAATCGGGCGCGGCACTGCTGCGTTTTGCTGACCTGGCCACTGACCAGGCTTTGCTGGACTGGGCCCGCCAGACCGCGCCTGTGCTGCTTGACGCCTGCCCCGAGCTCGCGAGGCGGCATGAGCAGCGCTGGCTGGGCGGGAAAACCGAGTATTTGAAGGCCTGAGGGCTGGCTCACCGGTGCTAGCACAATAGCGGCATGACCCTGACCGAACTCAAGTACATCGTTGCCGTGGCGCGTGAGCGGCACTTTGGCAGGGCGGCCGAAGCCTGCCATGTGTCGCAGCCTACCCTGTCGCTGGCTGTCAAGAAGCTCGAAGAAGAGTTGGCGGTGAAGCTTTTTGAACGCAGTGCCAATGAGGTGTCCCTCACGCACCTGGGTGAAGAAATCGTACGCCAGGCGCAAAGCGTTTTGGAGCAGGCGGCGCACATCAAAGAAATCGCCCGGCGCGGCAAAGACCCGCTGTCCGGGCCTCTGACGCTGGGTTTGATTTACACCATTGCGCCTTATCTGCTGCCTGACCTGGTGCGCCAGGTGATCAGCCAAACGCCGCAAATGCCCTTGATGCTGCAGGAAAACTTCACTGTCAAGTTGCTGGAGATGCTGCGGGCCGGCGAGATTGACTGCGCCATTCTGGCTGAGCCGTTTCCAGACGCCGGGCTGGCAATTGCCCCCCTTTACGACGAGCCCTTTTGGGCGGCACTGCCGTCCAACCATGCGCTGGCCAAGCGCAGCAGCGTCAGCACGCAAGAGCTTAAAAACGAGAACCTGCTGCTGCTGGGAAGTGGCCACTGTTTTCGAGACCATGTGCTGGAGGTCTGCCCTGAGTTTGCCCGCTTCTCGACCCATGCCGAGGGTATAAGGCGCAGTTTTGAAGGCTCGTCGCTTGAGACCATCAAACACATGGTGGCCGCTGGCATGGGGGTCACGCTGGTACCCCGCCTGAGCGTGCCCAAGGAGGCGCAGGTCGTCAGCGCCAGGCGCCAGCGCAATCCACATCCCCACATCAAATACCTGCCATTAGCCGGTGAGCCGACCACGCGCCGGGTGGTGCTGGCCTGGCGGCGCAGCTTCACCCGCTATGAGGCCATTGCCGCCCTGCGCAATGCGGTCTACGCCTGCGAACTCGCGGGTGTCAAGCGCCTGTCCTGAGGCGACGGTCTCGGCCATGGGCAAAACTGGCCTGCGCATCGCGCTGTACCTGGACCTCATTCGCTGGGATCGCCCGGCTGGCTGGCTGCTGCTGCTTTGGCCAACACTGAGCGCGCTGTGGATTGCTGCTGGAGGTTTTCCCGGCTGGCATTTGCTGCTGGTGTTCACAGCCGGCACGGTGTTGATGCGCAGCGCCGGGTGCTGTGTCAACGATGTCGCTGATCGGGAGTTCGACCGTCATGTCAAACGCACTGCGCAGCGGCCGGTGACCACCGGTGCGGTGTCGGTGCGCGAGGCGATGCTGCTGGGGGCCGGGCTGGCGCTGCTGGCGTTTGGGCTGGTGCTGACCACCAGGCTGAGCACGGTCTTATGGTCAGTGCTCGCGCTGGCCATCACACTGGCCTACCCCTACGCCAAACGTTTGATTGCCATGCCGCAGGCCGTACTGGGTGTGGCCTTCAGTTTTGGTGTGCCCATGGCCTTTTCGGCAGTGCAGGGCAGTGATGTGCCCAGCTTGAGCGCCATGGCAGCCAGCGTGCCTGCCCTGGCTTGGCTGCTGTTGCTGGGAAACCTGTTTTGGGTGCTGGCTTACGACACTGAATACGCCATGGTTGACCGCGACGATGACCTGCGCCTGGGCCTGAAAACCTCGGCCATCACACTGGGCCGCTACGATGTTGCCGCGGTGCTCGCCTGCTATCTTTTGTACTTGGCAATTTGGTCGCTGGCCTTGCTGCAGCATGGCCTTTCGCCTGTTTTTTTGGCCACCATGGGCTTGGCGCTATTGCAAGTGCTGTGGCATTACCGCATGATTCGCAGCCGCAGCCGCGCGGGTTGCTTCAAGGCCTTTCGCCTGAACCACTGGCTTGGTTTCACGGTTTTTCTCGGCATTGCGCTGGCGCTGGCGCGCCCCTGATGGCAGCCTGCGCGCCCCAGGCGACTCAGGCGCTGCCATATTCGTCGCCCATGGCCACAGCCCGTTGCCGGGCCGCTTGCATGGCCCGCACAAAACCGGCGCTGATGTTGTCCTGCTCCATCGATGTGATGGCCGCATGGGTGGTTCCGCCGGCTGAAGTGACCCGTTGACGCAATACTTCGGCGGACTCGCTGGAGGCGCGGGCCAACTCGCCTGCGCCAATAAATGTGGCCACCGCCAAGGCGTAGGCCTGCTCGGCTGGCAGGCCCATGGCCACACCGGCCTCGCGCATGGCCTGAAGAAAATAAAACACATAGGCTGGGCCGGAGCCCGACAGGGCGGTCACGGCGTCAAGCTGCGCCTCGGTATCTAGCCAGATCACCCCCCCCGTGGTGCCCATCACCTGGCTGACCCGGGCCCGTTGTTCTGGCGTGACTTCCGCCCGGGCAAACAGCGCGGTGATGCCCTTGCCAATCAAGGCCGGTGTGTTGGGCATGGCGCGTACTACCTGTTCGCTGTCCAGCCAGCGGCTGATGCTCTCAGTTCGAATGCCTGCTGCCACGCTCAGATGCAGGGCCCGCCTGGTATGGACCCGCACTGGCAGGCTCGCGGCTTGAAACAGTTGTGGCTTGACCGCCCACACCACCAAGGCCGCAGCGCCCAGAAACTCGCCGGCCTGAGGCTGGGCCAGCACGCCCTGCTGGAGCAGCGCAGCGCGGGCCGGGGCATGGGGCTCCACCACCGTAATCGCAGCGGCTGGCGTGCCCTGGCCAAGCAGGCCGCCAATAATGGCGCTGGCCATATTGCCCCCGCCAATGAAGGCGATGCTATTTGTCATACTGTGCTGCTCATGGTCCCAAGTCTAGCGGCATCCACTGACTGGCTCTTTGTCGGTTTGGCCACACCAATCACGGCCTACAAAACTGCCTGTTGCACAGCATGTTCCCAGCGCGCCATCAGCGCCTGTGCCCGGTCCGGTGACATGGTGGGTAGAAAACGGCGTTCGGCCCGCCACAGCGCGCTGAGTTCGTCGGTGTTTTGGTACAGGCCAGTGGCTAGCCCGGCCAAATAAGCCGCCCCCAGCGCGGTGGTCTCAGTCACGGCCGGACGCACCACGACAATACCCAACAGGTCGGCCTGGAACTGCATCAGCAGGTCGTTGACGCAGGCGCCGCCGTCAACCCGCAACTCTGCCACTGGGGTGCCGCCCCCCTCTACCGCGTCGCGGCTCATGGCCAGCAGCAGCGCGGCGCTTTGGTAGGCAATGCTCTCCAGCGCAGCCCGCGCAATGTGCGCCAAGGTGCTGCCCCGGGTCAGACCGGTGATGGTGCCGCGGGCGTCGGGCTTCCAGTAGGGTGCGCCCAGGCCGGTAAAGGCCGGCACCATCATCACGCCGCCAGCGTCGGGCACGCTGTGGGCAAGTGCCTCGACTTCGCTGCTGCCCGAAATCGCATGCAGCCCATCGCGCAGCCACTGAACCACAGCGCCGCCGACGAAGACGCTGCCCTCAAGTGCGAATTCGGCTTGTGGCCCAAGCTGCGCAGCGCTGGTGGTGATCAATCCGTTGCTCGATGGCTGAAACCGGGGCCCGGTGTGCATCAGCATGAAGCAGCCCGTGCCGTAGGTGTTTTTCACCATGCCGGACTTGAAGCAGGCCTGTCCGAACAGGGCGCTTTGCTGGTCCCCAGCCACGCCGCCTATGGTGATGGCATGGCCCAGCAGGCTGGGCATGGTCTGGCCGTAGTGGGCGCTGGATGCACACACCTTTGGCATCAGGCTGGCCGGAACGTCGAGCAGCTCCAGCAACTCTGTGTCCCACTGGTTGCTGTGCACGTTGAACAGCATGGTGCGCGAGGCATTGCTCACATCGGTGGCGTGCACAGCGCCACCGGTGAGCTGCCAGATCAGCCAGCTGTCAACCGTGCCAAAGGCCAGCTCGCCAGATTCTGCCTGGGCTCGCGCCCCGGGCACATGGTCAAGCAGCCAGCGCAGCTTGGTTCCCGAAAAGTAGGCGTCGATCAGCAAGCCTGTCTTGGTTTGCACCAGGGCCTCGTGCCCGCGCGCACGCAGATCGGCGCAGGTAGGCTCGGCCCGACGGTCTTGCCAGACGATGGCATGGTGAATCGCTTGGCCGGTGCGCCGGTTCCAGACCACCGTGGTCTCGCGCTGGTTGGTGATGCCCAATGCGTGAACTTGGCGCGCCGTGATGCCAGCCTTAGCCAGCGCTGCCTTGGCGGTGGCCAACTGGGTGTGCCAAATGGTCACCGGGTCGTGCTCGACCCAGCCGGGTTGCGGGTAGATTTGGGGCAACTCCTGTTGCGCCATGCTGACCACCTGGCCGGAGGCATCAAACACAATACTGCGGGAGCTGGAGGTGCCCTGGTCTAGGGCGAGCAGGTAGGTCATGGTG
>BJGT01000121.1 GCA_014190675.1 Comamonadaceae bacterium | reverse complement strand
CGCTTCGATAGCCCAACCACTCGCGCCGCAGGCTGGATGGCCGGCTGGCTGACGCTGATGGTGGTGATCGCCGTTGCCGGGCGCGAGGCCGCGCGCGAACTGTCGGTGTTCCAGATCATGCTGCTTCGCTCTACTCTGGGCATGCTAATGCTCTGGCCGCTTGTACGCGCAGCAGGTGGTCTTAGTGCGGTACGGACCGAACGGCTGCCTCAACACGCGCTGCGTAATGCTGTTCACTATGCCGCGCAGTATGGTTGGTTTTTAGCCCTGACACTGATCCCGCTCGCACAGGTGGTTTCCATTGAATTCACCATGCCGATATGGTCGGCGGCCCTGGCAGTAGTCTTTCTTGGTGAGCACATGAGTGTTCGTAAGTGGTTCGCGGTGCTGCTAGGGCTAGTGGGTGTGGCCGTGATCGTGCGCCCCGGCGTGGGCGCAATAGACAGCGGGCAGATGATTGCGCTTGCCTCAGCCCTCGGGTTCGGAATCTCCATCGTGCTGGTGAAGTCCCTTACCCGCACGGATGCCGCAGTGGCGATAAGTTTCTGGATGCTGGTGGTACAAAGCGCGATCGGGCTGGTGCCGGCGCTCATCGTCTGGCAATGGCCTTCTGTCCAAACCTGGGGTTGGGTAGTTGTGGTGGCGTTTTGCGGAACCTACTCGCATTACTGCTTCGCCAGGGCGATGCAGCTTGCAGATGCCACCGTTGTCGTACCGATGGACTTCCTGCGTGTGCCGTTGACCGCGCTCGTTGGCTGGCTGGCGTACTCGGAAAGATTGGATCTATTCACGTTGTTAGGCGTTGGTCTGATTCTGACTGGGAACGTGCTGAACCTGGCTCGCCTGCCAACTGATGATGAGCGGGTCCAGCCCAAGGAGTAAGGTGCCGTCTATTTCGGACGAGGCTGTGAGCACCGGTTTGCGATCCGTACTTTTAGGCTTGTTGGCCATCCAATGTAAAAAATTGAACGGCACGTAAGACATTAGCCAGTGACTGCACCTGGCCCAAAGCGGCCAAACTCGCCACGAAACGGATCGAAGGTCGAAGCTGAATTAGGACCGTCAATGTCTGCCTCGGCCGATTGCAGCGGCCTTTACAGGACAGTCAACTGCCACCGTACCCATCGCAGGCTGAGGCGTCGCTGCACAGCAGCATGCTAGAGTGACACCCATGCGAATCCTTCACACCATGCTCCGCGTTGGCAACCTGCAACGCGCCATTGATTTCTACACCCAGATCCTCGGCATGACGCTGCTGCGCAAATCCGAGAACCCAGAGTACAAGTACACGCTGGCTTTTCTGGGCTATGCCAGCAACCCCGAGCAGGCCGAGATTGAGCTCACCTACAACTGGGGCGTCGAGCACTACGAGATGGGCACCGCCTACGGCCACATTGCCCTGGGCATGACCGATGTTTACGCCGCTTGCGAGCGCATCAAGGCGGCGGGCGGCAAGGTCACGCGTGAGGCTGGCCCGGTCAAGGGTGGCAGCACCATCATCGCCTTTGTCACAGACCCCGACGGCTACAAAATCGAGCTGATCCAACGCTGAAGATGGACGGCTCGCAGCAAGAGCGACGCGGCGTTCTACTGGTCTTTGCTTCGGCGTTGGCCTGGAGTTTCGGCGGCACGATTGCCCGGTTTTTGAGCATCAGCGACAGCTGGACTGTGGTGTTTTGGCGCTCGCTCTTTGCCGCTTGTTTTTTATTTGGCTTCATGCTTTGGAGCCAGGGCAGGCAGGGCGCGCGCCAGCAGCTGTTGGCGATGGGCTGGCCGGGCATCGGTGTGGGCCTGTGCTTTGCAACTGCCTCCACCTCCTTTGTCGTGGCCATGAGCTACACCACCATTGCCAACATCCTGCTGATGCAGGCCGGCGTGCCCCTGATTGCCGCTCTGATGTCTTATTTGCTGTTCCGCGAACGGGTGGCGCTGGGCACATGGCTGGCAATTGCGGCGGTGATTGCAGGGGTTGCGGTGATGGTGTCAGAGTCCATCCAAGGCCGGGTCTCCCCGGTCGGTGACGGCCTGTCGCTGCTGATCGCACTGGCCTTTGCGTCCGCCACCGTTATCACCCGGCGCCACGCCAATGTCGGCATGACGCCGGCGGTTTGTCTGGGCACGGTGGTGGCGACCTGTGTGGCCGCTCCAATGGCAGGGAGTTTTGCGATCAGTCTGGACGATGCTGGCCTCTTGTTCGTTTTTGGCGCATTCAACCTGGGCCTTGGCATGGCGTTTTTTGTCACAGGTGTGCGTCTGCTGCCCTCGGCGCTGGCCGCCCTGATCGGCATTGCCGAACCGGTGCTCGGGCCGCTGTGGGTCTGGCTGGTGCACGACGAAGTGCCAGGGGATCGCACCTTACTCGGTGGCGCCTTGGTTTTTTTAGCGCTGCTGGCCCATCTGAGCTGGCAGTTCCGGCAACAAAGACCCAGCCAACAGATGCCACCGGCTGAGCAAGGCCGGCTGCCTTAGCAGGATACCGACCGGGCAGCGGGTCGGCGTTTGGTCCTATTATGAAGCTTTGCCGCTCCCATAGAAGCGGTGTTGGAGACCAGAAAAATGAGTGAGACTGAGACGAAGCGCGGCCGCCGCACAGGCGGGCGCGAGCGCCGCGACCCCAAGGCACGGCCCACCGGGCCGGCGTACATCAAGCGGGTGATCCCGCCCTACGACATCATGGGCGAAGAAAGCCTGCGCAAGATCGAGGCCACGGCAGACCGCATCCTGGCCGAGGTGGGCTTGGATATACGCGACGACGACGAGGCGCTGGCCCTGTTCAAAAAATCGGGTGCCAAGGTGGACGGCATGCGGGTGCGCTTTGAGCCCGGCCACCTGCAAGAGGTGCTCAAGACCGCGCCGCGCGAGTTCACCCAACACGCCCGAAACCCTGCCCGCTCGGTACAGATCGGCGGCAACAATGTGGTGTTTTCGCCGGCCTACGGCTCGCCCTTTGTGATGGACCTGGACCGGGGCCGGCGCTACGGCACACTGGAAGACTTTCAGAACTTCATCAAACTGGCCTACGACTGCCCCTGGCTGCACCACAGTGGCGGCACGGTCTGCGAGCCGACCGACGTACCGGTCAACAAGCGGCACCTCGACATGGTGTATGCCCACATGCGCTATTCGGACAAAGCCTACATGGGCTCCATCACCTCGGAGCAGCGTGCTGAGGATTCGATTGAGATGAGCCGGCTGCTGTTTGGGGCCGACTTTGTGGACCGCAACTGCGTGATTTTGGGCAATGTGAATGTCAACTCGCCGCTGCTGTGGGACGGCACCATGACCAAGTCAGCCCGGGCCTATGCCCGCGCCAACCAGGCGGCGGTGATCGTGCCCTTTATTTTGGGCGGCGCCATGGGCCCGGTCACCAACGCCGGTGCCATTGCCCAGGCCCATGCCGAAACCCTGGTGGGCTGCGCCATGACACAGCTGGAGCGCCCGGGCGCGCCGGTGATCTACGGCAACTTTCTCTCCAGCATGTCGCTGCGCTCGGGCTCGCCCACCTTTGGCACGCCCGAGCCGGCCATTGGCTCGATGGTGGTGGGGCAGCTGGCGCGGCGGCTGAAGCTGCCGCTGCGCTGCGCCGGCTCATTTACCACCTCCAAACTGCCAGACGGCCAGGCCATGCAGGAGAGCGTGATGTCCATGCTGTCAGCGGTGCACTGTGGGGCCAACTTCATCCTGCACGCGGCCGGCTTTCTGGACGGGCTGCTGTCCATGAGCTACGAGAAGTTCATGATGGACGCCGACTTTTGCGGCGCCCTGCACAGCTACCTGGGCGGCGTGGTGGTGGACGACAACAGCTTGGCCATGGGCGCGTTTCAGAGCGTCACGCCCGGTGGCCACTACCTGGGCAGCGAGCACACCATGGCCAACTACACCACGGCCTTTTACGACTCCAGCATCTCCGACAACACGCCGTTCGAGGCATGGAACGAAGCCGGCAAGACAGACGCCGCCAGCCGCGCCAACAAACGCTGGAAAGCCTCGCTGGCGGAGTATGTGGCGCCGCCGCTGGACGAAGCGGTGGACGAGTCGATCCGCGACTTTGTGGCGCGGACGAAGGCCTCGATGCCCGACCAGTGGTACTGACCACGGTACTCACGACAGTACTGAACACGGAGCCCCGCATGGCTATTGACACCGACCCGCTGCTGCAGCCCTTTCAGCTCAAGCACCTGCGGCTGCGCAACCGCATCATGACCACGTCGCACGAGCCGGCCTATGCCGAAGACGGCCTGCCCAAGGCGCGCTACCGCGCCTACCATGTGGAGCGCGCCAAGGCCGGCATTGCCCTGACCATGACGGCCGGCTCGGCCGCCGTGTCGCGCGACAGCCCGCCGGTGTTCAACAACATTCTGGCCTACAAGGACGAGGTGGTGCCCTGGATGCGCGACCTGACGGACGCCTGCCACGAGCACGGCGCCGCGGTGATGATCCAGATCACCCACCTGGGGCGGCGCACGAGCTGGTCCAAGGCCGACTGGCTGCCGGTGGTGTCGCCTTCGCACCAGCGCGAGGCCTCGCACCGCGCCTTCCCCAAGCAAATGGAAGACTGGGATATTGCGCGCCTGATCCGCGACTACGCCGACGCGGCCGAACGCATGCACGCCGCCGGTGTTGATGGCGTGGAACTCGAAGCCTATGGCCACCTGATGGACCAGTTCTGGTCGCCCGCCACCAACACGCTCGAAGGTCCGTATGGCGGACCCATGGAGAATCGGGTGCGCTTCACGCTGGACGTGATCAAGGCCATCCGGGCCCGGGTCGGGCCGGATTTCATCCTGGGGGTACGCGGCGTGGCTGACGAGGCCATGCCAGGTGGCCTCAATGCCGAGGAAGGTCTGGGCATTGCCCGCTACCTAGCCAAATCGGGCATGGTGGATTTTTTGAACATCATCCGCGGCCACATTGACACCGACGCCGGCTTGACTGATGTGATCCCGGTGCAGGGCATGGCCAGCGCGCCACACCTGGACTTTGCCGGCAGCATCCGGGCGCAGGTCGATATTCCGATCTTCCACGCCGCCAAAATTCAAGACGTGACCACCGCCCGCTTTGCCATTGCCTCGGGCAAGCTCGACATGGTGGGCATGACCCGCGCCCACATGGCCGACCCGCACATCGTACGCAAGATCATGCTCGGCCGCGAGGACACCATTCGCCCCTGCGTGGGCGGCAACTTCTGCCTGGACCGCATCTATGCCGGGGGCGAGGCCTACTGCATCCACAACCCGGCCACCGGGCGCGAACTGACCATGCCGCACACCCTGAGCTCGGCCCCCCTCAAACGCAAGGTGGTGATCGTGGGCGCCGGCCCGGCCGGGCTGGAGGCGGCCCGGGTCGCCTCTGAGCGCGGCCACCAGGTGCTGGTGCTCGAAGCCGCTGCCAAGCCGGGCGGCCAGGTGCGGCTGACCACCCAGACCGCACGCCGCCGCGAGATGATCAGCATCATCGACTGGCGCATGGCGCGCTGCGAAGAACAGGGGGTAAATTTTCGCTTCAACACCCTGGCCGATGCGGCCACCGTGCTGACCGAGCAGCCCGACGTGGTGATCGTCGCCACCGGCGGCCTGCCCCACACGGCGGTGCTGGCACAGGGCAACGAGCTGGTGGTGTCGGCCTGGGACATCCTGAGCGGCGATGCCAAGCCCGGGCGCAACGTGCTGCTGTACGACGACGCCGGCGACCACGCCGCGCTGCAGGCGGCTGACCTGATCGCCCAGACAGGCGCCCGGGTAGAGATTATGACGCCCGACCGCAGCTTTGCGCCAGAAGTGATGGCCATGAACCTGGTGCCCTATATGCGCAGCCTGCAAAAACGCGACGTGACCTTTACCGTGACCTTTAGGCTGACGTCTGTCACGCGCCAAGGCGGGCAATTGCTGGCCCACATCGGCAGCGACTACGGCGGCGTGCACCAGCAGCGCTTGGTGGACCAGGTGGTGGTCAACCACGGCACCCGGCCGCTGGACGAGCTGTACTTTGAGCTCAAGAGCCGCTCCAGCAACCAAGGCGCGGTGGACTACGACGCCTTGCTGGCCGGGCAGCCACAGGGGCAGCCCGAGGCCGGTAGCGGCGGTTTCCAGTTGTTTCGGATTGGTGACGCTGTGTCAGCGCGCAATACGCATGCGGCGATTTATGACGCCTTGCGCTTGGTGAAGGATTTATAAGAGCCAGACGCAAGGCTTCCGAAGGGCCGAACGGCACGGATTAAGGCACAATTTTCCGCTACTTCCAAGCTTGATCCGCAAACCCTGCGCCTGTTCCAGGCCAGACCTGAACGACTGCAGGAACGTATCGCGGCACAACCCCTGCTCACCGACGTGGTGATTGACGAAGTGCAGAAGGTACCGGCACTGCTGGATGTCGTGCACCAGCTCATGGAGGGCGACCGTCCACTGCGGTTCATCCTGACGGGATCGAGTGCCCGCAAGCTGCGTCGGGGCGCAGCCAACTTGCTGGCCGGGCGGCTCACCGAACAACATATGCATCCCTTCATGGCAGCAGAACTTGGCGACGCGTTTGACCTGCAAAGGTCCCTGGAAGTCGGGCTCGTGCCCCTGGTCTGGAGCGCCCTCGAGCCGGAAAACACACTGCGCGCCTATGCCTCGCTCTACTTGCATGAGGAGGTTCAGGCCGAGGCCTTGACCCGCCAGATCGGCGCGTTTGCCCGCTTCCTGGAGGCCATCAGTTTGTCCCACGGTGGGCTGCTGAACCTGTCGGAAGTAGCGCGCGAGTGCCAGGTGGGTCGCAAGACTGTTGAAAGCTACCTGATCATCCTGGAAGACCTGCTGCTGTGTTTTCGTGTCCCGGTGTTCACGCGCCGGGCCAAACGGATTCTGGTCGCCCACGACAAGTTTTTTTACTTCGACGCCGGTGTCTACCGTTCGATTCGCCCCAAAGGGCCGCTGGACCAACCGGAGTCGATCGAAGGCATGGCACTCGAAGGACTCGTCGCCCAACACCTTCGCGCCTGGGCAAGCTACCGCAAAATTCCCGCAGAGCTGTTTTATTGGCGCACCAAGTCTGGCAGCGAAGTTGACTTCGTCCTGTACGGCGCAGATGTGTTCGTGGCCATCGAGGTCAAGCGCTCACGCACTGTGCACTCCAGCGACCTGCGCGCGCTCAAAGCCTTCAAGGAGGATTACCCGGAGGCCATCGTTTACCTGCTTTACATGGGGCAGGAGGCGCTCAAGATCAGCGATGTCCTGTGCCTGCCCTGCGACACCTTCCTAAAGACGCTGCACCCAAGCCATGCCATTGGCGATGGCCTTTGATGCCCCCACTCTGAGTCAGCGTGCCAAAGCCCGGGCCTCACCCGCCAGCCGCGTGATGCGGGCCCAGTCGCCACTGGCCAGCGCATCAGCCGGCACCAGCCAGGTGCTGCCAACGCACACCACATTGCTTAGGGCCAAAAATTCGGCAGCGTTCTGCGGTGTGACGCCGCCAGTGGGGCAGAACTTAGCGTCGAAAAACGGGCCACTCCAGGCCTTGAGCATGGCCGGACCACCAGCCTGCATGGCCGGAAAGAACTTGAGCTCGGTGAAGCCGTCTTCCTGCGCCTGCATGATCTCGCTGGCGCTGGCCACCCCTGGCAGCAGCGTCAGGCCGGCGTCGCGGCAGGCCTGGCCCACAGCCGTGGTGTAGCCCGGGCTCACAGCGAAGCGGGCACCAGCGCGGGCAGCCGCCTGCGCATCGGCGCGGCTGCGCACGGTGCCGGCACCAACCACGGCCTGCGGCACTTCGCGTGCAATGGCCTCGATACAGGCCAGGGCCTGCGGCGTGCGCAGCGTCACCTCCAGCATGCGGATACCGCCGGCCAACAGTGCGCGGGCCATTGGCACGGCGTGGGCCACGTCAGTCAGCACAATCACCGGGATCACCGGCGCGTCTTGCATCACTTGCAGGGCGCTCAAAGCAGTTGTCGTCATGGGCTTGTCCTCAGGTTCGATATTGGGAGTCGGGTTAGAGTCAGGTTACAGCCAGCTGCAGGCGCCCTGCTCTGCGGTCAAGGCGCTGCGCCGCATGCCGGCAAATAATTCGCGGCCCATGCCCAGGCCATTGGCCAAGCGAAGCTGCTCTGGCATCACCGCCGCCTCGCGGGACAACCACTCGGCCTCAGGCACCAGCACCTCGAGCCGGCCGGCAGCGGCGTCCAGACGGATCAGGTCGCCGTCCCGCACCCGAGCCAGCGGCCCGCCGTCGGCGGCTTCAGGAGAAACATGGATCGCAGCAGGCACTTTGCCCGAGGCACCGCTCATGCGCCCGTCGGTCACCAAGGCCACCCGATACCCCCGGCCCTGCAACACCGCCAGCGGCGGGGTGAGCTTGTGCAGCTCAGGCATGCCATTGGCCTGCGGGCCCTGCCAACGCACCACACACACCACATTGCAGTCGAGCGCGCCCGCATCGAAAGCCTTAAGCAGTGCCTCCTGCGAGTCAAACACCCGAGCTGGTGCCTCGATCAGGTGTCGGTCTTCTGGCACCGCAGAAACCTTGATCACAGCACGCCCCAGGGGGCCCTGCAGCAGCTTGAGGCCGCCACTGGCGCTGAACGGCTGGCTGGCCGGGCGCACCACACGCTCGTCCTTTGAGGCACCCGCAGTCTGCCAGCGCAGGCCGGTACCGGCCGCTTCTGGAATACCGGTGAACTCGCGCAGGCCGCCCGGGCGCATGGTCAGCACATCGGCGTGCATCAGGCCGGCGTCCAGCAGCTCACGGATCACATAGCCTGGCCCGCCAGCCGCCTGAAATTCATTGACGTCGGCACTGCCATTGGGGTAGACCCTGCTGAGCAGCGGCACCACATCGGAGAGGGCCGCAAAGTCGTCCCAATCAATCACAATGCCCGCCGCACGCGCCACCGCCACCCAGTGAATCAGGTGGTTGGTCGATCCACCCGTGGCAAGCAGCGCCACCATGGCATTCACAATGCAGCGCTCGTCGACCAGTTGGCCAATAGCCGGCTTGGCTGTTGACCCCGGGCCTGCGATTGGGCGGGCTGCACCTGGGCTTGGCCCGCCGAGC
The DNA here is from genome assembly GCA_014190675.1 of Comamonadaceae bacterium. GTDB lineage: Bacteria > Pseudomonadota > Gammaproteobacteria > Burkholderiales > Burkholderiaceae_C > Rhodoferax. The sequence goes on along the minus strand of BJGT01000121.1, from coordinate 448 downwards.
AGGGTGCGCACGGCTTCGCGGGTGAGTTCTTCGCGCAGACCTTCGCCGGGGTTGATGAAGGCGGTGCCGGGCACATGCAGGCCCATGGCTTCGAGCAGCATCTGGTTGCTGTTGGCCGTGCCGTAAAAAGTGCAGGTGCCCGGGCCGTGGTAAGCGGCTGACTCGGCTTGCAGCAGCTCGGCACGGCCCACCAAGCCCTGCGCCGCCTGTTCGCGCACCCGGGCCTTGGCGGTGTTAGACAGTCCTGAGGTCATGGGCCCGGCCGGCACAAACACGGTGGGCAGGTGGCCAAAATGCAGGGCGCCAATCAACAAGCCCGGGACAATTTTGTCGCACACGCCGAGCATCAGCACACCATCAAACACGTCGTGGCTCAAGGCTACGGCTGTGGCCATGGCAATCACATCGCGGCTAAAGAGACTGAGCTCCATGCCTGCGGTGCCCTGGG
>BJGT01000120.1 GCA_014190675.1 Comamonadaceae bacterium | reverse complement strand
AAACGGAAATTTGTCGTCAGTTAGCTTGAGTTCTTGCAGCGCCAGCAAATCCACCGGATTGGCTGCCAACCAGTCCAGCACCTGCGGCAAGCGCACAGTTAAAGAGTTCACGTTCCAGGTGGCAAGTTTCATGGTGATCCATCAATCGACGCAAAAAATTCACAGCAGCGCAGCGGTGGCCAGCCCCTCAATCCAGCGGCCAGCCCAAGCCTGCTGCATTGTCTCGCCAAAATCAAGCCGGCAACACATGGCTGAGCCCATGGCTGCGCGAAGTCCTGCCGGCCAGCTTGTGGGCACGCCTTAAGCTCTAAACTCGGCGCTGTGACAGCTCAAGTTCAAAGTGAGGACAGCAAGGCCTTGGCGTATCGCCCCGACATCGATGGTTTGCGCGCCTTGGCGGTGTTGTTTGTGCTGCTGTTTCATGCCTTTCCAAGCCTGCTGCCGGGCGGCTTTGTTGGGGTGGACGTTTTTTTTGTGATCTCAGGCTACCTGATCACCGGACTGATACTGCGCGATCTTGAAAGCGGGCAATTTAGTTTGCGTCATTTCTATGCGCGGCGCGTGCGGCGCATTTTTCCGGCGCTGTGTTTGGTGATGGCCGTGAGCCTGGGCTATGGCTGGCTGGTACTGACCGCCGGGGAATATCAGCAACTCGGTCGTCACGTGGCAAGTGGAGCGGCTTTCCTGGCCAACTTCATGTTTTGGCGTGAGGCCGGGTATTTTGACAATGCTGCCGATACCAAGCCCATGCTGCACCTGTGGTCGCTGGGTATCGAGGAGCAGTTTTACATGGTCTGGCCACCTCTGCTGTGGCTTTGGTGGCGCCGCTGGCGGGCTTTGAGTTGGCTGGTGCTGCCGCTGGCCTGCCTGTCTTTGGGCTACAGCCTGCTCCTTGTCGGGCGGGATATGGTGGCTGATTTTTATTCTCCCTTCACCAGATTCTGGGAGCTTTTGCTGGGCGCCTGGTTGGTCTATATGGCGCGCAGTGGCCGCCTCAGCGGGGGTTTTTGGAGCAGCTTTGCTGCGCCGTTTGGGCTGCTGCTGGTGCTGCTGTCCTTGGCCTGGGTGCACCAAGGACAGGCTTTTCCGGGTGGCTGGGCCTTGCTACCGGCTGTGGGTGCAGCGCTGCTGCTGGGCGCTGGCATGCAGTCCCGGTTAAATCAGCGCCTGCTGGCGAGTCCGGCCCTGGTTTGGCTGGGCTTGATCAGTTACCCCTTGTATTTGTGGCACTGGCCGTTGCTGTCAATGGCGCGCATTGTGTCTTCGCAGACGCCAGCAGCCGAGGTGCGGGCCTTGCTTTTAGTGCTCAGTGTGCTGCTGGCCTGGCTGACTTACCGTTACCTGGAGCGGCCAATCCGGTTTGGTAGTCAGCGGTCATGGGCCGTGCCAGCCCTGTGCCTCTGCATGGTCTTGCTGTTGGCGGCCGGGCACAACATCAACCGGCAGCATGGCCTGCAATTTCGCCACCATGACCTGCTCAACGCTGATCCGGCATCGATGGTGATTGGTGCAGACCGAGCCGCGCTCAAGCCGGAGTGTTTGCTCGTTAGCGCCAAACAACTCGGCTTGGATTGGTGTTTCAGCGATGGGCGGCCCGCGCCAAACTATGTCCTGCTCGGCGACAGCAAGGGCGAGGCACTGTTTTACGGGCTGGTACGGGAATCTGGGCCAGAGATGGCGGGCTCGATGGTCGGCCAGGTCAATCTTTTATGGGGGCCTGCCGCACCCTCCAACCAAGCGGTCTATGCCGCGATTGAGCAAAACCCCGGAATCAGGCAAATATTTTTGGTCAACGCGCTGCGCGGCATCTTCCCGCTGGATCCCGAGACCGGTTTTATTGTCGGGCCGGTGACTGAGGCGATGATCGAAGACAAGGTGCTGCGCTATACCGAGGCTATCGCACCTTGGTTGGCGGCCGGCCGGCGGGTCGTGTTCGTCAAAGACAACCCCACCCTGCCAGACCCCGACAGCTGCATCTCTGGCGGCATGACGCACCATGATTTCCTGAATCGATTTTTCTTTCGTCATGAGAACCAGCGTTGTCAGCTGCGCCTGAGCGAACACCTCAGCGGCACCCAGGCCTACCAAAGCCTGGTTGAAAAACTCCAAATTGCCAACCCCGCTTTGCAGGTCTTTGACCCGCTGCCCCTTTTATGTGACGTGCCTAAAAACCTCTGCACTGTGGCCTACCAGCGCCAATTTTTATACAGCTATGGCGACCATATTTCCGACTTTTCAAGCTCCCGGATCGCCCAAGAACTGATGCGGCGCCATCCCCACCCTGTATCCCAAAACCGGCAGTGATAAAAACCACGGCCCGCATGGTTTGCCTGTTTCGAGGCAACGGCGTCCGCAACTGCCGAGTCAGGGCTGCGACTGTGTTTTTTGCAGGGTGACGAAGCTGAACGCCAAGCCATTGGCAGAGACCTGTGGCAGACGGGCGGTCTCTAGCCATGTGTTGTCGAACACCGGCGCCTGGGCATCGCCGGCAAAGTCTTGCTCGATTTCTGTGACGTGCGCCGAGCTTGCCAGGGGCAGGGCTTGGGCATAGATGTCAGCCCCGCCAATCACCCAAACCTCGGCATGGCCTGTGGCATGCTGCACGGCTTGGGCCAGCGAGTGGGCGCAAATGGCGCCGTCGGCTTGCCAATCGGGCTGCCGAGTGACGACGATATTGCGCCGGCCCGGCAAGGGGCGAAACCTGGCTGGCAGTGAATCCCAGGTTTTGCGCCCCATGATGACCGGGCAGCCCGAGGTCAGGCGTTTGAAGTGGGCCAGATCTTCGGGCAGGTGCCAGGGCAAGGCGTTGTTGTTGCCTATCACCCCGTTGGCGGCACGGGCCAGGATCAGGTGCAGCCGCATGCCGCTCAGACCGCCACCGGCGCCTTGATGGCGGGGTGGCACTGGTAGCCAAGCATCTCGAAATCGTCAAGCTCATAGTCGAACAGCGAGGCCGGCCGGCGTTTGATGCGTAGCGTTGGCGCGGGCAGCGGCTGTCGCGAGAGCTGCAAGCTCACCTGCTCGCTGTGGTTGCTGTAAATGTGGCAGTCGCCACCGGTCCAAATAAAGTCGCCCACGGCCAGGTCGCACTGCTGTGCCACCATGTGGGTCAGCAGGGCGTAGCTGGCGATGTTGAAGGGCACGCCCAAAAAGATGTCTGCGCTGCGCTGGTAAAGCTGACAGCTGAGCTTGGCTGGCTGACCTGCAGCGTTTGACGGCGCGACATAAAACTGGAAAAAAGCGTGGCAGGGCATGAGTGCCATCTTGTTGAGTTCTGCCACGTTCCAGGCGCTGACGATGATGCGGCGCGAGTCGGGGTTGGTTTTGAGGGTCTTGATGACTTCGGCGATCTGGTCGATGTGGCCGCCGTCAGGGCTGGGCCAACTGCGCCATTGCACGCCATACACAGGTCCGAGCTCGCCATCTGGGCGGGCCCATTCGTCCCAGATAGAGACACCGCGCTGCTGGAGCCAGAGGTTGCTGCTCGAGCCACTCAAAAACCACAGCAGCTCGAGGATGATGGACTTGAGATGCACTTTTTTGGTGGTGACCAGTGGAAAGCCTTGCCCCAGGTCAAATCGCATCTGGTAGCCAAACACGCTGCGCGTGCCGGTGCCAGTTCGGTCTGCCTTGAGAACCCCGTGGTTCGCCACATGGCGCATCAGGGTTTCATAGGGGGCTGGCACTTCGGCTAGGCTCATGCCAAACGATTTTAGTGGCATGGGCGCTGGCTGACCAACGCTCCGTGCATCAGATCCGCAGCACCCGGTTCGGGTTCATCAGCCCCTGCGGGTCAAGTGCCTGTTTGATGCTGCGCATCATGGCCAGCGCAACCGGCGATTTGTGTTGCTCCAGGTGGATGAGCTTGAGACTGCCCACGCCATGCTCGGCAGAAATCGAGCCGCCAAACGCGTGCACTGAGCCAAACACCAACTGATTCACCTGCGATTCATGGTTTTGCAAAAAAAACGCCGCATCGGTGCCCGCCGGAGCCTGCACGTTGTAGTGCAGGTTGCCATCGCCCAAATGCCCAAAGTTGACCAGCCGAACGCCTGCAAAAGCCTGCTCAAGCAGGGCATCTGTAGCGGCTACAAATGCTGGAATTCGCGACACCGGAATCGAGATGTCGTGCTTGATGTTGGCCCCCTCGGCGACCTGCGCCAGGGGAATGCTCTCCCGCACATGCCAGAGCTGGCGCGCCTGGGCCAGGCTGTCTGCCACCACGGCGTCGGTGACGCAGCCGTCAGCCAGCGCGGCTTCAAGCAGGCGCTCAAATTGCGCACGGGCGTGGGCTTGCGATTCGTGGTCCGAGTTTTCAAGCAGCACGCACCAGGGACTCTGGCGCCACAGTGGCACGCGCAGTTGCGGCAGGTGGCGCTCAACCAGGCTGAGGGCAAATTGCCCCATCAGCTCAAAGCCGGTCAGGCCAGCGCCCAAATGCCGGTGCGCCAGCCCCAGAAAGGCCAGCGCCTGAGCCAACGACGGCACCGCAGCCCAGGCGGTCAAGCGGGCCGCTGGCAATGGGTAGAGTTTGAGTGTGGCCGCCGTGATGATGCCCAGGGTGCCCTCGGAGCCGATCATCAGGTTGCGCAGGTCATAGCCGGTGTTGTCCTTGCGCAGACCTGACAGGCCTTCCCAAATTTCCCCTTGAGCGTTGACCATCTCCAGTCCCAGGCAGAGCTCGCGGGCATTGCCGTAGCGCAGCACCTGGGTGCCGCCAGCATTGGTGCCCAGATTGCCGCCAATAGTGCAACTGCCCTCAGCCGCCAGGCTGAGCGGAAATAAAAAGCCCGCGGCCTCAGCCCGCTGCTGCAGCGCCGCCAAAACGCAGCCGGCCTCCGCCGTGATGGTCAGGTTGTTGGCGTCCAGATCACGCACCTGGTTCATGCGTTGCAGGCTGAGTACCAGTTGGCTGCCCGAACTGTCGGGCGTGCTGCCCACCACCAGGCCAGTGTTGCCACCCTGGGGCACGATGCTCAGGGGCAGCTCCGGGTGGGCCTTGCGCTGCGCGATACAGGCCCGCACAATGGCCGCCACCTGCGCAGTATTGCCCGGGCGCAGCACCGCCAAAGCACGGCCATGTTCGCGCTTGCGCCAGTCTTGCTCCCAGGCACTGAGGTCGCCATCGGTCAGCACATGGGCCGGCCCCAGCGCAGTGCGGAGTTGGTCGAGCAGGTGCTGCATGGCTCAGGCCGGTGCTGCAGCGGCGCGCAGCCGCAGGCGCACATGCAAGGCGCAGGCGACAAACAGCAGTAAACAAAGGGTGGTTTCCAGCAAACCCAGGTAATTGCCCGGGGCTTTATCGCTCCAGGCCCGGACCACGCCCTCGGTAAAGTAAAGCCAGACCAGCAGGCTGACCCAGCGGTAGGTGTACATGCGGTTTTTAAGCAGGCCGGCCAGTGGCAGGCACAGCGGCAGCACCTTGAGCGCAAGCCATGAGCCGCCCGGGCGCAGCGGGGCGAGCACCAGTTCCCAGGCCAGCCCCAAAATGATCAGGCCCAGCAGGCTGCCTACGGCCAAGGTGCGGGTAAGGTCCACCGAAGCGGCGGGGTGTTGGGGGGTGCTGCTCATCGGAGTGGCATCATAGCGGCCATGAACCCGCCCCCTCTGCTGCCTGACAAATCCCCCATGCCTGCCACTCTGCCCCGGCCTTTGGTGTTACGCGGCAGGTACGCCACTTGGCTACGCACCCTTGGCGAGAGGCTGTCTGCCTTTCCATGGCGCAGCAGCGCGCAAGCCCTGCGCCAACGCTTTCGCGAGGACCGGCTGGGCTTGACCGCCAGCAGCCTGACCTTCACCACCACCATTGCCTTGGTGCCCCTGATCACCGTGGCCTTGGCCGTCTTCACTGCGTTTCCGATGTTTGCCAAGTTTCAGGATGTGCTGCAAAAATGGCTCATCGAGAGCCTGATCCCCGATAACATTGCCCGCCAGGTGCTGGGCTACCTGACCCAGTTTTCCGGCAAGGCCAGCAAGCTCGGTACTGCCGGCTTAGCCATTTTGTTGACCACCGCTCTGACCCTGATCTTCACCATAGACCGCACGCTCAATGGCATTTGGCGCGTGCCCCGGCCGCGCCCGTTTGCGCAGCGCGTGCTGGTCTACTGGGCCGCACTCACGCTCGGGCCGGTGCTGCTGGGCCTGAGCTTGAGCGCCACTTCTTATGCGCTGTCTGCCTCGCGTGGGATCGTGGGCGTGCTGCCTGGTGGCCTGGGGCTGCTGCTCGATGTGGTGCAATTTTTGTTGATGGCCTGGGGCATGGCGGCCATGTTTTACTTCATTCCCAACACCCGAGTGCGTTGGGACCATGCCTGGATTGGCGGCCTGTTTGTATCCGCAGGCTTTGAAATCGCCAAGAAATTGCTCGCGGTCTACCTCAGCAAGCTCTCAACCTATGCACTGGTTTATGGGGCTTTCGCCACCTTGCCGATATTGTTGGTCTGGATTTACCTGGCCTGGGTGATCGTGCTGCTCGGCGCAGTGCTGGTGGCCAGCCTGCCGGGTTTGCAGTCGGCGCTGCCGCAACGCCAGCCGGTGCCGGGCCTGGATTTGCAACTGGCACTGGAGGCCCTGCGGGCCCTGAACCAGGCCAGGGCAAGCGCCGCGCGGGGGTTGTCAGTCGCGCAATTGGCCGGGCAGTCGGGTGTGGCCGCAGCCCATATGGCAACGGTGCTCTCAACCCTGCGAGGTCTGGACTGGGTTGGCCAACTAGACGAGGCGCAGGATGCTCTAGCCCCGCGCCAAGTGCTGCTCGCCAACCCCGACAACACCCTGCTCGCCCCACTGCTCGACGCCCTGCTGCTGCGCCGCGAGGCAGGCACCGAGAAGCTGTGGCACAGCAGCCAACTGTCTTTGCTGACTTTGCAGCAGGCGTTTTAGTCTCGCAAACATCGCACAGATGATTGTTTAGCTGGCGTGGGCAGCCCAAGCAGGTGCTTGTGTGCCACGCCATGAACACCGATCAGGCCAGTGCGGCATGGGGCTGCGCAGCTGCCCTCCCCCTGGCTTGCAAGCTCTCAACTGGTGAGGGGGTTCTGGATCCCCGCTTTGGCAAGAATGGCCGGGGGCAGCTTAGTTGGCAAGCAAAAAACCAGTCAAGGCCGACAGCATGGCCTCTGGTGTTTCATTCATTTGGTGGTGGCCGACGTCCAGCATCACCACCCGGCCATAACGCGCTTTTTGAACCAGTGTCTGGGCGGATTTTGGCGGCGTCATCTGGTCTTGGCTGCCCAGCACAAACAGCACCGGGCACAGCACCTTGTCCATGGCGGCCTCAGCGCCGCTGTACCGGTCGCAGGCCACAAAGCCGGTGTGAAACAGGTTGACGCTGCGGTTGCTGGCCAGCACCCGCCGCCCCAGCGCCAGCGCGGTACCGTACACCCAGGTGCCCGGCCCCAATGCCGAGGGCGGCGGTGCCAGGGTAGACCGCGAAAACACATTGACCATGGTCAGCGCCTTCATCGGCTCATGGAGAGAGGCTTCCAGCAGCGCCGGCGACACCTTCATGGGCGCAGCCACCCCCACCAGCACCAGTTGCCGCACCCGCGCTGGCGCCCGGGCGGCGGCTTCCAGCGCCACCAGCGCGCCAAAGCTGTGGCCGACCAGCACCGCCTGCGCCAGACCGGCGCTGTCGAGCAGCGCCAGCACGAAGTCGGCGGCGGCCTCCACCGTGGCGGGCGGCTCGCCGGCGCTGCGGCAGTGGCCGGGCAGGTCAATGGCCAGCACATTCCAGCCATGGTGCGCCAGGTAGCGCGACTGCAAAATCCAGACGCTGTGGTCGTGCAGCACCCCGTGAATAAAGACGATGCTGGGCTTGGCGGTATCGAAGGCCTTGCCGCCGGTGTAGCAGTAGGTCGGGTGGCCGTTGACGGTGAGGAGCATGGCGTGAGACTCGGCAGTCGGGTTCAGTAGCCCGTTTTCAATCGGTCAAGCCAAGGGCCACGACTCGCTCAAACGCGTCAAGCACCTCATCTACCTCGGCCTCTCCCATGGCAGTGGAGACACAACTCAGGCCGCGATGAGAAATGATGACCCCAGCCGCCAGCAGGGCGCGGTGCAGTCGGTCAAGCCATTCAAAGGCAGCCGCATCCTGCGGCACGCTGCGGTAGTTCTCTATGATTTGATCGGTGGGCACAATCTGGAACAGCGAGCCATCGCCCGCAGCTTGCGCCTTTTCCCCCGCCCTGCGGAAGATCTGATTCAAGCCGTCGCGCATGCGTTTGCCCATGGCCTCCAGGTGTTGGTACCGAGCTGGTGTGAGTTTTCTCAGGGTGGCCAAGCCTGCTGCGGCAGACAATGGATTGCCGCTGTAGGTTCCACCCGAGATCACCCGCTGGCCGCTGCTGGCCGGATTCAGCAGCGAAAGAATGTCGGCCCGGCCCCCAACTGCCCCAACAGGCAGGCCCCCGCCAATAATTTTGCCAAACGCGGTCAAATCTGGTTTGCCGCCATATCGGCCCTGCGCTCCTGCCGCGCCAAGACGAAAGGTGATGACTTCGTCGAAGATCAGCACAATGCCGTATTTCCGCGTGATCTGATACAGGAACTCGAGAAATCCCGGTGCTGGCAGCGCCATTCCCGCGCGGTTCGACAAGGGTTCAAAAAGCAAGGCGCTGATCGCGTGCCCGTGCTTGGCCAGCAACTGTTCGACGCCGCTCTGATCATTGAACGGCATGACCAGCACTTCTTCGCCGACCGAATGTGCCAGCCCACCCGAGCTCGGTATGCTCTGCGGCGCCTGGGCGTCACCCCAGTTGGCCGGAGTCGACGAAAAGCTCATCTGAACATAGTCGTAATAGCCGTGGTAAGCGCCCTCGAATTTCGCGATCCGGGTGCGCCCGGTAAAGGCTCGCGCCAGCTTGATCGCCATCATGATGGCTTCAGTGCCCGAACTGCGAAAGTGGATTTGCTCAACCGAGGGCACCCGATCGATGAGCAAGCTGGCGAGCGCGATCTCGGGTTGCGCGGGTTCCGAGAAACTGACACCCCGCTGGACTTGATCGATGATCGCTGCATTGATTTGCGGATCCGAATGACCATGGATCAGTGCGGTCATGTTGCTCAGGCAGTCAATGCGTTCGTCACCATCCACATCGGTCAGCCGGCAGCCCTGGCCGGAATGTGCATAGATCGGCCAGGGCTTGAACAGATAGTGCAGGCGCGAAGTCGCGCCCGGGATGAGTTCAGCGGCCTGCGCGTGCATCCGGACCGTGACCGAATCGTTGTCCAGGTAGCGATCGGTGCGCACTCGGGTGAGGGTATCCAAATTCATTATTGCTCCTCAGAAAATTGTTCTTGTTACCGGATGCGCCCCGGTTCACACCAAATGGCCCATGCCATCAAGCAGCATCCACCTGCACGCCAAACCCGCACGGACCATCACGGTTCACGCCAGCTTTTGCGCCGCCTTGAGCGCGCGCTTGAGGTCGTCAATCAAATCATCGGGGTCTTCCAGGCCGATGCTCAGGCGAATCGTGCCCTGGGCAATGCCGGCGGCCGCCAGCGCCTCGTCGCTCAGTCGGAAATGGGTGGTGCTGGCCGGTTGGATCACCAGGCTGCGGCAGTCGCCCACGTTGGCCAGGTGGCTAAACAGTCGCAGGCCTTCAACAAAGGCCTGGCCCTGCGCCCGGCTGCCCTTGAGGTCGAAGCTGAATACCGAGCCAGCGC
>BJGT01000119.1 GCA_014190675.1 Comamonadaceae bacterium | reverse complement strand
GAAGCAGCATGATCTGGAACACCGACAGTTCGCGCGCGGCCTCGCGCCCGGCAACGGCGATCACCACCATCAGCGTCAGCCAGCCGGCCATCCAGCCTGCGGCGCGAGTGGTTGGGCTATCGAAGCGAGACTGCATCAACAGGAGCATAGCTCAGCGGCTATCCCTTAATTTCAGGCGATTGCGGGAGAGTTGTTTTGTAGCGCCGCCGGACGCTTTGAAGCCAGAAACGTGCGCAACATCGTGTTGATGCGGCCTGTGGGCTCGATGATTGAGTTCAAACACATCATCGGGCGCGGCACCCGCCTTTATGACGGCAAAGACCACTTCACCATTTACGATTTCGTCAAAGCCCACCACCACTTCAGCGACCCGGAGTGGGACGGTGAACCGGCAGACCCTGAGCCCGACAAGGGTGCCGGGGCTGAGGGCGGCGCTGCACCAGAGCCCGATGACGAGCCGCCACCGGACACTGCCCCGGCAGATGCCAAACCCGTAAAAACCGTGGTGAAGCTGGAAGATGGCAAGGCGCGCACCTTGCAGCACATGAGCGCCACCACCTTCTGGAGCGCCGATGGCAAGCCCATGTCAGCGGCTCAGTTTCTGGAAACCCTGTTTGGCGCCTTGCCCGAGTTCTTCAGGGATGAAGACCAGCTGCGCGCGCTGTGGAGCGCGCCCGATACGCGCCGCCATGGCCAAGACCGAAGTGCACCAAAAGTTCACGGACCGGCAACAGGCCCTTGTGGATTTTGTGCCGGCCCGATACGTTAAGGAGGGGGTGGAAGAACTGGATGCCGAAAAGCTCACGCCCTTGCTACGGCTTCGCTACAACAACGCCATTGCCGACGCGGTGGCCGATCTGGGCAGCGCCGACCAGATTCGCCGGGTGTTTGTGGGCTTCCAGAAGTACTTGTACGAGGCTCGTCCGAGCTAATGTAAACGCTGTTGAGCTGACTCCTCGACACGCGCTCAAAGAGCTTCGGTGCAAAAGGTGGCCGGGGTGACGATGCGGGTTCGGCCAAGGCTTCCGCGCTGTAGCAGGCCGGCACGGCGATCGCCGGTCACCAGGTAATCTGCCTCGCTGGCCAATGCCATGGAAAGTAGGAAAACATCATTGGGATCGTTGAGGTCCACGCCATCCGGGGGTGGTGGCAAAGTGCCCAGCACGATGGCGCGTTGCATATTGTTCACCATGGTGCCGACGCGGTGGGCCGGCAAGATGGTCTTGAGTTGGGGGTATCGGCTGACACGCCGCAGTTCGTCCAGCTGCGTGGAAGAGGTCACCAGTTCAAATTTGGCCGCGCGCCACGCGCGATAAATGATGTCAGGCGGGCCGTACGGCGAGATCAGCGCACCAAGCAGCACGTTGGTGTCCAAAATGACCCGCATCAATGCTCACGCGCCCATTGCACCGCCTCGTCGATCAGGTCTGTCAGTTCAGTCTCGCCCATACCGGTCGCAGCAGACTTGGCTTGCTCGACGGCCTTCTCCAGAAGGTAGGAGCGCACTGCTTCCTCGATGAAGCGCGACAAGTCGCCCTTGCGTCCACCGCCCTGCGCGGCTAAGAACATGCGCACGGATTGGTCTGTGTCTGGCGACACAGCGATGTTCCAGCGAACTGAATCCATGATTTCTCCGGTGTTTGGGTGTGTAGGTGTTTATACACCAAAGCCCAAAAATCAGATTCTTTGGTCTTTGCTGGAAGCCAGTGGATGCTGCTCAGCCCTGCACAGGCATCGTGTAGTTGAGCGTCATGCGTCCGCCGTCCACGGTGACGATCTCGCCGGTGACGTAGCTGGCGGCGTCGCTGGCGAGCCAGGCCACCACGTCGGCCACTTCTGAGGGTTCGCCTAGCCGCCTCATCGGGGTGCGGCTCAGTATGCGGGCCCGTGCGTCCTCGCTGGTCAGCACGGCCTTGGCGGCCAGCTCGGTGGCGATGGTGCCGGGTGCCACCGCGTTGACCCGGATGCCGTGGTCAGCCAGGGCCAGCGCCATCACGCGCGTGAGCTGGTTCACGCCGCCCTTGCTGACGTTGTAGCTGGCAATCGAGGGGATGGCCAGCACGCCGTTGACCGAGCTCATGTTGATGATGGCGCCGCCGTCGGTCTGGGCCATGTGGCGGGCCACCGCCTGGCCTACCAAAAAAGCGCCTTTCAGGTTGACCCGCAGCACAGCATCAAAATCGGCCTCGCTGACCTCCAAAAAGTCGGCTGCCTTGAAGATGCCGGCGTTGTTCACCAGAACATCAATGCGGCCGAAATCGGCCACGCAGCGCGCCACCATGGCTTCGACCTGCGTCTTGTCTCCCACATCACAGCGAATGAAGCAGGCGCCCAACTCGTCCGCCAGCGCCTGACCCTGTACGTCATCGATATCGACCAGCACCGCCCGCGCGCCGTCGTGCACAAAACGGCGCACACAGGCCTCTCCAATGCCCTGCGCGCCGCCTGTGATCAGGCAGACGCGGCCGGTCAAACCGAATGAAACTTTGGAAGAAATCGGGCTCATTGCCTTGTCCTGCATGGAGTTGTTGCGATTTATTGAACAGGCAAGACGCGTTGGCTTAGCGGTTGAACGAGCCTCGTGGCCCGGCTGGGCCCCGATTGCCGCCACCACCGCCACCGCTATAACCCCCGCCGCCGCCACTGCGACCGCCGCCACCGCCACCGCCCCGGCGCCCACCGCGCTCGGCCATCATGTCGACACTGGTACGCATGGGATCAGGCTGGCCCTGGGCTGCTCTGGGCGCGCCGGCGCTGTTGCCGCCACCGCCACCGCCGCCATAGCCACCGTAACCGCCACGGCCCTGCGCTGCGCGGGGTCCGCGGCTGGCGCCGTCACCCAAGGGGTTGGGCTGGCGGGTACCGCCGCCACCTCCACCACTACCGGAATAGCCGCCTCGGCCACCGCCACCACCACCGTTACCGCTACGGGGGCCCCGGTCTGCCGAAGCGCCTTGCGGACCTTTGTTGTCACGCACCCGTTGCAGCATCTCTGTGCGGGCGTTGCGGGCTGCGGCCTGCATCACGTCGCGGCTCGGCGGTTTGCCGGCGCCGCCCCAAATGGTCTGGCGCCCCATGGCGATAGGCTCTGCGATCTCGCCCGGCTCGGGCATGAAGCCCTCGATCACCTGCACTGGGATGTCCTGCTTGGTAAAGCGTTCGATGTCCTGCATGAAGCCTTCTTCGTCCAGACACACCAGGTTCACCGCGGTGCCATCGGCGCCGGCGCGGCCGGTGCGGCCGATGCGGTGCACATAGTCTTCGCAGACGTTGGGAATCTCGTAATTGACCACATGGGGCAGGTCGTCGATGTCGATGCCACGCGCGGCAATGTCGGTGGCCACCAGGGCGCGGATGTCACCGCTCTTAAACCCGGCCAGTGCCTGTGTGCGCGCTGCCTGGCTTTTGTTGCCGTGCAATGCCATGGCGTGGATGCCGTTCTTGGTCAGGAACTCGGCCACGTTGTTGGCACCAAACTTGGTCCGGGTGAAGACCAGCACCTGGCTCCAGTTGTGCTCTTGGATGATGTGCGCCAGCAGCGCTTTTTTCTTGCCGCGGCCCACTGGGTGGATCAGCTGCGTGATGCGCTGCACCGTGGTGTTGCCCGGCGTGACCTGGATGCTTTGCGGATTTTTAAGCAAAGTGGCGGCGAGTTCGCGGATCTCGCCGCTGAAGGTGGCCGAGAACAAAAGGCTTTGTTTGTCTTTGGGCACCACGGCCAGCACTTTCTTGACGTCGTGGATAAAGCCCATATCAAGCATGCGGTCTGCCTCGTCGAGCACCAGAATCTGCACTTGGCCCAGATCGAGCACGCCCTGCTGCAGCAGGTCGAGCAGGCGCCCGGGCGTGGCCACCAAGATGTCGACGCCTTTTTTCACACGCGAGATTTGCGGGTTCATGCCGACGCCGCCAAACACCACGGTCGATGAGACTTCGAGGTATTTGCCGTAGGTCTGCACCGATTCCTCGATTTGCGCGGCCAACTCGCGGGTCGGCGTCAGGATCAAGACCCGGATGCCCAGGCCGCCGAATTTGTTGCGCGGTGCGCTGCTTGTGCTGAGCTTGTGCAGTATGGGCAGTACAAAGGCAGCGGTTTTGCCGGTGCCGGTCTGGGCACCACCCAGCAGGTCTTGCCCAGCCAGCACCGCCGGAATGGCCTGGGCCTGAATGGCCGTTGGCGTGACATAGCCCTGCTCGAGCACAGCCTTGAGTATGGCCGGAGCCAGATTGAGTTCTTCAAAGTTCATAGTTTTGCGCCAATCTTGGGCGCTAGGACATCGGCCTGTCATGGTGCCTGGGGCACCGCGTCAGTCAAAGGCAGATGGGGTACAAAAGTGGAACCGCTGCGCAAGGCTTGGTTCCCGGCAAGGTGCCGGCGTTGCGGGCAACTGATACACCGCAACTGCTGAATTGTCGCACGGTCTGGACCAAGCGCCGATAATGACAGCTTTACCTTTTCGAACACAACTCAAGTCCAATGGCTCAATACGTTTTCTCCATGAACCGCGTCGGCAAGATCGTGCCGCCCAAACGGCATATTCTCAAAGACATCTCGCTGAGTTTTTTCCCGGGTGCCAAGATTGGTGTGCTGGGCACCAACGGCTCGGGCAAGTCCACGCTCCTGAAAATCATGGCGGGCGTTGACAAGGAGATTGAGGGCGAAGCCACGCCGATGGCCGGCCTCAATATCGGCTACCTGCCGCAGGAGCCCAAGCTCAATTCCGAGCAAACCGTGCGCGAAAGCGTGGAAGCCGGCATGGGCAGCCTGTTTGCCGCCAAGGCCCGGCTGGAAGAAATTTACGCCGCCTACGCCGAAGAAGACGCTGACTTTGACAAGCTCGCCACCGAGCAGGCTGACATGGAGGCCATCATCGCCAGTGCCGGAACTGATTCCGAGCACCAGTTGGAAATCGCTGCCGACGCCCTGCGCCTGCCTCCCTGGGACGCCAAGATCGGGCTGCTGTCGGGCGGTGAAAAGCGGCGCGTGGCGCTATGTCAGTTGCTGCTGTCCAAGCCCGACATGCTGCTGCTCGACGAGCCGACCAACCACCTCGATGCCGAATCGGTGGACTGGTTGGAGCAGTTCCTGCAGCGCTACCCCGGCACCGTGGTCGCCATCACCCACGACCGCTACTTTCTGGACAATGCTGCCGAGTGGATTCTGGAACTCGACCGTGGCTCTGGCATCCCCTACAAGGGTAACTACAGCGACTGGCTGAGCCAGAAGCAGGCGCGCCTGGAGGCCGAGCAAAAGGGCGAAGAGGCCCGGGCCAAGGCGCTAAAAAAAGAGCTGGAATGGTCACGCCAGAACCCGAAGGCGCGCCAGGCCAAGAGCAAGGCACGCCTGGCCCGTTTCGAGGAGTTGTCCGACTTCGAGTACCAAAAGCGCAACGAGACCAACGAGATCTTCATCCCGGTCGCAGAGCGGCTGGGCCACGAGGTGATCGAGTTTGTCAATGTCACCAAGTCCTTTGGCGACCGGGTGCTGATTGACAACCTTAGCTTCAAGGTGCCGGCCGGCGCGATTGTGGGCATCATCGGCCCCAACGGCGCAGGGAAATCGACACTGTTTCGCATGATCTCGGGCCAGCAGCAGCCCGATTCGGGCGCGGTCAAGATCGGCTCGACCGTGAAAATGGCCTTTGTCGATCAGAACCGCGATGACCTGGCAGACGATAAAACTGTTTGGCAAGATGTGTCGGGCGGGCTGGATATTTTGAACATTGGCAAGTTCCAGATGGCCAGCCGGGCCTACTGCGGTCGCTTCAATTTCAACGGCGCAGACCAGCAAAAACGGGTTGGCACCCTGTCGGGCGGTGAGCGGGGGCGGCTGCATCTGGCCAAGACCCTGATTGCCGGGGGCAACGTGTTGATGCTGGACGAACCATCTAACGACCTTGACGTGGAAACCCTGCGCGCCCTGGAAGACGCGCTGCTGGAGTTTGCCGGCTCACTGATGGTGATCAGCCATGACCGCTGGTTTCTGGACCGGATTGCCACCCATATCCTGGCCTGTGAAGGTGACAGTCAATGGACGTTTTACGACGGCAATTACCAGGAGTACGAGGCTGACAAAAAGCGCCGGCTAGGTGAAGAAGGCGCCAAGCCCAAACGCATGCGCTTCAAGGCGCTGAAGTAGGTCAATCGCTCAGAGGTCGCAGGCAGCCGGCCAGTGCAGGCTGCCTGAACTGGCGCTGCGCGCGGACCGGATGGCGCGCACCACGGCGCGCGCTGTCACTTCCGCGGCCAGCGTGCCCAGCACCATCATGCCGGCGGTCTTGCCCGCCTGGCCAGTACCCAGCGTGAACAAGGCATCACCATCGGACAGGGTGTGCACCGGGTTGATGCTGCGCGCCAGCCCGTCGTGTGCCACCTGGGCCAGCCGGTGCGCCTGCGCCTTGGTCAGGATGGCATCGGTGGCGACGACGCCAATGGTGGTGTTGGTGCCGGCCAGCAGCGGCGTGGGCCTGTCGCCAGCCAAAATCGCCTGACGGATGTTGAGCAGCGAGCGGCCATCGGCGGTGCGTGCGCCGGCGATCACCTGCCCGGTTTCAGGGTCGATCACATCGCCCAAAGCATTGCAGGCGATCAGGGCGCCGACCGTGATGCCGTCAAGCGTGACCGAGGCGCTGCCGATGCCCCCTCGCATGGCCCGCGCCAAGCCAAACACCTTGCCCACCAATGCCCCGGCACCCGCGCCGACATTGCCCTCAGCCGGTGCCTGGCTGCCGGCGGCCAGGCAGGCTTGGTAGCCCGCCTGCGCATCGGGTCGAATGCTGGGGTCGCCCACGGGCAGATCAAACAGCACTGCCGCAGGCACGATGGGCACGCGGCCAAAACCCACGTCAAGACCGATCTGCTGTTCTTCTAGCCAACGCATCACGCCTGCAGCCGAATCGAGTCCCCAGGCACTGCCGCCAGCCAGCAGCACGGCATGCACTCGGTCTACCAGGTTCGAGGGGTGCAGCAAATCGGTTTCCCGTGTGCCGGGTGCAGCGCCCCGTACGTCAACCCCGCCCACCGCTCCGTCCCTGGCGATGACCACGCTGCAGCCGGTCGGCCGACGCGCGTCGGTGAAATGCCCGACTTCGATGCCGCCCACCCGAGTGATGCTTCCGGCGGGCAGGTGAGAGGCATGGTGCATGGTGGCCGAATTATCCGAGATTGCTCAGCCGCAGCACGCCACTGCCCAGAGCCGGGGCGCAGGACAATCAGACGACAATCCGGCTCACATGACAAGCGCTGCCAACCCAACATCTGCTGCGCCGCGGCGCGCCCTGTATTTGCTGCTTGCGCTGACCCTGGTCTGGGGAACCAACTGGCCGTTGTTCACTTACGCGGTGCGCGAAATATCGGTGTGGACCTTTCGAACCATTGCCATGACCGGCTCGGGCCTGCTGCTGCTTGGCATTGCCCGCTGGCGGGGCGACTCGCTGCGAATTCCCCGGCGTTACTGGAAGACGGTAGCCTTGGCCACTTTTTTCTATTTGATTTTGTGGAACATCACTAGCACCTATGCTTCGGTACTGATTCCCTCAGGCCAAGCCGCTGTGCTGGGTTTCACGATGCCGCTGTGGTCGGCCCTGATTGCCTGGATGGTGCTGGGTGAGCGACTCAGCCCGCGCCTGCTGCTCGCCATGGCAATGGGCGTTTTGGGTGTAGGCGTGCTGATGTTGCCGAGCTTCGCAGCCTATGCCGCCGCGCCGCTGGGCTTTGCCATCGGGCTGATATCGGCCATTGGCTGGGCGATTGGCACGCTGATTCTCAAGCGGGGCCGGGTTGATGTGCCGGTGTTGGTGCTGACCGGTTGGCAATTGTTGCTCGGCGCCCTGCCGGTTGCCGCAGGCGCCATTGTTTTGGGTGATGGCCAGTGGTTCATGCCGTCCTGGCAGTCGATTGCGGTGATTGCCTGGATCACCATCATCCCGATGTGCATTGGCAATGTTTGCTGGAACGCGATTGTTTACCTGTTGCCAGCGAATATCGCCGGCCTCTCCTCGGTGATGGTGCCGGTGGTGGCAATGGTCTCGGGTGCGCTGGTGCATGGCGAGCCGTTGGGCCCGATACAACTGCTCTCCATGCTGCTGTGCGCGGGCTCCTTGGGCTTGGCGCTGGTAGACCGTACACCCAAGCCCTGAGGCGCATGCCCTGCTGCTGGCTTGGTGGCCTGGGTCTGGCCAGCTCAGTGGGCCAAGATCTTGGACAAAAAATCCCTGGTGCGTTCGTTCTTTGGGTTATTGAAGAACTCGTCTGGTGTGTTTTCTTCCACAATTTGCCCGTGGTCCATGAAGATCACGCGGTCAGCCACCGAGCGGGCAAACCCCATTTCGTGGGTGACGCACAGCATGGTGATGCCTTGGGTGGCGAGCTCTTTGATGACGTCCAGAACTTCGTTGATCATCTCCGGGTCCAGCGCCGAGGTGGGCTCATCGAACAGCATGATTTTTGGCGTCAGACACAGGGCTCTGGCAATTGCCACCCGCTGCTGCTGACCACCTGATAGCTGTAAGGGGTATTTGCCGGCCTGCTCGGTAATTTGTACCCGGCGCAGCTGCTGCATGGCCCGTTCTTCGGCCTCTTTTTTCGGGATTTGGCTGACCCACATGGGCGCAAGGGTCAGGTTCTCGAGCACCGTGAGGTGGGGAAACAGGTTGAACTGTTGAAACACCATGCCAACGCTTTTGCGGATGGCGTTGATGGCCTTGATGTCGTCGCTGAGCTCGGTGCCATCGACCAGCAAACGACCCTGCTGGTGTTCTTCAAGTCGGTTGATGCAGCGGATCAGGGTCGATTTGCCCGAGCCAGAGGGGCCGCAAATAACAATGCGCTCGCCTTTGGCCACGCGCAGGTTGATATCGCGCAACACGTGGAAGTCGCCAAACCACTTGTTCACGTCATTGAATTCGATGATGGGGTTTTCTGAGCTCATTTTTTTTCGCCTGAAAAATTACTCGCGGCGGGTGCCGGTATTGAGGTGGCGCTCTATCCACAGACTGTAGCGGGACATCGCATAGCAGAATACAAAATAGATGGCGGCTACGAACAACTGGCCCTCAAAGAAGAATTTTCGCCAGTCGGCATCGCCCAGCGCGAGTTGCAGTGCGCCGGTGAGGTCGTACAAGCTCACGATGGTCACCAACGAGGTGTCTTTGAAGGCGCCGATGAAGGTGTTCATGGTGGCCGGCACCACCAAGCGCAAGGCCTGGGGCAGCACCACTTTAAGCGTGGTTTGCCAATAGCCCAAACCGAGTGACTGTGCTGCCTCTACTTGCCCCTTGGGCAGGGCCTGCAGGCCGCCGCGCACCACCTCGGCCAAGTAGGCGGCAGTAAACAGCGTCATCCCGATCAGCACCCGAAGCAGCACATCGATGGTGCTGCCCTGCGGCATGAACAGCGGCAGCATGAATGAGGCCATGAACAGCACTGAGATGAGTGGCACGCCACGGACCAGCTCGACATACAGCACGCACAGGGTGCGAATGCCCGCCATGCGCGATTGGCGGCCCAAGGCCACCAAAATCGCCAACGGAAAAGCAATCAGCAGGCTCAGGGTGGCGAGCATGACAGTCAGGGGAAAGCCGCCCCAACGGGCGGTTTCCACCGCCACTAGCCCAACTAAACCGCCTTTCATCAAGACGAAAAAAAGCGCCAAAACTAGGGCCCACAGGCCTAACAGCCAGGCACGCCAAAACGGCCGGTAGCAGCTCGCTGCGATGGCTCCGACCATCAGGGCGCAGGCCGCCATGGGCCGCCACTGCTGCTCATAGGGGTAGCGACCGAAAAAAATCAGCCGGTATTTTTCGGCCACCACACCCCAGCAGGCGCCATGGTGCTCGGCGGCCCGGCAGGCAGCGTTATCGGCACCAAA
>BJGT01000118.1 GCA_014190675.1 Comamonadaceae bacterium | reverse complement strand
GCCAGCCTGTGGGAGCTGCGCCACCGCAGCTTTCACCACGCGCTGGTGGCTGGCTGCGGCTCGCCCTGGCTGCTGCGCCTGCACGGCCAGTTGGTAGATCAGTCGGAGCGCTACCGCAAAATCCGCATCCTGCACCACCTGGAGAGCCAGGCCCAGGTACGCGATGTCAATGCCGAACACCAGGCTGTGATGGAAGCCGTGCTGCGCCGTGACGCAGCCCAGGCCGTGGCACTGATGACGCAACACCTGGTCGCCACCAGCGATGCCACCGCACGTTTGATGGCGCCCCCATCAACCCTGGAGACCAAGCCATGATCATCCGCACCGCCATCCTGGAAGGCAGCATCCCGGCTGCCGACCGCACGCAGTTCGACGCCCAAATGGCCGGCCCGGTACTGGCTGCCATTGGCACCTACCCCGGCATCCGTCAAGTCAAGCTGCGCCGCCTGGTGCAGGCCGACGAAGGCGCACCGCCGGTCTACATGGCGTTTGATTTGTACTTCGACAGCCTGGAGGCCATGAACACGGCGCTGGCCAGCCCCACACGCCAGGCCGTGCGGCAACAGATCGGCGCCGTGATGGGCCTGTTCCAGGGCCGGGTCTACCACCAGGTATTCAGCGAAGACTGATGGCCCCATGACCACCCTGATCACCGGCGCCGGGCTGATAGGCTGCCAGACTGCGGCGCTGCTGGCAGCACGCGGCGAGCCGGTATTGCTGCTGGACTTGCAGCCGGCCCCGGCGCTGATCGGCTCAGTGCTGCCCCTGAACCAGGTCACGGTGCTCAGCGGCGATGTTTGCGACCGCGCCGCCATGTTGGCCCTATTGCAACAGCATGGCATCACCGCAGTGGTGCACACCGCCGCTGCGCTGAGCATGGCGATCCGCCAAACGCCGACGCTGGCCGCCGACGTTAACCTGGGCGGCACGGTCAATCTGCTGGAAGCCGCCCGCGCCTGCGGCGTGCGCCGCTTTGTGCTGGCCTCGTCCACCACGCTGTACTACCCCAGCTTTCGCCGGCCACAAACCGGCCCGGTGGCGGAAGACTTTGCCTTTCATGCGGTGAGTGAACGCCCGGGCAGCCTGTATGCCGCCAGCAAACTGGCCGCAGAATATTTCACCCAACATTACGCCGACCAGTTTGGCCTTTCGGTGGCCATCCTGCGCTATTCGGCGGTGCTGGGCCTGTGGGCCGGGCCCAACAATTCAGTACCCGGCCGCTTGCTGGCCACCCTGCTGGGCCAGGGCGCGGTCAATGGCCGGGTGGCGGTGGCCGACCCGCTGCTGCTGTGGTCTGGCGGCGATGACTTCATCGACGCGCGCGATGTGGCCGCCGCCAATGTGGCCGCGCTCGATGCCACGGCCCTGCCGTCCCGGGTTTACACCATTGGCAGCGGCCGGTTGGCCACCTTTGCTGATTTTGTGGCGGCGGCGCGCCAGGTGCGCCCCGCATTGGTCTTTGACGAGATGGCCTTGCCCGACACCGGCTTTGCCGGCTTTCCCTACCGGCGCACCCAGCCCTTTGATGTGGCTTGCGCCCAGACTGAGCTGGGTTTCGCGGCCCGGCATGATTTGTTGTCCTCGTTCAACGCGGCGAGTGCTTGGGCCAGACCCTGACCATCCGGCGGCCCGGTTATTTGGGCTTGTTACCCGGCAGTTTCGGCAACAAAGCGGTCAGCAGCCCGATCAACGGGATGAACGAGCACAGCTGGTAGACCGTGGGGATGCTGGTCTGGTCAGCGATCCAGCCCAGCAGCGCGGCACCCAGGCCACCGATGCCAAAAGCCAGCCCAAAAAACAGCCCTGCCACCAGGCCCACCCGACCGGGCATCAGCTCTTGGGCAAACACAATGATGGCGGAAAACGAGGCCGCGGTAATCAAGCCGATCAGCACGGTCAGCACCGCAGTCCAGCCCAGGCTGGCATAGGGCAGCATCAAGGTGAACGGTGCGGCGCCCAGAATGGACAGCCAGATCACCGGCCTTACGCCCAGCCGGTCAGTCACCAGGCCGCCCAGCAGCGTCCCCACAGACACCGAGACCAGGAACAGAAACAGGTACATCTGCGCCCCGGAGACCGTGACGCCAAACTTGTCGATCAGGTAGAAGGTGTAGTAGCTGTTGATGCTGGTGATGTAGAAGCTCTTGGACAGCACCAGCAGCATCAGGATGCTGACCGCCAACAGCACGGCCCGCGGCGGCAATGGCGAGGGCTTCACCACCGCGGCAGGCCGGCCGGCGCTCGCCACCCGGTGCGCCAGGTACCAGTTGCCCACCTGCCAAAGCACCGCCATCGCCATCAGCGCCGCGGCTGAAAACGCCGCCACACTGGGCCGCCCGAACGGAATGATGACCCAGGCCGCCGCCAGCGGCCCCATGGCCTGGCCAGCACTGCCACCCACCTGGAAGATCGACTGGGCAAAGCCATGCCGCCCACCCGAGGCCAGCCGCGCCATACGGGAGGATTCGGGGTGAAAAATCGCCGAGCCGGTACCCACCAAGGCCGCCGCCACCAAGACCATGGCGTAATTGGGCGCCACCGCCAGCACCAGCAAGCCGACCAGGGTGAAACCCATGCCGATCGACAGAGCGCGTGGCTGCGGATGCTTGTCGGTATAGGAGCCAATCAAGGGTTGCAGCAGCGAAGCCGTGAGCTGAAACATCAGTGTGATCACGCCGATCTGCGCGTAGCTCAGGCTGAAATCGCCCTTAAGCTGCGGGTAGATCGCGAGAATCAGCGACTGCATCATGTCGTTGAGAAAGTGCGAGAAACTGAGCGCACCAAGCACCCTGTAGCGGGTGCCATCGGGCGCGCGCGATGCCGGGCTTGCCTGGTCTGGCAGATTGGAGTTGCCGGTGTTTGCTGTGTTGGCAGTGCTTGGGGTCATCGGATCGGTCGCTCAAGTGGGGCCCCTGCGGGAATAGGGCAAAAGGACAATGGGGCAATAGGGAAATGGGGCGATTGTGGACCCAAGCCCGTGGGCACCCCAAGCCCGGGCGAATCGTGCGGCCCCCCGGCCCTGCATGGCACCTGTGCCTTGGGCGGTAGCAGAGGCCGTTCGCCGACAATCAGCGCTCCTTGCGACTGCGCTGTGCGCCAAACCCATGTCCCTGATTGACGCTTTCGGCTACCTCGCCGCCACCATCTCCACGCTGAGCTTTGTGCCCCAGGTCTGGCACACCTTCAAAACCCGCAATGTCAGCGGCATCTCACTGGGCATGTACAGCGTATTCACGGTGGGGGTGAGCTGCTGGCTGGTCTACGGACTGTTGCTGAGCGCCTGGCCCCTCATCCTCGCCAACACCATCACCCTGACGCTGGCCATCAGCATCCTGGTGATGAAGTTGCGGTTTCGGTGACTGTTAGGAACCCAGGGCTGCCGCCAAGAGCAGGCCCATCTTGTCCTTGATCAGTTGGGCAAACACCTTGTGCATGCCGGCACTGGGGTGTACGCCGTCGGCGAACATGTAGGTCTGGTCGGCATTAACGGCCCTGAGTGTGCCGGCCATGCTCAGACTGGTGCTGGGCACCGAACAGTACAGGGAGCTGGGCGAGGCAGCGCTGTCTTGCACTGTCGCCTGCGCAATCGTATTTGGCCCGCAAGCGGTGCTGCTAATGGCAGTCGCTGCTGATGTCGCGTCAATGGTCTTTATGAAGCCAAAATCAGCCGGACTGGCCACCACCTTGGCAAACATGGGCACGGGGTCGACGTACGCAACACCTGCAATGGCCGCCACTGCGGCTTTCAGGGTCGGGTTGAACACGCTTTGCGACATCGAGGTCAGGCCACCGGCCGTTGCCTGCCCCGCTGAGACACCATAAGGCGTGTAGCCCATGTCTGGCAAACCGAACACCATCACATGCTTGGCGCCCGCCGCCTTGATGCGTGCCACTTGAGCTGCCAACTGACCCGCCGCGGTCGCCACAGCGGCGCCAGCAACTGCAGACGTGATGGCACCGCCACCTGCCAGCCCGGCCTGGGTAAAGACGTCGTTCGCGCCGGCCAACACAATGACCAGATCAGTGGCGGCAAACTTACCCGCTGTGACATAGCTGCTGCTCAAGTGCTGGTCGATTTGTTGCACGACCGGCAGAGTGGATGCGCCAAGGAAGGCGTTAGTCAAGGTGTAATCGGCCGCAGCTGCACCCAGCAAAACCGCATTTGCAGCAACGCCTGCGCCGGCCGAGTTACCAGCAAAACCAACAGCCGCCACTGCAGCGTTGGCCGAATTGGCTGTTGTGCCAACATTACCGATGCCGGGCTGAGAAGTAACCCGCGAACCGCCCTGGGCGTAATTGGTGCAGGTGGTGCAGCCCATCAATGACAGGTTCATAGACGCGATGCCGCCACCCATCAGGTTGGCAGGTTTAAGGTCGTAGTCGAGGCTTGCCGCGAGGTTCTCCACCCACACCTTGCCGCCGTTGGTAGTGAACTTGCCGCCATAAGGTGCAGCCGCCGCCAAGGCCGTCAGGCCAGGTATGCCGACAAAGCGATTGGCGCCGCTGGCCGCCCCTGAAGCCCAAGCGGTATAGGCACCACCGTCACTCAAGCTGTCGCCAAACACCACCAACCGTGTGAAAGGTTTGAACCCTGCAGTGACTGGGGTACCGCCATCGGCCTTGGTCTTAACCAAGGCTTGTAGGGTGTCTAGGGTTGTTCCCGATGGTCCGTTTTTGACGGTTAATTTGAGCTGGTCCAACAAGCCATCATGTGCATCACCAAACGAAAAAACGACTGTGAGCGGATTGTCCGTTCCCAAATCGATCAGTGGGTTGGCGGACTTGAGCGTGTCTTTGACCGCCGTCAGCGCGGCGGCTACTGCCGTCGATGTCAGGCTTGCGGCTTTGGTGGGGGTGAACCCGGCATTGAACAAGGTTGCCATGCCGGCCAAGTCGGTCGCGCCAGTGGCCTGCACGGCCAACATATGCGTGATCGGCGTGACATTCACGCGGCCCGCGCTGGCAGTAGCAATCGAGTAATAGTCGCTGGAGGCGGGTACCGCGACCCCATTTGCTGTACCGCCAGTACTCTTGACCAAATAAGGGGGGCTGCCAAGGCTGCCGACTTGCGACACCGTGAATGTCGCGATACCAGTGGTGTCGGCCCCCCTGGCGGTAACAGCCACTCCATTCGATCCTTTGATGGTGACAGTGCTACCCAAGATAGGGTAGCCAGATGACACAGGTACCGACAAAGCCACGCTGTTATCTGTACCACCACCACAGCCCACCAAAACCGCACTCAATACGAATGCGGCAAACCATGCAAGATTGCGTTTTATCTTAACCATTAGAGTCCCTTTGAGAAAAATTTGTGAAACGCTAGCGTACGACTGTTTGTCGCCGTTTTCCAGCGGGTAAACCCTGTCCTGATGTAAAGAATTTTTTTGCCGTTGATGCGCCTGGTAACCGTTCACGCCGCCGCCCGCTCCAACCGGTCTCGTACCCCGGCCCAGTCGCTCGTGTTGGGCGGGGCTTCTACCCAGATAGCATTCACGCCAGTGCTGTCGAGCTCGCGCAGCACCGCAAACAATTGCTGCGCCGCTGCGGCGGCCGACAGCGGCATCTGGCGCCACTGCACCCCAGCACCCTGCATCAGCAGGTCCGAGGCGCGCAGGCTGCGGGCATAGATGGCAAGCGCCTGCGCTGCGCCCGGCCCAGCAGCAGCCTGCAGTGCCGCCCGCAGCGCATCAGCCGTCATCAAGCGTACCCGCGCCCTGGGTGCGTAATGCGATGCCAGCGTGCCAGAGGCGCGTGGCGCAGCTTGAATCGAATCCGCCAGGTCTTGGGGCTGCATCACGGCCTGACCGCAGGCCGCCGCCAGCTCGGCCGGCGTGATGGCGCCCGGGCGCAGCAGCACGGGCTGGCCGCGCGTGCAATCGACGATGGTGGACTCGATGCCCACCGCGCAGGGCCCGCCATCGAGAATCAGCAGGTCCGGGCCCAACTCCTCCTGCACATGGGCGGCCGTGGTCGGGCTGACCCGGCCAAACAGGTTGGCGCTGGGCACGGCCAGTCCCGGCATGGGGGGCGCCATACCGGCACAGGCCGCCAGCACCGCCAGGGCCACCGGGTGCGCCGGGCAACGCAGGCCAATCGAGTCCTGCCCGCCTGCCGCCGCCCCGGCCACCCCGGCGCGGCGCGGCAAGATGAGGGTCAGAGGTCCCGGCCAGAAGGCCTGCATCAAGGCCCGGGCAAAGGCCGGTACCGCGCTGGCAAAGTGCGCTGCTGCTGCTGCATCAAGCACATGCACGATGAGCGGGTGCTCGGCCGGCCGGCCCTTGGCGGAAAAAATACCTGCTACTGCAGCCGGGTTTTGTGCATCTGCTGCCAGCCCGTACACGGTTTCTGTAGGCAGGCCCAGCAGTCCACCAGCCCGCAGGGTGTCGGCAGCAGCAGCGATTGACGCGGCCTGCGGGCCGGCCAGGATCACGGCGCCAGCCAGTCAGCCAGCGGCTCAATCCCGAGCAAGCGGCAGGCCAACAGGGCCCTGGCCTTCACCTCGACCACCGTGGCAGCGCTGATCGTCAAGTGGCCCATCTTGCGTCCCGGTTTAGGCTGCAGCTTGCCATACAGGTGCAGATGCGCGCCCGGCAGCGCCAGCAGCTGAGCAAGATCAAAATAATTGGGGTCAGATTCCAATTTCGCCGGCGCTGGCCGCTGGGCAGAATCAGCAGATTTAATTGGAATCTGACCCCAATTAATCCACAGCTCGCCGAGCAGGTTGAGCATGATGGCCGGGCTGTGCTGGCGGGGGGCGGCCAGGGTCAGGCCGGCCAGGGTGCGCACCTGGAGCTCGAACTGCGAGACATCGCAGGCGTCCAGTGTGTAGTGGCCGCTGTTGTGTGGGCGGGGGGCCATTTCGTTGACGATCAGGCTGCCGTCCTGGAGCACAAAAAATTCAACGCACAGCACCCCGACATAGTGCAGGCCTTCTGCGATGGCTCGGGCGGCCGCAACAGCGCTGTCGCCAAGGGCCGGTGGCAGGTTGCCGGCATGGGCCGAGGTGATGGCCAGGATGCCGTCTCGGTGCACATTGGCCTGCGCCGGGTAATGCACCATGACGCCGTCCCAACCGCGCGCCACCACCACCGACAACTCGGACTGCAGGTCCAGCAACTGCTCCAACACGCAGGGCACGCCCTCCAAACTGGCCCAGGCGCTCGCCAGCTCAGCGCGTGTGCGCACCCGCCGCTGGCCTCGCCCGTCGTAACCGAGCCGGGCTGTCTTGAGAATGCCGGGCAGCAGGGCGTCAGCCACGGCAGCCAGATCCGCCTCGCTTTGCAACACCGCATAGGGCGCGCAGGGCACGCCACAGCGAACAAAATGCGCTTTCTCCTTGATCCGGTCCTGCGCAATCGCCACCGCCTCTGCGCCAGGGGCCACCGGCCGGTGCGCGCCCAGCGTGTGCAGGGCCGGCGCCGGCACGTTCTCAAACTCGGTGGTAATCGCAGCGCAGCGCTGCATCAGCTGCGCCAGACCCTGCTCATCGAGGTAATCGGCCTGAATATGGTAATGACTCACCAGGCCCGCCGGGCTGATCACATCGGGGTCGAGCACCGCAGTGAAATAGCCCATGCGCTGCGCGGCCTGCACAAACATGCGGCCCAGTTGGCCCCCGCCCATCACCCCCAGCGTGGTCTGCTGGCCTTTGCCCGGGCCCGGCAGAATCGCGGACGAGCTCATGGCGCCGGCGGCAGCGTGACGCTGCCGGCCTCCCGGGTCTGCTCGGCGCGGTAGGCCTCAAGCCGCTGGCACAAGTCCGTGTCATGTTGCGCCAGCATGGCCACGGCAAACAGTGCCGCATTGGCCGCCCCGGCAGCACCAATGGCAAACGTGGCAACCGGCACCCCCTTGGGCATTTGCACCATGCTGTGCAAAGAGTCGACCCCGTTGAGGTGCTTGGAGGGCACCGGCACGCCCAGCACCGGCAGCGTGGTCTTGGCCGCCAGCATGCCGGGCAGATGGGCGGCGCCACCGGCACCGGCAATGATGGCGGTCAAGCCACGTTGGCGCGCTGTCTCGGCATAAGCAAACATGGCGTCTGGCATGCGGTGCGCCGAAACCACCCGCGCCTCATGGCCGATGTCGAACTGTTGGAGAATACGCACCGCATGCTGCATCGTGTCCCAATCAGAGCCCGAGCCCATCACCACGCCGATCTGGATGTTTTTCATAGTTTGGAGCTTGGCGGGTCGATACACTGCGGCAGGCCGCCTCAAGCCCAGCCCCCAAAAAGTTGACAGCCTTTAATTTTACTAACTTAGCCCGAACTGCCTGCCATGATGAATGTGACTGTTGAAAACTTTGACGCCGAGGTGATTGATGCCTCCATGCACACGCCCGTGCTGGTTGATTTTTGGGCCCCCTGGTGCGGCCCCTGCAAGGTCATCGGCCCGCTGCTTGAAAAGATCGAAACCGATTACGCCGGGCGCTTCAAGCTCGTCAAGATTGACTCTGATCAACAGCAGGAGCTCAGCCAGGCCTTTGGTATCCGCAGCATCCCCACCTGTGTGCTGATGGTGAACGGCAAGCCGGCCGATGGCTTCATGGGCGCGCAGCCCGAGAGCCAGATCAAGGCTTTTCTAGACAAGCACCTGCCGGCCAACGATGTGCTTGAGGCCGAGGTCACCGGCGTGGAGATCAGCGATGCCCCCGATGCCAATGACCCGCTGGTGCAACTCGAAGCCCTGCACCAAGCGGTTTTGCTGGCTCCGCAAGACGAGGGGGCCCGCTTTGATTACGTCAAGCTGCTGCTGCAGATGCAGCAGGTGGAGCAGGCCCGGGCGGCCTTTGCGCCAGTCGCAGCGCAGGCCGCGCAGGTGCGCCGCCTCGAGGCGCTTGAGCGCTGGCTCAAGGCGATTGATTTCGCGGACCAGCACCCAGACCTGCCCGGCGCCAACGCCGCACTGGACCTGAAAATAGCCGCCAACCGGCGCGATTTCGAGGCCCGTTTTGGCAAAGCCCAACTGGCCATGGCCGGGCAGCACTGGACCGCCGCGATGGACGAATTACTCGATATCCTGATGCGCGACAAAACCTGGTCCGAGGACCTGGCGCGCAAAACCTATATCGCCATTCTCGAACTCATCGAGCCGCCCAAGGTGAAGGTGGCCGATGGCCAAATTCCACCGGTCGATCCCACCGTGGCCACCTACCGGCGCCGCCTGAGCAGCGTGGTCTTGAGCTGAACCCCGGGCCGCTGAGGCACCTGCAAACCGGCCTCAGGCCGCCATCCCGAGCAACGCCAAGGCACTGCCGGTAAGGGCTGTATCGGGGCGGGTCCAGTCCAAAATCACATCAAAATGGTTGCGCCTGGCGAGCTCATAAAACACCGTGGGCCGGCCTGCAGCTAAGCAGGCCTGTGCGTAATCGCGCGACTGGCGTTTGAACTCGTCAGTGTCGTGCTCTGCCACCACCACCTGCAGGGCACAGCCTGGCGCCGGCAGCTGGTGCTGAGGGCTTAAAGCCTGCGCCTGCTCGGCACTGAGCTTGAGCCAGCTGTTGGGCAGGGTGTGGCGCAACGGCTCGAGGTCAAACAGGCCACTCACCAGCAGGCCGCCAAGCGGCTTGGCAGCAGCCAAGGAGGTGTCATTGAGCACCATTGCCGCCAGATGCGCACCGGCCGAGCTGCCGGCCACCACCATGCGGCCAGCGTCCACGCCCAGCGACCGGCTGTTATGGCCCAACCAGGCCACGGCGCGCCGGCACTGAGCCACCATCACCGACAAATGGGCGGCGGGTGCCAAGCTGTAGTCGAGTGCGGCGACTGCAATGCCCAGCGAGGTGAAATTTTCCGCCATGAAGACCGAGTCTTCTTTGCACAGCGCACGCCAGTAGCCGCCATGAATGAACACAAACAGCGGCGCATCGGTTCGCCCGGGTAGCGGGAAAAAATCCAGGG
>BJGT01000117.1 GCA_014190675.1 Comamonadaceae bacterium | reverse complement strand
GGGCGACAACGTGTCGATCACTGTGAAGCTGATCAACCCGATCGCCATGGAAGAAGGCCTGCGTTTCGCTATCCGCGAAGGTGGCAAGACCGTTGGCGCCGGTGTTGTGGCCAAAATCATCGCCTAAGGAAGACACACCATGGCCACCAAACAAAAAATCCGTATCCGCCTGAAGGCGTTTGACTACAAACTGATAGACCAATCGGCCGCTGAGATTGTGGATACTGCCAAACGTACCGGCGCCATTGTCAAGGGCCCGGTGCCCCTGCCGACCCGCATCCGGCGTTTTGACATCCTGCGCTCGCCCCATGTCAACAAAACCAGTCGCGATCAGATGGAGATTCGTACCCACCAGCGTCTGATGGACATTGTCGACCCGACCGATAAAACGGTCGACGCGCTCATGAAGCTTGACCTGCCGGCCGGAGTGGATGTGGAGATCAAGTTGCAGTGAAGAACGGCCCTCGGGCAACTGCATGGCTGAGTTCCTGTTGCCTGGCAGTTAAGAAAATGGCAAACAAAATCAGATTCCGGCTTTAAACCGGGCTATACTCGCCGACCCGAACGGACTGCGTCTTAAAACGCCGGCGGGTTTTATTAACAGTCTCTCACGCAACAACGGTGGCGCCAATTGCAGTGCCAACGGTGAGAGTTACGGAGAAAAAAATGAGTCTTAGCAATCGCTTAGGGTTGCTGGGCCGCAAGGTGGGCATGATGCGCCTATTCACCGACGATGGGGACACAGTCCCCGTCACGGTGCTGGATGTATCAAACAACCGCGTGACCCAGGTCAAAACTCAGGAGAATGATGGCTATGTCGCCTTGCAGGTGACGTTCGGTGAACGAAAGGCCTCGCGAGTCAGCAAGCCTGCCGCCGGACATCTGGCCAAAGCCGGTGTAGAAGCTGGCGAAATCATCCAAGAATTTCGTGTGTCTTCTGATACTGCTGCTCAGTACAGCGCTGGTGCCTCTGTGCCGGTCAGCCAAGTGTTTACGGTTGGGCAAAAGGTGGATGTGCAGGGCACCACCATCGGCAAGGGCTTCGCTGGCACCATCAAACGCCACCACATGAGTTCGCAGCGCGCCTCGCACGGCAACAGCCGCTCGCACAATGTGCCCGGCTCCATCGGCATGGCGCAGGACCCTGGACGAGTTTTTCCAGGCAAGCGAATGACCGGCCATTTGGGCGTTGACACCGTCACGACGCAAAACCTAGATGTCTTTCGCATCGACGAAGCGCGCCAGCTCCTGATGATCAGGGGTGCGGTGCCCGGCTCGGCAGGCGGATTCGTCACGGTACGCCCTGCGGTTAAAGCGCGGGCAGTGGACGAGAAGGGAGCGACCTGATGCAACTCGAACTCTTGAATGACCAGGGTCAAGCCACCTCGACCTACGACGTCCCCGAGACGGTGTTTGGCCGCGCTTACAACGAAGATCTGGTGCATCAGGTGGTGGTGGCTTTTCAGGCCAACGCCCGCCAGGGTACCCGGGCTCAAAAAGACCGCGAACAGGTCAAGCATTCCACCAAAAAACCGTTCAAGCAAAAAGGTACTGGCCGGGCTCGCGCAGGCATGACTTCCTCGCCGATTTGGCGTGGTGGTGGTCGCATATTTCCAAATATGCCGGACGAAAATTTTTCGCACAAAATCAACAAAAAGATGTACCGCGCCGGCATGTCTTCAATCCTCTCGCAACTAGCCCGCGAAGGCCGCCTGGCTGTGGTTGACTCGCTCAAGGTTGAGTCGCCCAAAACCAAGTTGCTGGCGGCCAAATTCAAGGCCATGAACCTTGAGTCGGTGATGGTGATTGCCGACGAAGTCGATGAGAACCTCTACCTGGCCTCCCGCAACCTGGTGAATGTGCTGGTAGTGGAGCCCCGCTATGCCGACCCGGTCTCCTTGGTGCATTACCGCAAAGTTTTGGTGACCAAGGCGGCCATGGACCAACTCAAGGAGATGTTCGCATGAGCCACGGCCCCAATCTGAGCAAATTTAACGAAGGACGCCTGATGCAGGTACTCGTTGCGCCCATCGTGTCTGAAAAAGCCACCATGGTGGGCGAAAAGAGCAATGCGGTGACCTTCAAGGTCCTGCAAGATGCGACCAAGTATGAAATCAAGGCTGCTGTGGAATTGATGTTCAAAGTCGAAGTCAAAGGCGTCTCTGTTTTGAATACCAAAGGCAAGACCAAGCGTTTTGGCAAGTCGATGGGCCGTCGCGACAATGTTCGCAAGGCCTACGTCACCCTCAAGCCGGGGCAAGAACTCAACCTCGGCGGGGAGGCTGCTTAATCATGGCTGTTATCAAAATGAAACCCACTTCCCCAGGCCGTCGTGGCGTGGTGAAGATTTCGCGAGATCACCTGTACAAGGGTGATCCTTATGCGCCCCTGCTGGAGCCGCAGTTCCAAAAAGCTGGCCGCAACAACAATGGACATATCACCACTCGGCACAAAGGTGGCGGGCACAAGCACCACTACCGGGTGGTTGATTTTCGCCGCAACAAGGACGGCATTGCCGCCAAAGTGGAGCGCATCGAATACGATCCAAACCGCTCGGCCCATATCGCCCTGATTTGCTATGCCGATGGCGAGCGCAGCTACATCATTGCCCCGCGTGGCCTTGAGGTGGGTGCCAGCATCATGAGCGGCGCTGAGGCGCCAATCCGCGTCGGCAATACCCTGCCGATCCGCAACATTCCGGTGGGCTCTGTGGTTCATTGCATCGAACTGCAAATTGGAAAGGGTGCGCAAATTGTTCGCTCGGCCGGTACCTCGGCCACGCTACTGGCGCGCGAAGGCACTTATGCCCAGGTGCGGATGCGCTCGGGCGAGGTGCGCAAGGTGCACATCGAATGCCGGGCCACCCTTGGGCAGGTTGCCAATGAAGAGCACAGTCTGCGCCGCCTTGGCAAAGCCGGCGTGAAACGCTGGATGGGCATTCGCCCGACCGTGCGCGGGGTCGTTATGAACCCGGTCGACCATCCGCATGGCGGCGGCGAAGGCAAGACTGGCGAAGGCCGTCACCCCGTTGACCCATGGGGCAACCTGACCAAGGGTTACCGTACCCGAAACAACAAGCGCACGCAGGTCATGATCGTGTCGCGTCGCAAGAAGTAAGGGGAAGGCAAATGACTCGCTCACTCAAAAAAGGTCCTTTTGTCGACCACCATTTGGTCGACAAGGCTGACAAAGCCATTGCCACCAAAGACAAAAAGCCGATCAAGACTTGGTCGCGCCGCTCAATGGTCCTGCCTGAATTCATCGGCCTGACCATTGCCGTGCACAACGGCAAGCAGCACATCCCGGTCTACATCACCGATCAAATGGTTGGTCACAAACTTGGCGAGTTCGCACTGACGCGAACTTTCAAGGGCCACCCTGCGGACAAAAAAGTCCAAAAGAAATAAGGAGGTGACCATGGAAACACGTGCAAGCCTTCGCGGCGTTCGTTTGTCGGTGGACAAGGGGCGTCTGGTCGCGGACCTGATCCGCGGCAAAAAAGTTGATCAGGCCCTCAACATCTTGCAGTTCACGCAAAAAAAAGCTGCTGTGATCATCAAGAAGGTGCTGGAGTCTGCCATTGCCAATGCCGAGCACAACGACGGCGCCGACATCGACGAACTGAAGGTGAAAACCATCTTTGTCGAACAGGGCGCGTCGCTGCGGCGTTTTACCGCCCGCGCTAAAGGGCGTGGCAATCAAATCAGAAAACCCACGTGCCATGTGTACGTGACGGTTGGAAACTGAAAGAGGCCAGGAAGATATGGGACAAAAAATCCACCCAACCGGCTTTCGCCTGTCGATCAGCCGCAACTGGGCATCGCGCTGGTATGCCAATGACCGTGACTTCGCCGGTATGCTGGCTGAGGACATCAAGGTGCGCGAGTACCTCAAGGGCAAGCTCAAGAACGCCTCCGTGTCGCGGGTGCTGATCGAGCGCCCTGCCAAAAACGCCCGCATCACCATTTTCTCGGCGCGTCCGGGCGTGGTGATCGGTAAAAAAGGCGAGGACATCGAAAACCTCAAACGCGAACTCGGGCGTCAGCTCGGCGTGCCAGTAGCCGTCAACATTGAAGAAGTGCGCAAGCCAGAAATCGACGCCAAATTGATTGCTGACAGCATCACGCAGCAGCTTGAAAAGCGGATCATGTTTCGCCGCGCCATGAAGCGCGCTATGCAAAACGCCATGCGTCTGGGCGCTCTGGGTATCAAGATCATGTCCTCAGGCCGGCTCAACGGCATTGAGATTGCGCGCTGCGAGTGGTACCGGGAAGGCCGTGTGCCGCTGCATACACTGCGCGCAGACATAGACTACGGCACCTCGGAGGCCAAGACCACCTACGGCATCATTGGTGTGAAGGTCTGGGTTTACAAGGGTGACACCCTAGGCCGCAACGACCTCCCCGCTGCCCCTGACACCCGTTCTGAAGACGACCGCCGCCCGCGTGGTCCCCGCCGTGATGCCCGCCCGGGTGCGGACCGCCCAGCGACCGACCGCCCAGCCCCCGCCCGGGTTGCGCGGCGGCCGCTGTCTGGCAATGTCGCCCCAGCGGATGGCAGTGACAAGCCGCCAGAGGCCATCGGGGCCGATGCCACCAAACCCGCAGCCAAACGCGTGCGCAAGGTGGCCGCACCAGCCGCTGCAGCGGCCGACGGAAAAGGAGAATAACCATGTTGCAACCCGCGCGGCGCAAGTACCGCAAAGAGCAAAAAGGCCGCAACACTGGCATCGCCACCCGGGGCAGCTCTGTCGCCTTTGGTGATTTCGGCCTGAAATGCACCGACCGTGGCCGCTTGACTGCCCGCCAGATCGAGGCCGCTCGGCGTGCCATTTCGCGCCATGTCAAACGAGGGGGACGCATTTGGATCCGTGTCTTCCCGGACAAGCCAATTTCTCAAAAGCCAGCGGAAGTGCGTATGGGCAATGGCAAGGGCAATCCCGAGTATTACGTGGCCGAGATTCAGCCCGGAAAAATCGTCTTTGAAATTGTTGGCGTAACCGAAGAGTTGGCGCGAGAGGCCTTCCGCTTGGCGGCTGCCAAGTTGCCTCTGCGGACCACGTTCGTAGCCCGCATGATTGGCCAGTAACCGCGAACACCGACCATGAACACTTCTGAACTACGTCAAAAAGACATCGCTGGCCTTCAAAGCGAGGTCAAGGCCCTGCAAAAAGCCCATTTCGGTCTGCGCATGCAAAAAGCCACGCAGCAACTCAACAACACCGCTACGCTGCGCTCCACGCGCCGCGAGATTGCCCGCGCCAAGACGGTTCTTGTCGAAAAGCAAAGCGCTGGACAAACCGCCAAATAAGGGAGCGATACATGACGGAAGCAACAAAATCCCTCAAGCGCACCTTGGTTGGCAAGGTGGTCAGCGACAAGCGTGCCAAAACCGTGACCGTGCTCATAGAGCGGCGCGTCAAGCACGAGCTCTATGGCAAGATCGTCGGCAAGTCAAGCAAGTACCACGCGCATGACGAAAATGGTGAGTACAAGCAGGGCGACCTGATCGAGATCACCGAGAGTCGTCCGCTGTCCAAAACCAAGAACTGGGTGGCAACCCGCTTGGTTCAGAAGGCAGTTCTGGTCTAAACCAAAGATTTACCCCCTGTTGGAGAAACACATGATCAAAGTAGGCGACACACTCCCTGCAACCACACTGATGGAATTTGTCGATGTGGCGAGCGACGGCTGCAGCTTGGGCCCCAACCCGGTTGATGTGACCAAGGCCAGTGCTGGCAAGACGATAGCCTTGTTTGCGCTGCCGGGCGCATTCACCCCCACCTGCTCGGCCAAGCATGTGCCCGGCTACCTAGAGACCTTCGGCGCACTCAAAGCCAGCGGCGTGGATGAAATCTGGTGCATCAGCGTCAACGATGCCTTTGTCATGGGCGCATGGGCGCGCGAGCAAAAGTCGGTTGGAAAAGTACGCATGCTCGCCGACGGCGATGCAAGCTTCACCAAGGCGACGGGCTTGACGCTTGACCTGACCGGGAAGGGCTTGGGCCTGCGCAGCAACCGCTATTCCATGCTGGTCAAGGACGGCCGGGTTGCGACGCTCAACATCGAGGCGCCGGGCAAGTTTGAAGTCAGCGACGCAGCTACGCTGCTCGGGCAAGCCAAGGCTTGAGTCGCGCCGGGGAGCAAGCGCTCAGCTTGTCAAGCCCCTGGCAGCAGCCGCTCAATGAGTCGGTTGAGTTCGGCGAAATCGGGCTCGCCCACATAGCGCTTGATGATGAGCCCCCGCTGGTCCACAAGAAAGCTGGTTGGTGTGAGAGCGACATCACCCCACTGCTGTGCGACCTGCCCGGTGTTGTCAATCGCCACCTGAAAAGGCAGGCCGCGAGTTTGTGTGAAGTGCAGCACCGAGCTCGGCGGATCGTAGTACATCGCGACCGCAATGGTGTCAAAGCCCCTGGCATGAAAGGCCTTGTAGGTGGCTGTTATTTTTGGCATTTCTGCCACACAACTGCCGCAGCTGGTGGCCCAGAAATTAACCAAGGTGACTCGCCCTTTGAATTCTGCGCTGCTGCGACTTGAGCCGTCCAGCAACACAAACAAGCTGTTTGGCGCGCTTTTTTCTAAAATCCCATCGCCTGACCAGAGCACAGCTGTGGTCAGCACAACACCGGCCAAGGCGAGCGCCAGCAAGTAGGCGCAAGCTTTGAGTGGACGGAGGGCTGGGGCAAACACAGGCGCGGAGTTTAAGGCTTCTGCTTGCTGCAAGGATAATTGATGCATGCGGTACCCTATGAGCCTCACCCTGTTGTTTAGCATCGTCGCACTGTCGGGCTGCAGCCCGACTTTCAATTGGCGCGAGCTAAATCTTGCGCCGGCTAGCCTGGCTGCACTGTTTCCCTGCAAACCCGAGCCCATGGTGCGCCAGGTGAACCTGGCCGGTCAGGCCTTGAGCATGACGATGCTGGGTTGTCAGGCCGGCGGTGCGAGTTTTGCCCTGGCCTATGCCGACCTGCAGGAGCGCGCGCCAGCAGCTGAGGTGCTCTCCCGTTGGCGTGCGCTCACGCTGGGTAATATGGCAGCTGCGCCAGAGCAGGAGAGTTCTTTTTTGCTTGTTGGCGTGGGGCCCGGGATTCGGGTCAGCGCAAGGGGAAAACGGCCCGATGGCAGCGCTGTGGCAGCGCAGGCACTTTGGTTTGCGGCCGGGACCTGGGTGTTTCAGGCCAGCGTGCTGGCTGACAAGGCAGACACTGCGCTTGCAGACACCTTTTTTGCTGGTTTGAAGCCGCCTTGAATTCTGCGCACAGGCTGAACCGCCGCGCCGCGACCTTGGCGTTTTTGGCTTTTGCCGTGACCTATTTCCTCTCGGCCCTGATACGCGCCATCACCGCCACCTTGTCGCCAAATTTGACGCGGGAATTCGGCCTGAGCTCGGGCGATCTCGGTCTGTTGGCCGGCGCTTATTTTTTCGGCTTTGCCATCACCCAGTTGCCCTTAGGTAGCTGGCTTGACCGACTGGGCCCTAAAAAAGTCATCCTCAGATTTTTGGCCGTGGCGGTGCTGGCTTGCCTGGCTTTTTCCTGGGCCGAAGGTTTCGGCGCGCTGCTGGGGGCCCGCTTTTTGTGTGGTGTGGGCTTGAGCGCCTGTCTGATGGCGCCGCTGACCGGTTACCGGCGCTGGTTTGACCCTGCAAGCCAGTTGCGCGCTAACTCCTGGATGCTGATGACGGGCTCGCTCGGCATGATGGCTTCTACCCTGCCGGTGCAGTGGCTGCTGCCGGTGCTGGGCTGGAGGCCTTTGTTTTGGGGTTTGGCTGCGGCTCTGCTGATTGCCATGTTGCTGATGGCCGCCTGGGTGCCCGTTTGGCAGACGCCTGCAGCGAGCCAGAGTCAGCCTGACTCCTTGCCGCCGAGCTATGCCATGGTTTGGCGCGATCCTTTTTTCCGCAGCCTGCTGCCACTGGCCTTTTTCAGCTACGGCGGTCTACTGGCGGTGCAAAACCTGTGGGCCGCCCCCTGGATGACCGAGGTGGCCGGCTACAGCGCACTGCAGGCCGCAACCGCTTTATTTTGGATCAATGTGGCGATGCTGTGCACCTTTTGGGCCTGGGGTATGGCCAATCCATGGTTCACCCGGCATGGTTTGCGTGCCGAGCGTCTGGTGGAGCTGGGGCTGCCGGCGAGTTTTTTGGTATTGGCTGTGCTGATTGGTTTTGGCAACACCCTGTCGGACTGGACTGGCGTCTGCTGGGCCCTGTACTGTGTCTGCTGCACCGTGGTATCTCTAACCCAGCCGGCGGTGGGAATGGCGTTTGCGCCTGCTTTGGCCGGGCGCGCTTTGTCAGCCTTCAACCTGGTTATTTTTTCTGGCGTTTTTTTGGTGCAATGGGGCATTGGCCTGGGTGTTGACAAGCTAAGCGCACTGGGGCTAAGCAAGCCCGAAGCCTTTCGTGCCACGATGGCGCTGTTTCTGCTCTGCTGCGTGGGTGCCTACATCTATTTTGTTTTGGCCAAACGCGATAATCCAGCCCAGGTCAATTCATGAAAAACGGCATCCTCATCATTGCCCATGCCCCCTTGGCGAGTGCCTTGCGGCAGTGCGTGCTGCATGTTTTCCCCGATGCCGCGCCGGCCTTGGCCGCTTTTGATGTGCAGGCCAACGTGCCGATTGAGGAAACCCTGGCAGGCGCGGCGCAAGCGCTTGGGCTGCTTGGGGCCGACCAGACGCTGGTGCTCACCGATATGTTTGGAGCCACCCCGTGCAATGCTGCGCAACGGCTGGTTGGCGCAGCCGACGCACCGAACACCAAACTGCTGGCGGGTGTGAACCTACCCATGCTGTTGCGCGCAGTGACCTACCGCCACGAGCCGCTCGAGGCGCTTGTGGCGCGAGCGCTGGCTGGCGGCACCCAAGGCGTGATGCAGGTGGCGGTAAGTGCCCCTCAAAACCAGACCAGAAAAAAACATGATCAAAACCACAGCGACCATCAGCAATAAGCTCGGGCTGCATGCCCGCGCCTCGGCTAAGCTGACCAAACTGGCCGGCAGCTACCCCTGTGAGGTCTGGCTGACCCGCGGCCAGCGGCGGGTAAATGCCAAGAGCATCATGGGGGTGATGATGCTGGCCGCAGGGATTGGCAGCACCATCGAGATCGAAACCTCGGGCCAGGGCGAGCAGGACGCACTCAATGCGCTGGTGGCCTTGATCGACGACAAATTCGGGGAGGGTGAGTGACTTTCTCCATCCATGGTCTGCCGGTGGCCCGGGGCATCGCCATTGGGCGAGCGGTGCTGGTCGCCTCAAGCCGGGTAGATGTCGCGCACTACTTTGTGGCACCCGCGCAGGTCGACGCCGAGATTGATCGGGTTCGCATCGGCCGCAATGCCGTGGTTGAGGAAATCCAGCGGCTGCAGCTCACCATTGCCCAGATGGGACCCAAGGAGGCGCCCCAAGAGCTCACCGCCCTGCTGGATGTGCATCTGCTGCTGCTCAATGATGACGAACTCGTCGCTGGCGTCAAACGCTGGATTACCGAGCGTTTTTACAACGCCGAATGGGCGCTGACCTCGCAACTCGACATCATTTCGCGCCAATTTGACGAAATGCAGGACGCCTACCTGCGCGAACGCAAGGCTGATCTCGAACAGATCACCGAGAAAGTGCTGCGTGCCATGAAGGGTGCACGCACAGCCGCAGCGCCGCCACCGGCGCGCAGCAACCGACAACGCTCGCAACAAGACCTGCTGCTCGGCGACACCGTGGATGTGCCGCTGATTCTGGTGGCTCATGACCTCTCGCCGTCTGATCTGCTGCAGTTCAAGCAGGGGGTGTTTGCTGGCTTCATCACCGATGTCGGTGGTAAAACTTCGCATACTGCCATCGTGGCACGCAGTCTGGATATTCCGGCGGTGGTGGGCGCCCGCTTGTCAAGCCAGTTGGTGCGCCAGGACGACTGGCTCATCATTGACGGCGACGCCGGCGTGGTGGTGGTGGACCCGTC
>BJGT01000116.1 GCA_014190675.1 Comamonadaceae bacterium | reverse complement strand
CACAGCCAGTTCGCGCATACGCTGAAGCATGTTGGTGGTTTCTATCAATGCGCCGTCTGCGACTTGCAGAAAGCTGATGGCGTCGTTGGCATTGCGCACGGCTTGGTTCAGGCCCCGGATATCGGCAGTCATCACGGAGGCAATAGCTACGCCGGCTGCGTCATCAGAGGCTCGGTTAATGCGTTTGCCTGTTGATAGGTTGTTCATCGCATTCTGCATGTTGCGGCTATTGGCCTTGATGGCGTCTTGCGCAAACAGTGAACTGATGTTGGTGCTAATGACTGACATGACCTTACTCCTAAAGAATCAAAATAATCTGCAATAACTCAAACTGTCGAACTCACAGGGGTGTCAGCGCTTGTGCTTCTGTGCCCAGTGGCAAAAAATTGCCGGTCCCACATATATTCAATATCGAGCAACAAATATGCCAATTTCTTGACCCTGTGACTCACGGTTTTAGAGTCAAAAAATTGCCGCTTTTTCTGTCCTGTCAATGCATAAGCATTTTTTATGCCATAAAAGTGTTGTCGGCATGTCCGAATAGTCAAAATATTCATCCGAGCCAATTTCCGGAAAACCCCCCATGTTTTGACTGCTACTGCCGACCACCAAGAGCCAAGTTGTTCAACCGAAAATGTTATTTTTCGCCACCAACTCAGCCACAGGCCTTGGCGAACAAGCGCAACCGACTCA
Source organism: Comamonadaceae bacterium (assembly GCA_014190675.1). Classification (GTDB taxonomy): domain Bacteria; phylum Pseudomonadota; class Gammaproteobacteria; order Burkholderiales; family Burkholderiaceae_C; genus Rhodoferax. Next base: position 9,436 of record BJGT01000116.1, on the reverse strand, counting down.
AGCGCCCTGCGTTAGAAAGTAGCAGGCTACTCACAGAGAGTGCTCGGGTATATTTGATTTTTTGACCTTACGGAGTCAGCATCTGCACATGAAATCTGACATCTACCGCCAAGTGATGCGCCGTAAGGTGCGCGCCCGCCACCGACATGTTCAGCTTAGCTGCACCGCTCAGGGACTATTGCAACAGCCAACCCACGCACTGTTCAGTGGGTGACAAATTCGTACAGCACTTCTTCGCTCTCAACCATGTCCAAAACAGCGTGCAGGGCGCTGTCGTCTTCAGCGCCCGTCCACAGATCTTCTGGGTCTGTCGCGAACAGGGGCTCGATGGCCAGGTCAAGAAACTGGCCGTTGGGCAGTTTTAGGACCGGCGTGTCTTCGGAGGTGTGAACCACTTCCCAGTCGTCTGGCACCCACATCTCCAACTTGATCGTGACTTTGAGTTTTTTCATGAGCTTGTCCTTCTGGCTGATTCGGAGAGCTTACTATTTTTTCTGGCTTTTGCAGTCGCCGGCTGGGTCAAAGCAGCGGCAGTGCCGTGGTGCTCTTGATTTGTTCCATGGAGAACGCTGACGACACGCCTGCCATGTCGGCGAGGCCAATGAGTTTTTTGTAAAACAGGTCGTAGCCCTCGATGCTGGAAGCAGCCACCTTGAGCAGGTAATCAACATCGCCGCTCATTCGATGGAATTCTTGCACCTCGGGCAGTGCGCTGACGACCGCTGCAAAGCGGACCAGCCATTTTTCGTCGTGCTGGCCAGCGCGGATGCTGACAAACACCGTGACCGGCAGACCCACTGCCTGACGATTGACGATGGCCACGCGTCGCTCTATCAAGCCATCATCCTCCAGGCGCTTGACCCGCTTCCAGCAGGGCGTGCTGGAGAGTCCCACCTGAGCACCGAGTGCCGCTGCGGACAAGGTGGCATCCCGTTGCAAGGCATCCAAAATCTGAATATCGAGTCGATCTAGCATAATTTTCTATAAAAATAACTTAATTTAGAATTTAATTCTAATATATCTGGAATTCACACAAACTTTGGAATTTAATCCCCGCAGTTTTTTTCTAAACTCATCGCCATTGTTCTCCCCTTGGGTTTTATCCATGTCCTGCTCGATCTATCTTGATTGCAACGCCACCACGGAGGTCTTGCCCGCGGCCATTGGCGCCGCCAGCCAAGCGATGTCGCAGGGCTTTGGCAACCCCAGCAGCAGCCACTCGCAGGGCCTGCTTGCCAAGCAGTTGCTGCTCGGCGTACGCGCGCAGGCTGCGGCAGTCATCGGAGCAAATGACGGCCATGTGGTGTTCACCAGCGGTGCGACCGAGGGCATACAGACCGCCGTGCTTTCAGCGCTGTGCAACATCCGTGAGCGTCGGGCGGCGGGGCAGACCCCCGGCTCCTTGTTGGTCTTCGGTGCTACCGAGCACAAGGCCCTGCCCGAGGCCATGGCGCATTGGAACCAGCTGCTCGGCCTGGGGTTGTCGCTTCAGGCCCTGCCGGTCGACAGCCAAGGCCGGCATGATCTTGCCGCCCTTGCCAAACTGCTGCCAGACACGGCCCTGTTGTGCACCATGGCCGCAAACAATGAAACCGGTGCCATCAGCGACCTCGCTGGCATCGCCGCTTTGCTCGGGGGCGCAGCGCGCCGCCCTTTGTGGCTGGTAGACAGCGTCCAGGCCCTGGGCAAGCTCGATGTACAACTGCAGCGCAATAGCATTGACTATGCGGTTTTTTCTGGCCACAAACTACATGCGCCCAAGGGCATAGGCCTGCTGTATGCGAGGCGCGGGGCGCCGTTCACGCCTGTGGTGGTCGGTGGCGGGCAGGAAGGCGGCTTGCGCAGCGGCACCGAAAACATGCCCGGTATCGCCGCCCTGGGCGCGGTGCTGGAGGCCCTGCAGCAGGGCGGCAGCTTTGCTAGCCACACCCAACTTCTGGCCCTGCGCGACCAACTGGAACATGCGCTGCGCCATGCTTTCCCGACCGTCGTCTTCAACACCCCGCTGGCGCACAGCCTGCCCACCACGCTCAATTTTTCGCTGCCGGGCCTGTCCAGCAAGCAGGTGCTGGACGTGTTTGACGCCGCCGGCCTGCGGGTAAGCGCGGGCAGCGCCTGCAGCGCTGGCAAGGCTCAGCCCAGCCATGTGTTGGTGGCGATGGGCCTGCCGGCCTGGCGTTGCGAATCGGCGGTGCGAATGTCGATCAGCCTGCTCAGCACCGAGGCCCTGGTGGCTGCCGCCTGCAAAGCCATTGCGCGCTGCGGCCAGGCCATGGCCGGCCCTAAAACCGAAACCGAAACCGAAACCGAGCCAGATTGGACCCTCCCTGTCCTTTCAATCCCGCCAGACGCCACGGCATTGGCCGCCGGCACACTGCATTGGCATGAACTGGACGCTTTTTTGAGCGCCCACCCGGCGGCCCAACTGGTGGACCTGCGTGAAGTGGCCGAGCAGCAGGCAAGCGGTGGCCTGCACCACGGCCATCGGACAGCCGTCAGCGCCCCGGTGAGTGAACTGCCACGCCACGATGCGTTATGGTCTGGCGCTGGCGTGGCACCGGTCGTGCTGGTGTGCCGCAGCGGTAACCGTAGCCAGCAAGTGGCGCACTGGCTGCACAGCCAGGGCCACACCACGGTGCGGCACCTGCATGGCGGGTTGGCCTTAAGGCCTTAGGCTGGAATCCGCGTCGCCATATGGTTATCGAGCTTGGCGAGGTCGTAGGGCTTGCGCACAGCTCTAGGCTCCACTGGGTATACGCCACGGCCCAGCAAGGTTTCCAGCGCGGCCGAGCCAAACACCTCCAATCGGCAAGACGGGCTGGGCTCATGGATGGCCTGCTTTCCCAATCGAAGCTTAGTTCAGTCTGCTGCGCCAATAGTCTGGCTTGCGATGTTGGTGCGCTATGGCAAGTACAAGCAAGTCTGATTCATCCTGGGTGTAGATGACACTGTACGGGAAGCGCCGTAGCCGGCAACGACGAATCTGCGGTGTGAGAGGATGCCATGCCTGCGGAAATCGATTGATCAGCTGCAGCGCCTTCAGCGTTTCAATCAAGAAGGCGTCGCCCAATCCGGGAGCTTGTCCAGCTTACCAAGCCATAGCCTCGTCCAGCTCAGTTTGAGCCGGCTCCAGCAGGCGGATGCTCATGCTTATTTGCTGGCAACTGCGTACTTTGCGATGACCTCAGACAAAGCCAAGGCCTTGATTTCACCTCGCCGGAAAAAACGTTGGCTTTGAACGCATCATCAGGTCATCTTATTCAAAAAAAGCTTTGCCGATAGCAGAGCTAAGCAGTGAGGTTGACCAACGCGTCCAAGGTGAATTTATGCCTGCAGCCTTGAGCCAACCCACTCAGGCAGCCTTCCTGAACTCCATGGGCATCAGCCCCTCTTTCTTGGCGTCCAGAAGCACGATTTCAACAATGGTGCCATCTGCGGCATAGCTGATGTTGGTGTGCCAGCCTTGTGACACTTCGCGCACGATGGGTTTGTCGGACACGCGGATTTCCAGAATGTCGTCTGTTTCGAAATAAATGCTCTTCATGGCATGGGCTCCCAATGGTGCATGATGGTTTTTATCACGACGACATTGTCAATCACAGCAGCTACACACAAAGCAAGTTGTCGTTGCGCGCATCGAAGTGCTTGTAGAACCAATAGTGGCTATTGCCTGCATGTTTCTGCATGCCGGTGTCAATGATGTCCAGCACCAGCGCTTCCGAAATGCCGCGTTCCTGCATGCGAGTCTTGGCATGTTCAGTGAGAACCACGGGCAGATGAAAGCGATCGCTGTGCATTACTTCCCCCAGCCATCCCTCAACCCCACCGCCAAATTAAACACCGCCCGCTGCCCCGGCACATGGTCCACCCTGTCGGCTGTGAAGTAACCGTGGCGTTCAAACTGAAACTTCTGGTCGGGCTGGGCGCTGGCCAGTGAGGGTTCCACCATGGCGGTTACCACTTTCAGGCTGCTGGGGTTCAGGCTTTCGATAAAGTCTTTGCCGCCGGCATCGGGCTGTGGGTCGGTGAACAGGCGGTCGTACAGGCGCACTTCGGCGGGGGTGGCCTCAGCCACGCCTACCCAAGTGATCACGCCTTTCACCTTGACGCTGTCGCTGCCGGGGGTGCCGCTTTTGGTGTCGGGCAGCAGGCGGGCCAGCACGGTGCTTGGGTTTCCTGCTTCATCTTTGATAGCGCCGGTGCATTCGATCACGTGGCCGTACTTCAGCCGCACTTTGTTGCCCGGGAACAGCCTGAAGAAACCCTTGGGCGGCGTTTCTTCATAGTCGCCGCGTTCAATCCACACCTCGTGGCCCATTTTGAAATGGCGCTGACCCAACTCAGGGTGGTGCGGGTGCACCGGGGCGCTGCAGTCGTCCAGCATGCCGGCGCCCATCACTTCGTCCCAGTTGGTGAGCACCAGTTTGATCGGGTCCAGCACGGCCATGGCGCGCGGGGCACTGTAGTCCAGGGTTTCGCGCAGGCAGCCTTCCAGCGTGGCGTAGTCAATCCAGCTGTCGCTCTTGGTCACGCCAATGCGCTCGGCAAACAGCTGCAGGCTTTGCGCCGTGTAGCCGCGCCTGCGCAGCCCCACGATGGTTGGCATACGCGGGTCGTCCCAGCCGCTTACCTTGTGGTCGTACACCAGCTGGGCCAGCTTGCGCTTGCTGGTGATCACGTAGGTGAGGTTGAGGCGGGCAAACTCGTACTGGTGCGGCGGCGGCGCGCCCAGCAGGCCGCCCTGGCACAGCTGCGCCAACAGCCAGTCGTAAAACGGGCGCTGGTCTTCAAACTCCAGCGTGCAGATGCTGTGGGTGATCTGCTCCAGCGCGTCTTCGATGGGGTGGGCAAAGGTGTACATCGGGTAGATGCACCAGGTGTCACCGGTGTTGTGGTGGGTGGCGCGGCGAATGCGGTAAATGGCCGGGTCGCGCAGGTTGATGTTGGGGTGCGCCATGTCGATCTTGGCGCGCAGCACCATGCTGCCGTCTTCATGCAGGCCGTCGCGCATTTCGCGAAAGCGGGCCAGGTTCTCGGCCGGCGTGCGGGCGCGAAACGGGCTGTCCACCCCAGGCTTGCCAAAGTCGCCCCGGCTCAGGCGCATCTGCTCAGCGGTTTGCTCGTCCACATAGGCGTGGCCGGTGTCGATCAGGTGCTCGGCCGCCCGGTACATAAAGGCAAAGTAGTCACTGGCCTGGTAAGGCGGCGCGTCGGGCGCGCCATTCCAGCCAAAGCCCAGCCATTTCACCGCGTCGATGATGCTGTTGACGTACTCGGTGTCTTCTTTTTCGGGGTTGGTGTCGTCAAAGCGCAGGTGGCACACGCCGCCATAGTCGCGCGCCAAGCCAAAGTTCAGGCAGATGCTTTTGGCGTGGCCGATGTGCAGGTAGCCATTGGGCTCTGGCGGAAAGCGGGTGCGAATCTTGGCCGGGTCGGGCACGCCGGTGGCGTGGTGCGCCGCGTCGCCCGGGCTGCCGCCCCAGCGGCGCTGGGCGTAGGTGCCGGCGGCCAAGTCGTGCTCGATGATCTGGCGCAAGAAGTTGCTGGTTTTTGCGTCTGCGGCGTCAGGCTTGGCGGTGGTGGAGGCAGGGTTCTGGAGGCTCATCTCCCAATTTTAGTTGGCCCACCAGCCCGCAGCCGGAGCCTGGCCTACCAGCGCAGACAGCGCGGCCCCAGCAGTGCGCCCGCCAGCACCGGGATGGCCATGCCGGCCACGTACCACACGGCCAAAAACGGCGCAGCCAGCTCCGAGCAGTGCAGGGCGTACACCGTCGCCCCCAGCCCGCCTGCCAGGGCGCCGGCAGCAGCGCCTGCAGCCTTGGCTTGGGTTGGGGCCAGCGAACGCAGGGCGAGCAGTGCCCCTGCAAAGGTGGGCAGTGAGAATGCGGCAATGCCTAAGGCGCAGGTGGTCCAGGTGCTGCCCCAAAGCAGTGCCGGGCGTGCTGGCGCAGGCGCTGCCTGCCAGACCATGGCCCCCAGCACCCATAGCCCGGCCACAGGCAGTAACACGCCCAACCAGCTCAGTCCGGCGGACACGCCGGGCCGAGCCAGCCGCTGCGTGGCCAGCAGGCCGGCGCAAGCAATGGCCGCCGGCACCAGCAGCTTGACCCAGAACATGGGCTGGCCGGCAGCCTCGGCCAGGTCGGGCCGGATGCCGTAGCCCAGCACCATCAGCGCCATCCCAGCCGCCAGCCCCACCGCCAGCGCCAGGGCCAGACGCTGCGCCGCTGCATGGCGGGGAACAGGCGTGAGGCCGGTGGCCAGCAGGCTCACCAGATCGTCGGTTTTCATGAGGGAGCGCTCCGGATGCGAGCGGTCAGGGCCTTGAGGCCGCGGTGAATACCGACCTTGATGGCCGATTCGGACATGCCGGTGCGCCGGGCGGTCTCGGCCACCGACAGGCCTTCGAGCTTGACGTGCAAGATGGGCAGACGCTGGCGATCGGGCAGGGTCTGCAGCAGGCCGCCCAGGTCGCGCCGGGCCTCGTTGGCCCCGGCCTGCTCATCGAACAGCTCTTCAGAGTCGTCGTCCAGCGGGTCGTGCAGCGCCTCCCGCGATGACTTGGCGCGCAGCAGGTCGATCATCTTGTAGCGCGCGATCGCATACACCCAGGCCGTCAAGGGCTGGTCGCTTTGGTAGGTGTGGCGCTGGTTGTGCATGGCGAGCAGACATTCCTGGACCAGGTCTTCAACATCATCCGGCCACCCCTGCAGGCGCCGCAGAAAAAAAGCCCGCAGGTGCCGGCTCAATCTCTTGAGCAGTGCCCGGTAGGCGACCTGATCGCCATCGAGCCCGCGCAGCATCAGGGCACGCAGTTCGCTTTCCGCCTCGGTGTGTTGCAAGGGTGCTTCCAATGGGTAAGTTCGTCTCGCAGGCCCCAAAGGTTACAGGCGACACGACATAAATATTTCTTGATTTTCTGCAGCGTGACTGTAACCGCCAGCGCGGCCCGAACGAATTAGTAAACGGCCGCGCTGCAATGATGCGGTCGCTTTACCCAACCCTTTAGGAGATTACCTGATGAACCAACGCACCCTGGCTGTTACAGCCCTCACCCTCGGCGCCCTGATGTCTGGCGTGGCCATGGCCCAAACCGCTGCACCAGCGGCGATGGAGAAATGCTACGGCGTGTCTCTGGCCGGCAAAAACGATTGCGCTGCCGGTCCCGGCACCAGCTGCGCCGGCACATCCAAAGTCGACTACCAGGCCAACGCCTGGAAAAACGTGCCAGCGGGCACCTGCAGCACCCTCAAGACCCCCAAAGGCATGGGCTCACTCACGCCCGGCAAGGCCTGATCCACCGGGGGCCGACACACCATGCAAAAGCAACTGGGTACCGGGCTGGGTTTGAAGCCGGCCCATTTCGAGGCCGCGTTGACCAGCGCGGCGCCCGGCTTGTGGTTTGAACTGCACCCCGAGAACTACCTGGTCGACGGCGGCCCCCGTCTGGCTTGGCTGGATGCGCTGCGCCAAGCGCACCCGCTGTCGCTGCACGGGGTGTCCCTGTCGCTGGCGGGCGATGCGCCGCCAGCCAGTCAGTTGGCAGACTTGCAGCGCCTGGTGCATCGTGTTCAGCCGGCACTGGTGTCGGAGCATCTGGCCTGGTCGTCCTGGAAGGGGGTGTATCTGCCAGACCTGCTGCCCTTTCCCCGCACGCAGGAGGCCCTGCGGCGCATCAGCGCCAACATCGACGCTGTGCAGTCAGCGCTGGGGCGCACCATTGCCATAGAGAACCCCTCGCACTACCTGCACTTGACCGGCCACGACTGGGACGAGATAGATTTTTTAGGCGAGCTGGTGCGGCGCACCGGCTGCGGCCTGCTGCTGGACGTGAACAATGTGCAGGTATCTGCGCACAATCTGGGCTATTGCCCGCGCAGCTACCTGGACAGGGTGCCGGCCGCAGCCATTCAGGAGATTCACTTGGCGGGCTACAGCCATGACCCGTTGCTGGGCGGGGCGCTTTGGGTCGATTCCCACGACACGCCGGTCAGCCCAGCCGTCTGGCAGCTGTACCAGCGGCTGATCGATCGCATTGGCACCCGGCCAACCCTGATCGAACGCGATGGCCAAGTGCCGGAATTTGAAGTGCTGATGGCCGAACGCGCGCAGGCGCAAACCCTGCACCAGCAGGCTGCATGGGCGCAACGGGCGCTTGCAGCATGACGGTCACCCTTCCTCACGACGCGTTTCGGCATGCTTTTGCCCAGGCGCTGCTCGACCCCGAGGACCAACCGGTGCGCTGGCAGGCTGGCGCCTGGGCCGGGCAACCGGGCTTTGCCGTATACCGCAACACGGTGGCCAAGGCCTGTATCGACGCCCTGGCCGTCAATTACCCGGTGGTGCAACGGCTGGTGGGCGAGGCCTGGTTCCGCGGCATGGCGGCGGCCTACCTGCAGGCCCAGCCGCCGCGTGACGGCCGGTTGCTGCTTTACGGACAGGGCCTGCCGGATTTTGTATCGCAATGGACGCCGGCAAGAGATGTGCCTTACCTGGGCGGTGTGGCGCGGCTGGACCGCTGGTGGACCGAGGCCCATACCAGTGCCGACGCAGTGCCTGTTTCAGCGGACGATCTGTCGTCTTTGCCAGCCGACGCGCTGACCGCGACCCGTCTGCTGCCCCACCCGGCCGCACGTTGGGCCTGGTTTGACGAGTTGCCGGTGTACAGCCTGTGGCGCTGCCACCGTGAGTCGCCGCAGGCCGACCCTTTGCTGGGTGGCATCACCTGGCAGGGGGAAGGCGCACTGCTGACGCGCCCGGGAGGCACGGTGCTTTGGGCACCACTGTCGATCGGTGGCGTGTGTTTTTTAGTGGCCTGCAGCGCTGGCCGCAGCCTGGGCGAAGCCGCCGCCGAGGCGGTCTTGGCCGAGCCGGGCCTGGACCTCGCCGCGCTGCTGGCACTTTGCCTGAGCCAGGGCGCTTTAACGAAAGGATGAATCCATGATGACCCGACAAAACCCCATGAGTACCTACAACCAACCGACGGCTTGGCGCCGATGGCACCAGCGCGGTGCTGATGTGCTGGCGCGCTGGATCAGCCATGACCTGCTGGCCCTGGCGGCCCGCGCGGCCATGGCTGCCATTTTCTGGCTCTCGGGCCGCACCAAGGTGGACGGCTGGTGGACCGTGTCTGACAGCGCCTACGAGCTGTTTCGCACCGAGTACCGGCTGCCGCTGATCCCGCCGGAGCTGGCCGCACCGCTGGCGGCCGGTGCCGAGCACCTGCTGCCAGTTTTGCTGGCGCTGGGCTTGTTCACCCGCGGCGCGGCGCTGGCCCTGCTGGGCATGACCTTGGTGATCCAGATCTTTGTGTACCCGCAAGCCTGGCCCACCCACCTGAGCTGGGCGGCACTGCTGCTTTACCTGGCCGGGCGTGGTGCTGGCCGCTGGGCGCTGGACCGGCGCCTGGGATTGTCCTGAGGGGCAGCCGTCTTAC
>BJGT01000115.1 GCA_014190675.1 Comamonadaceae bacterium | reverse complement strand
GCTAGCGGAAAAGGTGGTGTTGGAAAGACCACTGTGGCCGTCAATTTGGCGATCGCACTGCACCAGATGGGGCGCAGGGTCATGCTGTTTGATGCTGACCTGGGCTTGGCCAATTCCCAGATCGCGCTGGGGTGCAGCTGCCCGTTCAATCTGAGTCATTTCATGAGCGGACAAAAAACCCTTCAGGAGATCATCATCACCTCCCGGCAGGGCATCAAGCTGATCCCGGGCGCCTCCGGCGTCAGTGAACTCGCCGCATTGAGCCGGGTGCAGGCCTCCCGGGTGGTGCAGTCATTCAGTGCACTTGAAGACGACATCGATTATCTGGTGGTTGACATGGCAGCAGGTATCGCGCCCTCGGTGCTGGCCTTTATGGCGGCCTGCCAGCGCAGATTGATTGTGGTGCGTGACGACCCCTCCTCCATTGCTGATGCCTACGGCATGATCAAGGTGCTGATCCAGGAGCAAAACCTCAACGAGATTTACATCATTCCCAATGCGGTCAAAAACCAGGCTGGCGGGCAAAGCCTGTTTCGTCGCATCAACCAGGTGTGCGCCCAGTTCCTGAACTACACCACCAAGTACCTGGGCTCGATCGAAAACGACGATCAGATACTAGCTGCACACCGCAAATTTCAGCCCATCATCGAATTTGCCCCTGAATCCCCCAGTTCGCGTGATTTCAAGCGCTTGGCCAAGTCGGTCGAGCAAATGCCCCGAGTCGGCGACTTCGCTGGCGGCATGCAGTTTTTTGTGGAGCGACTGGTTCGCTTCCAAGCCTGAGAAGCCTGCTGTGATGGCCGCCCGAATGTACGAGGATGTCCACAACAACAGCGAAGCGCTGGTGTTGGCCCATCTGGGTATGGTCAAGCGGGTGGCCTTGCACCTCAAGGTTCGCATACCTCCCTTTATGGAGCTCGACGAGCTGATTCAGGTGGGCATGATTGGGCTGCTGGAGGCGGCCAGGGCGTTTATACCCGCCAAGGGCATAGACTTCGAGAATTTTGCACTGAGCCGGGTGCGCGGCGCCATGCTCGATGAGGTGCGGCAACTGTCTTACCTTCCGCGCTCGGCTGTGGCCTTCAACAGCTCTGAAAACAAAGCCAAGATTGCGCTGGCCACCGAACTCGGCCGAACCCCGACGCAAACCGAGCTGGCAGAGCACCTGGGAGAAGACCTTGATGTTTTTCAAAAAAAACGCGGCAATGCCAAACGGTTTGAGACCCTGTCCATGGAACTCATCACCGACGAGGTGATGGGTATTGCCGATGAGCGGTCGCGCCAGCCCGATGCCATCGTGGAACACCGGGATTTCATGCGGGCTGTGGGCGATGCGATTGCTGCGCTGCCGCAAAGCGAGCAGCTGCTGATGTCGCTTTACTATGTGGAAGAACTCAACCTCAAGGAAATCGGGGCCACTTTGGGGGTCACCGAGTCCCGAGTAAGCCAGTTGCTCAGCGCTATTGTGAAAAAAATCAGGGTTATTTTGAAGATTGAAGTTGCGCCCAAGGCCGCGCCGGGGAGGGTTGTGCCGACTTGATGTCGGAAATACTCAAGTTTTCGCCGCTACTGTCGATTTCTGGTGGGTACATCAACTCATCAGGAGATTAGAAAATGCGAATTAACTTCAAAGCCATGGAATCCTACGGAGCGGACAACTTGATGTCCCAGGCCTCTGTTGCTGATGGCGCCGAATTGATTCAAATGCTGTTTGACGGCTTGGTGAACAGCATTGCCGAGGCGCAAGGGCACATTGAGCGTGGGGCGATCTTGGAAAAAGGAAAGAGCATCACCCGGGCTTGCCGTATCGTGCTGGGCTTGCAGCAGGTGCTTGATTTTCAAAAAGGCGGCGAGTTGGCACAGAACTTGAATGACCTTTATGGATATTTCACTCGCCGTCTGATTTACGCCAATGCGCGCAATGACATCGGCGCTTTGAATGAAGTGTTGGGTTTGACCTCTGAAATCCGTAAAGCCTGGTTGGAAGTGCCGGCACAAATACAAAGCAACGCAAGTATGCGTCTGCAGTAGTAAAGCTTGGTGCGTCCTGCTGGGTGAGTGATTGGTTTTGGAGTTGTTGGTGCTTGGCAAACCTCGCGGGAGGTGCCGGACACGGGTTTTTCGGTGATCACTCACCCTTATAGGAATCTACCATGGGCGGTATAGTCGGAATCATTTTTCTAAATGTTTGCGTGTTTGGCAGCTTTATTGTGGGCGGCGGCTCCATGGCGCCATTCATACACGCAGCACCGATTGAAGGCTGGTGTATTTTCGGTTCCGCGATTGGCGGGATGATCATCGGCAACAGCCCCGATGTGGTGAAGGCCGTGTTTGCCGGCATTGGGCGCACCTTCAAGGGCTCGAAATACCACAAGCAAGATTATCTGAACACGATATTTTGCGTCTCCAAGGTGATGAAAACCCTCAAAAGCGAGGGTGGCGTAGCACTAGAGGCCCATATCGAGACGCCGGAGTCGAGCGCCATCTTCAGCGAATATCCCAACATCCTCAAAGACCATGCGCTGCTGCATTTGATCACCGACACGGTGAGACTGATGGTTGTGTCGCAGGGCACGCTCAGCCCCATGGCGGTTGAAGAGGTGATGGATGCCGCCATCAAAACCCACCACCATGATGAATTGAAAGCTTCGGACGCGATTGGCGTTCTCGCCGGCGCATTGCCGGCACTGGGCATTGTGTCTTGCGTGATGGGCGTGGTCAAAACCATGGACAACATCGACCAGCCACCGGCCATTTTGGGTGGCTTGGTGGGCGCGGCCCTGGTGGGCACTTTTATTGGGGTGTTTTTGGCCTATGGCTTTTTCGAGCCCTTTGCCAAACGGTTGGCGCAGATCATCGAGGATGAGGCTTGCATGTACCACGTGGTCAAGCAGATCATCATTGGCACCATGCACGGCCACCCCATGCCGCTGATTCTCGAGGCCGCACGGGTGGCGATCAGCCACCACAACCAGCCCAGTTTTGCTGAGGTGTTTGACGGTTTGCGTGGTAAGTAAGCATGGCAACCCAGGCCGCTGTTGCGCAGCCGCAACCTGACCCAGAGGCCGAGGCGCCCGCGCCTCCGCTGGCACTGGTGCCCACTGCAGCACCCGAGGCTGCAGCGCCCGAGGCTGATGCGGCGCTGGCGCCTATCATTGTTATCAAGAAGATCCAGCCCGGCCACGGCGGCGCGCACGGCGGCGGCTGGAAGATCGCACTGGCTGACATGATGACCGCGATGATGGCCTTCTTTTTGCTGATGTGGATTCTGGGTGCCACACAAGAAGTACAAAGAAAAAGCGTAGCAGAATTCTTTATCCCTTCGACTTCTACGTCTCAGGTGCAAATGGGCGCCTTGGCTGGCTCTAATGGCCTGCTGGGCGGCAAATCAATCATTGACCCTGAAGGCTTCCCCTACACTGCCAAGCAGACCGCTATGATGATGATGGTGACGCCCCGCTCCGAGGGCGGACCGACCGAGAACGAGCCCTCGCCCAATTCCGAGAACGCCAGGGACAATGACGCGCAGTCCAAAACCGAACAAAAACAGGCGTCCGAGGCCGCCGACAAGGCCAACTTTGACAAAATGGAAAAAGAGGTCAGGGAGCAACTGGCCGCCAACCCGAATCTCGAGCAGGTGCAAAACCAGGTTCAGTTTGTGCGCGAAAAAGAGGGGCTGCGCATCGAGGTGATCGACAAGGCAGATTTCTCCATGTTCCCGCTAGGCAGCACCAAGCTGCAACCCCAAGCGCAGGCGCTGATGACAGAAATTGCCAAGTCTTTGGCGGGCACGGACAACAAGCTCAGTGTGCGCGGGCACACCGACAGCGTGGCCTTTGCCAACAAGGAGGGTCGCAACAACTGGTCTTTATCAGCCGAGCGGGCTGAGGCAACCCGTGCCATGCTGGAAAAAAGTGGTATCAAGTCTGACCGGTTTACCCAAATTGAGGGCGTCGCCGATACCGCACCTTACAACCCGAATGATCCGAAAGACCCGCGCAATCGGCGCATCAGCATCACGGTAAAGTTCAAGGATTGAGCACCGATTCGCAGGCCTTGTAGGCCCGCTTGATGCAGGTTTGCGCCAAGCGGCTGACCAGCGCCGTCTCTTTGGGCGAGAACTCGGCTGAGACCCGTTTGAGGGCCTCGATGCCCTCAGGGTGTCCCAACTCTGCGGCCATGGTGTAGGACACCGCAGCCATCAGCTTGTTTTGAGTAAAGCCCTGCGCGTTTTCGTGCATGCTGCCGAGTCTGAAGTGGGCCTTGGGCTCGCCTTGGGCTGCAGCCAAATTAAGCCAAGTGATGGCCTGCGGGTAGTCTTGCTTGACGCCCTGGCCATAGAAATACATCTGCCCCATCAAAGACTGGGCCTTGGCATTGCCCTTGTCAGCGACTTGACGCCATTTGGCTACCGCTGTGGTGTAGTCTTTGCGCTGGTAGGCGGTGTAACCCTCTTCCCATGGCCCGGCGCTGGCCAGCCCGGATGCGAGCAGCAACAGCGCGAGCAGGGCAGGGGCGAATTTGGGCATCTTGGTTGGGTTGCTGGATTGAGCTTTTTAGCAGGGTAATAGTGTACGGCTTGGGCTAAATTTTAAGTTTATTTCCGCCCCTGTTGATTGGGGCAACTGCTCGGCGGAGGCCCGGACCGCACCTTCGTCGGTAAACCGACACTTTCATTGGCACATGTCTTGCTGAAGGGCTATGGTCATTGATGGTCATCCGAACAACCCTGTTTCAGAACTGTAAAAAATGCCTTCCACCGCCCTCTGGCTAGATCCGTTTCGTTCGCTTAAGCCGGCCGAGCAAGTGTTGCTGGGACAGGCAGGCGTGTCGACCTCCATGGTTTGTACCTACGAAGAGTTGGAAGCCTCGGTAGCCCAGTTGGGCGACCAGCGAGGCCTGCTGGTTTTAGGCCTGGGCTCGGACATTGATTTGCTGATTGAGGCCTTGCAGCTGTTGCAAAGTGCAAAGGACCGGGTTTCGGTGATTTGCCGGGTCGAGCGCAGACATCTTGAATTGGCAGTGGCAGCCATGCGTCATGGCGCCTGCCATGTGCTTGCTGCGGATGATTGGTCTGCCCAGGCCTGGCGCAAGGCGCTGGATTGCGCGAAGACGCAGGCCCCAGGCGCAGCGCAGCCGGTTGCTGTTGCGGGCTCGGTTCAGTCTGCCGGGCTGAGCATGCACAAACCGGGTTCTGTGGGTGCCAGTCTGGCGCCTCAAAGCGGAGTGCGCAGCGTGGTGTTTGTCGATCCCGTGAGCATCAAGCTGCTGGCCCTGGCCCAGCGGGTGGCGCAGGCTCAGGTGGCGGTGTTGATCGAGGGCCCAACCGGCTCTGGTAAAGAGGTGCTGGCCCGCGTGCTGCACGAGTCTTCGCCCTGCGCTGACGGCCCTTTTGTCGGGCTTAACTGCGCTGCACTGCCAGAGCACATGATCGAAGACATGCTGTTTGGCCACGAAAAAGGCGCTTTTACTGGCGCTGTCAAAGACCACCGTGGCCTGTTTGAACAGGCCCAGGGCGGCACAATTTTTCTTGATGAGGTGGGGGAGTTGCCGATGGCACTGCAGGCCAAGTTGCTGCGAGTTTTGCAGGAGCGCAGCCTGGTCAAACTTGGGGGCGAACGTGCCATTGCACTGAACCTGCGGGTGGTCGCGGCGACAAATAAAAATTTGCGTTTGGCGATTGAGCAACGGGAATTCCGGGAAGACTTGTACTTCAGGCTGAGCACCTTCAAATTGCGGGTGCCGCCAGTGTCCGAGCGCACCGGCGATATTCTGCCCATCGTGGCGCGTTTGCTGGCGCGTTATCAGCGCGATGACCAGGCCTGGAGCGTCAGCCCGGCAGCGCAACTGCGTTTGTTGTCTTACCCCTGGCCGGGCAATGTGCGCGAAATTGAAAATGTGGTTCAGCGCGCCATGGTTCTGTGTGGTGATTGCCATATCGACACTGAGCATTTGATGTTTGATGATGGCGCGGATGGGGCTGAATTTTTGTCCTCTCTTAGCCACCAGCCGGTTTTAACTGATTTACCGGTCTACCAATTGCCCAGCTCGCCCAATTTGCCCAACTTACTCAGCCCAATGGTTGGCGCCGAGGACAGTCTCAGTGCAGGCAACAAGTTGCAAACTGCGGTGAAAAACAGTGAGCAAAGCGTGATCCGGGAAGCGCTTGAAACATCAAAAAACAAAATCGAAGCAGCGCAAAAACTTGGTATCAGTCCGCGCACGCTACGCTACAAAATGGCGCAGCTGCGGGACATGAATCCCGAGCAACTGGCCAACGCCTGAGCCGACAGATTGAACCGCCTGCAACAAGTATTTTTTCAAGGAATCCGCCATGATTGAAAGAGCCACCTCGGCCGCCAGCATCGCCTCCATGCTCAAGACCATGCAGCTGCATGCAGCGCAAGCCAGTGGGCTTGACGAGCAGGCAGTGGCTGGCGTCTCGGCACCTAAAAGTGATTTCTCACAAATGGTGCGCGAGGCTGTCGCGCAAACCAATGATGCTCAAGTTGAATCCACCCAGGCCGGGCAGGCCTTTGAGCGCGGGGAAGCGGTTCCACTGACAGACTTGGTGCTCAAGATGCAGAAATCTTCACTGGCTTTTGAAGCGACGCTGCAGGTGCGCAACAAGGTGCTCAAGGCCTATGAGGATGTCATGAACATGCCGGTGTGAGCTGTTCACCGCAAGACTCAAGACTGTTTTTACCCCGATTTTATTTCTGCGCTGAAAGACTTTAAACATGGCCACTGCAACCGCACCATCACCCAACGGCACGGTGTTCCAAGGCGGCGAAGAAGTGCGCGCCTTGACGACCCGCAGCGGACGTGATCGCCGTACCGGGTCGGACCTCCAGGCCGGCCCAGAAACTGGCCTGAGCACAGGTTTCAATGGCGGGGCCGTGACCCTGAGCGATACATCGGGCCTGTTTGGGCCGATTCGCCAGGTGCTCAGCCAGCCCGCGGTTAAAAAATCTTTGCCCCTGATGGTGATTGCGCTGATGCTGCTGGTGTTTGCTTTGGCTTACACCATGGTGAATGCGCCAAAATACCGCCCGGTGGTCACCGGCGTCACCGAAGGGGATCAACAGGCAGTTTTTGAGGCGCTGCGGGCGGGCGAATTCAAGCCGGTGGTTGACAGCGGTACCGGTCAGATCACGGTGCCAGTGAACCGCTACCATGAAGCACGAATTTTTCTGGCCTCCAAAGGCCTGCCAAAAACAGCGGCAAGCGGTCTGGACAGCCTGAAAGACCAGTCAGCCATGACCACCAGCCAGTTCATGGAGCAGGTGCGTTACAACTCGGCCATGGAGCAGGAGCTCGCCCGTAGCATCCAGCAAATTGATTCAATCCAGAGCGCACGCGTGCATTTGGCCACCACCAAACCATCGGTGTTTGTGCGTGACCGCACGCCACCCAAGGCTTCTGTGGTGTTGACCCCGCAAGTGGGTCGCAGCGTGAGCCCGACACAGGTGCAGGCGATTGTCCACTTGGTGTCTTCGAGCATTCCTTTGCTGACACCTCACAACGTGACCGTGGTGGATAACGTGGGCAAGCTCATGACCGACCCCGACTCGGACGCATCGATGGGCATGAACGCCGGGCAAACCAAACACAAGCAGGCGATGGAGGAACTCTATCGCCAGCGGGTAATGCAGATTTTGTCGCCGATTGTGGGTGACAACAATGTCCGCTCCCAAGTCAACCTGATGCTCGATTTCAGCCAAACCGAGACCACGGTGGAAGACTTTGATACCCAGGGCAAGGGCCCGCAAACCCGCTCCGAGGTAACCAGCGAAGACCGTAACAGCGCCAAAGAGGCTGGCGGTTCCCCGGGCACCCTGTCCAACACCGCCCCGCCGGCATCCACCACCACGCTAGACAGTGCTGCCAACCCGGCGGCTGCATCGGCGTCTGACGAGCGCTCTGTGACATCGGCCAGGACCACCCGAAACTACGAAATCGACCGCTCGGTGCGCCACACCAAAAGTGCCACTGGCACAGTTCAACGACTCAGCGTTGCGGTTGTGATCAATGAGCGGCCAGCTCTGGCGCAGCCGAAAAACGATAAGGGCGAGGAGCAGCCTGCCAAGCCCAACCCTTACACGCCCGAGGAAGTTGAGCGCATGCAGCAACTGGTGCGCGGCGTGGTTGGCTTTGATGAAGCGCGTAAAGACCTGGTGAGCGTGGTTCAGGCCAAGTTTGAGGTCGAGGCGCCGATGGATTTGTCGGTGCCCTGGCACAAAGACGAAGCGATACTGACCAACATCAAGACCGGATTTTTGGGCTTGGTTTTTGTGCTGTTCTCGATGCTGGTGATTCGGCCGGTGGTCATGCACCTGCTCAACCGCGACAAAGAAGCTGCCCAAAGCGCTGCCCAGAGCCTGCAACTGGCCCAATCCGAGGCCCTGGCGCTTGAAGCTGCTGCGGCGGCCGGGCCAGAGGGTGCGGATGCGCCAGAGGTGAAAGAGCTGTCTGCCAGTGAAACGCTCGAAGAGATGAAGGCAAAAATGAAGTCCAAGAAATCAAACATCTCGGCTGAGATGCTCGACACTGCCAACACCTATGATGACAAGGTCGCCCTGATCCGTATGATTGTGTCTGACGACTCGGCCCGGGTGGCGAGCGTGCTCAAGGGCATGATCAAGCCGGGCTGACAGGACCTCGGGAGTAAACACCATGGCTGAAGCAGCAAACACCACAGGCTCGGCAGGAGCGCTCGCAACCATAGACGCCGAGACCCTGCGCAAAGAGCTCCAAAGCGTCACCGGCACCCAGCGAGCGGCTGTGCTGATGCTGCTTTTAGGCGAAGAGCAGGCCGCAAGCATCATCAGTTTTCTCAATCCCAAGGAAGTGCATGCGCTGGGCGTGGCCATGGTTCAGGTGGCAGAGTTGTCCCAAGAGGCGGTGAATGCCGTGTTGGATGATTTCGTCGCTACCATCAAGCGTCAAACCAGCCTGGGCCTGGGCACCGCCGACTATGTTGACAAGGTGTTCAGACGCGCTCTGGGCAACGACAAGGCCGCCTCTGTGTTGGGGCGTATCAACCCTGGCCACAGCAGCAAGGGCCTGGATATTTTGACCTGGATGGATGCCCGCTCAATTGCGGACATGATTCAAGGCGAGCACCCCCAGGTGGTGGCCATTATTCTGTCGGTGCTGGAGAACGTGGTTGCGGCTGATGTGCTGAGTTTTTTACCAGCAGATTCCCGGGCTGAAGTGATGCAGCGGGTGGCCAAACTCGAGACGGTGCAACCCTCGGCGATGGAAGAACTCGAGGCCATCATGAAAAAACAGTTCTCGACCAATTCTTCAGCCAAGTCCTCAAGCTTTGGCGGTATCAAGGCGGCAGCCAACATTCTGAACCTGACCAAATCTGCGCTCGAGGCCTCTGTGATGGGTGGATTGCGTACCTTGGATGAAGACCTGATGCAGAAGATTCAGGACAATATGTTCACCTTCGAGAACCTGGTGAGTGTGGACAACAAGGGCATACAGGTGATCATGCGCAATGTCGACCCTGATCAAATGATGATTGCGCTCAAAGGCGCCAGTGACCCGGTCAAGGAAAAGTTCTTCAGCAATATGTCGGAGCGTGCCAGGGGCATGTTCAAGGACGACATGGAGGCCAAGGGCCCGATGCGCCTGTCCGATGTAGAGCTGTCGCAGAAAAACATCATCCGCACAGCGCGCAAATTGGCCGATGCCGGTGATTTGGTGCTGGGCGGCGGTGCTGACTATGTCTAACAGCCTGGTGGTCTCGACGGAAAATAATCTGCGGCAGTTGGTCATTCGGCCGGCCAAGGTTTGGCAGGCGCTGGATTTGCTGCACCCGGTTGCACCTTCGGGCGGATTTTTACCGACGTCTTGGCGCCACGGTGGCGCACCGCAATTTGGCTTGGTCGATTTTGATGTTCCGACCCTCGATCTGCTGCCCGCGCCCGCAGCAGGCCGCAGCATGGACGCCGGTGCTGCGAACCAGCCCGACCAGGCAGCAGAAATCACCGAGGTCGAGGACACCGCGCTGCCCCTGGCCTCGGCAGAGGTTCTGGCCCAGTCCCGTTCCGAGGGTTATGCGCAGGGCCTGCAAGACGCCCGCGTTCAGATGCAAGCCGAGATGGAGCGCAGCCTGCAAAGCAAGCTGTCCCAAGACCAGGCGCTGATTGCCGCCATGAACGATGCCCTGTCCAAGCTCAATCAAAGCC
>BJGT01000114.1 GCA_014190675.1 Comamonadaceae bacterium | reverse complement strand
CGCTGTAACTTGTTGATTTATATAGTAATTTTGGTCGGGGTGAGAGGATTCGAACCTCCGATCTCTACGTCCCGAACGTAGCGCTTTACCAGACTAAGCTACACCCCGCGGTGTGTTTTTGCGCGGCCTGTAGCAGCAGGCCAGTATGGGAGCCAACAATTCTACAAGGCGCAGAATGTGTGGGGCTGACCACGAGGCAAATCATGCGGCCTTTTTGAGCTCAGCTATCTTGAGCCCCAAAGACCCCTGCAATTCTTTTTGAACCTGGTCGAATATCAACTTCTTGTTTGGCCTTCAGGAGTCGTTTTCTGATTTTGTCGGCCGAGCGGAATCCAACGGGGTGCTGGGCTTCGTTTTCGGTGAAGGCGTCGACATGGGTGCGGCTGATTATTGACCTAGGGGGTGTTCAGTAATGAACTGACGCAGGGCAGCATTCACGCGGGTCTGCCAGCCTTTTACAGTTGCATCAGGCTTGAGTTTTGTCGTCTCGATGGGGGGCTTTTTCACTGGGGCATGCTTTTTACTTCCCAAAGCCTGCTCGCACTCGCCCTGACGCTGTGTCCATCGCCGCATCCAACTCCCCGTCCTGCTACAGTTGCATCAGGCCTGACGCTTGAGCAGTTGGGCGGCCAGTTCCGTTAGGCAGTTGGCGTGGGGGCCAGGGGGGAGCCGCTGGGCTGCTGCAATGGCACGGGCAGCTTCGGCGCTGGCAGCTTGGTTTGCCACGTCGATGGCGCCGGTTCGTCGAAGAATCGTGATGATTTCGCCCAGCCGCTCGCTGTCACCGGTTTCGATGGCATGTTTCACGATGGCGCGATCCTCCGCCGAGCCGCGCTGCATGGCTGCGATCAATGGCAGGGTGGCCTTGCCTTCGCGCAGGTCGTCGCCCAGGCTTTTTCCCATCACTGCGACATCGCCGGTGTAATCGAGCACATCGTCAACCACTTGGAAAGCCGTTCCCAACGCTTGGCCGTAGTCGGCGCAGGCCTGCTCGCGGTCGGGTGTTGCATTTGCCAAAATTGCCCCCACCCGAGCGCTCGCCTCAAACAGCTTGGCAGTTTTGGAGCGGATCACTTGCAGGTAGCCGGCTTCGTCGAGCTCGGCGTTGTGCAAGTTCATGAGCTGCATGACTTCGCCCTCTGCAATCACGTTGGTGGCATCAGCCAGCACCTGCATGACCCGCATGTCGCCCGCCTCGACCATCATCTGAAAAGCGCGTGAGTACAAAAAATCGCCTACCAGGACACTGGCTGGGTTGCCAAAGGTTTCGTTGGCGGTGGCGTTGCCGCGTCGCAGCGCAGAATCATCGACAACGTCGTCATGCAATAGCGTGGCTGTATGAATGAACTCCACCACGGCAGCTAAACCGATGCGCTGCGCTCCGCTAAAACCCAGGGCACCGCTGGTTAGCAGCAGCAAAGCGGGGCGCAAGCGCTTGCCGCCGGCCGCGATGATGTAGCGCGACACCTGCCCGACGAGGGGTACCTCAGAGCTCAGGCGTTGCACAATCTCTTGGTCGACAGCCGACATGTCCGAAGCAATGATCGCCATGCTGGTGTTGGCGCTGGTGTTGGGGGATTGGGTGTGCAAGGCGTGGGCTCGGTTAGGCTTTGGATTATAGAAAATTGCTGGGTCTCGGGGATGAGTTCTCAGGGTTGGAAGCTGGAAGCTGGGAGCCGAACCACTTGGGCGCTTGCAGCACGCCAGGGCCCAAAGACGCTGGTGAGTTCTGTATTTGGCCCCTGTTGGCCCATGTTATAGTGTCGGGCTCCGTGAAAATCCGTTCGCAGAGTAAAAGACAAGAGGTCAATATGTACGCGGTCATAAAAACCGGTGGCAAACAATACAAAGTTGCGACCGGCGAAAAAATTAAAGTAGAACAGATTGCTGCGGATGTAGGCCAAGAAATCGTATTCGACCAAATTCTGGCAGTCGGTAACGGCGCAGAGCTTAAGGTGGGTACGCCCTTGGTGTCCGGCGCATCAGTGAGTGTCACTGTTTTGGCACACGGTAAGCACGACAAGGTCAGCATCTTCAAAATGCGCCGTCGCAAGCATTACCAAAAACGGCAGGGGCATCGGCAGCAGTTCACCGAACTGTTGGTCGGTGCCATTGCTGCTTAAAGGGAGCAGGTCATGGCACAGAAAAAAGGCGGCGGCTCAACGCGAAACGGCCGGGATTCCAAGCCCAAGATGCTGGGTGTGAAGGCTTTTGGTGGCGAGGCGGTGAGCGCCGGCGCAATCATCGTACGACAGCGCGGAACCAAGTTCCACCCCGGTGTGAATGTCGGCATTGGCAAAGATCACACCTTGTTTGCTCTGGTAGACGGACATGTGTCGTTTGCTGTCAAGGGCGCACTCAATAATCAGACGGTGAGCGTTACCACAGCCTGAGTCCCGTTTCGTTTTCCTGACAGACCCTGCGCGCTGCGCGGGGTTTTTCGTTTATAAAGCCCCTAACATGAAGTTCGTCGACGAAGCCTTTATTGACGTCTCTGCAGGAGACGGGGGCGCCGGCTGTGTTTCTTTCCGGCATGAAAAATACAAAGAGTTCGGTGGCCCGAATGGTGGCGACGGCGGCCGTGGCGGGCATGTTTTTGCGATGGCTGACTCAAACCTTAATACGCTGGTTGATTTCCGGTTCTCGCGCCGCCATGACGCCAAGCGAGGCGAGCATGGCATGGGCTCGGACATGTTTGGCGCGGCTGGCGAAGACATCACGCTGAAGATGCCGGTCGGCACGATCATCTCTGATGCAGACACCGGCGAGCAGTTATTTGAGTTGCTCACGCCCGGCGAGATGATTACCATAGCCAAGGGGGGTGACGGGGGTTTTGGCAATATGCGTTTCAAAAGCGCTATCAACCGGGCGCCGCGGCAAAAAACTCCGGGCTGGCCGGGTGATAAAAAAACCCTCAAGCTCGAACTCAAGGTTTTGGCTGATGTCGGGCTGCTGGGTATGCCCAACGCGGGCAAGTCGACCTTGATCACGGCTATTTCGAACGCCCGGCCGCGCATCGCAGATTACCCATTTACCACCTTGCATCCCAACTTGGGGGTGGTGCGGGTTGGGCCAGAGCAGAGCTTTGTGGTGGCCGACCTTCCTGGCTTGATCGAGGGCGCCTCCGAGGGGGCCGGCCTGGGTCACTTGTTTTTGCGCCATTTGCAGCGCACCCGCTTGTTGCTGCACGTGGTAGATCTGGCGCCCTTCGACGAAGCCGTTGACACAGTGGCGCAGGCCAAGGCCATCGTCAATGAACTAAAAAAATACGACCCTGAGCTCTACCGCAAACCGCGCTACCTGGTACTTAACAAGCTAGACATGGTTCCCGCCGAGCAGCGCGCCGAGGTGGTGCATGACTTTGTCAAGCGCTTCAAGTACAAGGGCCCGGTGTTTGAGATCTCTGCCCTGACGCGCGAGGGCTGTGAGCAGCTTACCCGAGCCGTTTACCAGCACATCAAGGCGCAGCAGGCGGCAGCACTCCCTGCGGTTGAGCTGGACCCCCGTTTTGTACCAGAGCTTCAGTAGCGGCTGGGCCGCACTCTGCTTGCCGATATGAACAGCGTGATCGCTTCACCGCTGCTGCGCGACGCCCGCCGCATTGTGGTTAAGGTGGGCTCGAGCTTGGTGACCAACGATGGCCGCGGCCTCGACGAGGCGGCGATTGGCGAGTGGTGCCGCCAGTTGTCGCAGCTGGTGCGTGGTGGGCGCGAAGTCATCATGGTCTCCAGTGGCGCCATCGCCGAGGGAATGAAGCGTTTGGGCTGGCGCAACCGGCCCAATGAAATCCATGAGCTCCAAGCGGCAGCGGCCGTTGGGCAGATGGGCCTGGCGCAAATGTACGAGACCAAGTTGCGCGAAAACGGTTTGGGCAGTGCCCAGGTGTTGCTGACACACGCCGATCTGGCCGACCGCGAGCGCTACCTCAATGCCCGCTCCACCCTGCTGACCCTGCTCAAGCTAGGCGTGGTGCCAGTGATCAATGAGAACGACACGGTGGTTACCGATGAAATCAAATTTGGAGATAACGACACGCTTGGCGCGCTGGTGGCCAACCTGGTCGAGGCCGACGCCCTGGTGATCCTGACTGACCAAAAGGGCTTGTTTACCGCCGACCCCAGGCGCGACCCGGGAGCTGTTTTTGTGCATGAGGCCAAGGCTGGTGATCCAGCCCTTGAAGCCATGGCAGGCGGGGCGGGTTCGAGTTTGGGCCGTGGCGGCATGATCACCAAAATTCTGGCTTCGAAACGGGCCGCTGGTTCAGGTGCGTCCACCGTGATTGCCTGGGGCCGCGAGCCCGATGTATTGCTGCGCTTGACGCAGGGCGAGGCCATTGGCACCCTGTTGGTGGCACAAACTCAAAAAAACCAGGCGCGCAAACAGTGGATTGCCGACCACCTGCAACTGCGCGGGTCCGTCACAGTAGACCCGGGCGCGGTGCAACAACTGCGCGCTGGCGGCAAAAGTCTCTTGCCCATCGGCATGACCGCCGTGGAAGGGAACTTCTCCAGGGGCGATGTCATCGCCGTATGCGACCCCCAGGGGCTAGAGGTAGCCCGTGGCTTGGCCAACTACGCCAGCGCCGAGGCCCGGTTGATTTGTCGCAAACCGTCCAGTGAGTTTGCAAAGCTGCTGGGTTATGTCTCTGAGCCCGAGATGGTTCACCGCGACAACCTGGTGCTGACCCGCTGACCCGCT
This sequence comes from Comamonadaceae bacterium, assembly GCA_014190675.1. Taxonomy (GTDB): domain Bacteria; phylum Pseudomonadota; class Gammaproteobacteria; order Burkholderiales; family Burkholderiaceae_C; genus Rhodoferax. The sequence continues at coordinate 5,666 of BJGT01000114.1, read as the reverse complement.
GGCGGGCCGTACTGTCGAAGCAGGCGCCCTTGCTGCGCTGGCAGGCTTGGGCGGCGCAGCGGGCTCAGGAGGGCTCCGGGCCTTTGGCTGGCGCTGCGCCATGGGCCTCTTGGGCGGCAAACCCTTCGCCCTCGACTGCATGCAATTCCCGCAGGTCTTCCCTGAGCGATCTCATTCGCTGCTCATGTCGCGGCAGATAGCGGGACAGTTCGGTGAGGGCCATTTCATAGACCCCGCGTTTGAACTCCACTACCGCGTCCAGCGGCACCCAATAATCGCTCCAGCGCCAAGCGTCGAACTCCGGGTGGTCGGTGGCGCGCAGGTTCAAATCCCAGTCGTGCCCGAGCAACTGCAACAGGAACCAGATTTGTTTTTGGCCCTTGTAGTGACCGCGTGCGTCGCGGCGTATGTATCGGTCTGGCACCTCGTACCGCAACCAGTCACGGGTGCGGGCAACGATACGTACATGCTCGGGCTGTAACCCGATTTCCTCGTGCAGTTCACGAATCATGGCCTGCTCCGGAGTCTCCCCCCGGTCAATGCCACCCTGCGGAAACTGCCATGAGTGAGTGCGTATCCGTTTGCCCCAGAACACCTGATTTCTCTGGTTGATCAGGACGATGCCGACGTTGGGCCTAAAGCCGTCCCGGTCAAGCATAATCAAACCCCAATTTTTCAACTGCGTCGATTATGCACAGCATGGGCTGCGCGGCAAGAGGGGCAGCCCTTAGAAGATCAGTCTTGTAGCCATGAAAGCCTCCCAATTTTTTATTTCGACCCTCAAGGAAGCTCCCAGCGACGCAGAAATCGCCAGCCACCGGCTGATGACGCGCGCCGGCATGATCAAAAAAATTGGCGCCGGCATCTATACCTTGATGCCCCTGGGGCTGCGGGTGGTGCGCAAGGTGGAGGCGATTGTCCGTGAAGAAATGAACCGCGCCGGCGCAGTTGAGATTGCTATGCCAGTGGTACAGCCGGCTGAGTTGTGGCACGAGACCGGGCGGTTCGCGAAGATGGGCCCAGAGTTGCTACGCATCAAAGACCGGCATGAGCGGGACTTCGTGGTGCAACCCACCAGTGAAGAGGTGGTGACAGACATCGCACGCCAGGATATCCGCAGCTACAAGCAGCTGCCGCGCAACTATTATCAAATTCAGACCAAGTTTCGCGATGAGCGCCGGCCCCGTTTTGGTCTCATGCGGGGGCGCGAGTTCATCATGAAAGACGCCTACAGCTTTGACCGTGACCAGGCCAGCGCCAAAGTCAGCTACCAGACCATGGCGCAGGCCTACCGGCGCATTTTTGACCGTTTTGGTCTGAGCTACCGAGCAGTGGCTGCCGACAGCGGAGCCATTGGCGGCGACCTGAGCGAAGAGTTTCAGGTGATAGCAGCCACCGGTGAGGACGCCATCGTCTACTGCCCCGGCAGCAATTACGCCGCCAACATGGAAAAAGCCGAAGCCCTGGCACCACAATTTGCGCGTCCCGCGCCAACTCTGGCCATGACCAAAACCGCCACGCCCGGCCAAAGCACCTGCGCTGATGTGGCGAGTTACCTTGGCCTGCCCTTGCACAAGACGGTGAAGTCGCTGGTGCTCGCCACAGAAGAAAAAAATGAGGCTGGTGAATTGCTCAAAACCCAGGTCTGGCTGCTGCTGCTGCGTGGCGACCATGACCTGAACGAGCTCAAAGCCAGCAAAGTACCAGGCTTGGAGGGCGGTTTCCGTTTTGCCACGCTGACGGAGATCGACGCGCACTTTGCTTGTAAACCTGGCTACCTGGGCCTGATCAATTTGAAGAAACCCCTGCGTGTAGTGGCTGATCGCGAGGTGGCGGTGATGAGCGACTGGGTTTGTGGCGCCAACGAACTTGATTTCCACATGACCGGGGTGAACTGGGGACGTGATCTGCCCGAGCCCGATTGCGTGGCCGACCTGCGCAATGTGGTGGCAGGCGACCTGTCTCCGGACGGTGGCGGCGCCCTGGCGATTGAGCGGGGCATTGAGGTGGGGCATGTGTTTTACCTGGGCACCAAGTACAGCCAGGCCATGAATGCCACTTTTCTGGATGTCAATGGCAAGCCGCAGTTCATGGAAATGGGCTGCTACGGCATCGGCATCACGCGGCTGCCGGCTGCCGCCATTGAACAAAATCATGATGCCCGCGGCATCATCTGGCCCGATGCCCTGGCGCCGTTTACCGTGGTGCTGTGCCCGATCAGCCCAGACCGGTTTGCCGATGTCAAGGCTGCCGCCGAGGCACTGTATGCCGAGTTGCTTGCGCTGGGTGTGGATGTGATCTTGGACGACCGCTGCGAGCGCCCCGGCGCTATGTTTGCCGATTGGGAGTTGATCGGTGTGCCCCATCGCGTCACCTTGGGGGACCGCAGTTTGAAAGCCGGTGAGGTTGAATACCAACACCGGCGGGACTCGGCAGCTGCCGCGGTGCCTTTGTCCGAGATTACCGGGTTTTTACGGACACGTTTGGCGACCTGAACCAGCCCGTGGCCAGGCTGTTGACTGCGCGACGTACCAGCCTGATGGCCCTGCTCTCGGGGCTTGGACTGCTGGCTCTTGGCCGGCCGGCCTGGGCTGGCGCTCAGACCGAAGAGCCGCTGGCAGACTCTGTCAGAACCGTCTTAAGCGCCGCGGTGGCCGATGACGTACCGCCTTTGCCTGACTTCGCTAGCAGCGATGCACGCATTGATTATTTACGCTGGCTCACCAAGATGAGCGCGCGTTTGCGGCGAAAAGAGCCAGCCTTGGCGGTGCGAACAGAGTTTTTGCAAACCCTTTGGTATGAAAGCACGCGTGCCGGTTTGGAGCCTGCCTTGGTCTTGGCCTTGATTCAGGTGGAGAGCAATTTCCGAAAATTTGCGGTCTCCAGCGCTGGCGCACGGGGCTATATGCAAGTCATGCCTTTTTGGATCCGTTGGCTGTCTGATGGTGACAGCCAGCGCCTTTTTGGCATGCAGACCAATTTGCGTTTTGGCTGCGTGATCCTGCGCCACTACCTTGATCGGGAGGGGGGGGATCTGTTCATGGCGCTGGGCCGATACAACGGCTCGCGCGGGCAAGCGGCTTACCCGGCGGCGGTGCTTGGCGCGAAAACCGGCTGGTTGCCCTGAGGCTAGCCGGGGCAGATGAGTGCTGGGTCAGGCCGGGGCGGTGAGCACCTGCTGCAACTCGCCGTTTTCGTACATTTCCATCATGATGTCCGAGCCGCCAATGAACTCGCCCTTGACATAGAGCTGGGGAATGGTGGGCCAGTTGCTGAAATCCTTGATGCCGGCACGGATTTCGGCATCTTCGAGCACGTTCACGGTCTTGACCGACTTCGGGTCCACACCGCAGGCCTTCAGAATCTGTATGGCCCGTCCAGAAAAACCGCACTGCGGAAAGTTCGCATTGCCTTTCATGAACAGCACCACCTCATTTTCTTTTACCAGTTGGCCGATGCGTTGTTGAGTGTCACTCATGTTGGGTTTCCTTAAAAGGTGAGGAGCAGATTATTTCACTGAGTTGACTATGCCATGGCAGTCAAGCCCGAGGGTAACCTTTTTATTGTCAGGGCTCAGAGCATTGTCGCCAAGCAAAGAGTGCAGCAAAGAGTGCGGGCCATCAGTTCTGGTCGCGGCCCAGCTGGGCCCCGGTGCATCGCTCGATACCCGCGAGATCGCGACGCGAAGCGACGCCACTGAAGCCAGCCAGGGCCAGCAAATTACCCACGCTGCGGGCCTGTGTGTGTCCGTGCTCCAGCAGCAGCCAGCCCCCGGCATGCAGGCAGCCTGCTGCCTGCACAATGATTCGGCGCAGGTCTGCGAGGCCGTCCGCACCGGCGCTAAGCGCCTGCAGCGGCTCGTGTCTGAGTGCCGCTAAATGGTGGTCGGCCTCGGCAATATAGGGCGGGTTGGCGAGGATCAGGTGGTAACGCTCACCGACGCCCTCCAGCCAGTTGCCAAGCTTGAGCTCGATCTGCAAGCCCAGCTGCGCCGCATTCTGGCCTGCCACAGCCAGCGCCGCCTGACTGCTGTCCAGCGCTTGCATGTTTACCCAGGGGCGATGCGACTTGATCGCCAGTGCTATCGCGCCGCTGCCGGTGCCAAGGTCAAGCACATCAAGACTGCGTTCTGAGGTCGCCGGCAAGAGCTCAAGCGCCCAGTCCACCAAAGTCTCGGTGTCAGCCCGGGGCACCAGCACACTGGCGTTGACGCTTAAATCGAGGCCATAAAACCCCTGCTGGCCGGTGATGTAAGCCAGGGGTTCGCCCTGCGCGCGCCTGGTCAGGGCTTGTTCAAATTGCGCTGCGTTTTGGGCTGGTAGGGTGTCAGTGTCATGAGCCAGCAGCCAGGCCCGGCCCTGCGAGCCTTGGCCCAGCGCATGCAACAGCAAGAGCTGGGCGTCGAGCCGATCAATGCCCATCTCAATGGCCTGGTGCAATGCGGCAGCAACAGAGCGCTCAGGCGCTTGGGCCGCGGCTGGCCCGGTCATGGCGGCTTCAAGGTTTCAGGCCGACTTCGAGTTCGGCGAGTTGCTGGGCTGCCTCATAGGCCTGCAGAGCCTGAACCACATCGTCGAGATCGCCCTCCATGATGGTGGGCAGCTTGTAGAGCGTGAGGTTGATGCGGTGGTCGCTCAGGCGGCCTTGGGGGAAGTTGTAGGTTCGGATGCGGTCGCTGCGATCGCCGCTGCCGATCAGGCTTTTGCGCTGAGCGGCATCGCGCGCTGCCCGCTCGGAGCGGTCTTTTTCCTGGATACGGGCCGACAGAACCTGCAGCGCTTTGGCCTTGTTGCGGTGTTGGCTGCGGTCGTCCTGGCACTCGGCCACGATGCCGGTGGGCAGGTGCGTGATGCGCACCGCTGAGTCGGTCTTATTGATGTGCTGCCCCCCGGCGCCGCTGGCGCGGTAGGTGTCGATGCGCAAATCAGCCGGGTTGATCTGTACCGCTGTGGCCTCATCAGGCTCAGCCAGCACCGCCACGGTGCAGGCACTGGTGTGAATACGTCCCTGGGTTTCAGTGACCGGTACCCGCTGCACCCGGTGGCCACCAGACTCGAACTTGAGTGCGCCGTAGACCTGCTCGCCGGCAACGCGCAGCACCAATTCCTTGAAGCCGCCGAGCTCGCTGGGCGATTCGCTGATGATTTCGACTCGCCAGCCGCGCCTGTCGCAGTAGCGGGTGTAGAGCCGGGCCAGGTCAGCGGCAAACAGGGCTGACTCGTCGCCGCCGGTGCCAGCCCGAATTTCGACAAAGGCATTGCGTGCATCGTCTGGGTCCTTGGGCAGCAGCATGCGCTGCAGCTCTTCTTCCAAAATCGTCAACTCGGCCTGGGCTGCGCTCACTTCGTCTTGCGCCAACAAGGCCATCTCAGGGTCTTCGGTCGCGCCGAGCAGCAGCTCCCGGGCACTGGCCAGATCAGCCTCGCGCAGGCCAAACCGACCCCAGCGGTCAGCCACCGCGGCCACTTCGGTGTGCTCGCGCGAGAGCACCAAGAATTGGCTCATGTCCTGCATGATGTCCGGGCGGGACAGCAGGAACTCCAGCTCGCCGAGGCGATCGGCGTAGCGGGCGAGTTGTTGTCTAAAAAAAGGTTTCAAAGTGGGCTGGTGCGGTAGTCGCGTGGATGGGTTGGACAGTTCACTCGCTGGCCCGCAACCGGACGCTC
>BJGT01000113.1 GCA_014190675.1 Comamonadaceae bacterium | reverse complement strand
AGCTGCAGGCAATTGACGAAGTCAGCAAAAGCCCCATGGCTGGCCTGTATGAGGTTCGCGTCAATGGCACGGAGATTTATTACACCGACGCCGAGGCCAATTTTCTGTTTCAGGGCAGCCTCATCGATACCAAGCAGCGCCGCAACTTGACCGAAGAGCGGGTCGACAAGCTCACCGCGATCAATTTCGAAGCCCTGCCTTTCAAGGATGCTTTCACCATCGTGCGCGGCAATGGCAAGCGCCGCTTGGCCGTGTTTGAAGACCCTAATTGCGGCTATTGCAAACGCTTTGAGCGGGATCTGCAAAAACTCAACCATGTGACTATCCACATGTTTCTCTACCCGATCCTGAGCGCCGACTCCAACGAAAAATCCAAGAACATCTGGTGTGCCAAAGACCGCGTCAAAGCCTGGCAGGACTGGATGGTGCGCGACCAAACCCCTGCAGCAGCGAATTGCGATGCCAGCGCGATCGCGCGCAATATTGACATCGGGCGCAAGTTCAAGATCACTGGTACACCCACGCTGGTCTTTGTCGATGGCTCGCGGGTGCCCGGCGCTATCAGCGTGGCCGAAGTTGAAAAGCATCTGAGCGAAGGCAAGGTTGCCACCCCATGACAGCCATTGGCTACGAAGTTCGGCTAACCCACCGCCATGCCCACCTGTTTGATCTGCGCCTGACCATTGCCAAGCCGCGGGCGCTGCAAACCCTCAGCCTGCCGGTCTGGATACCCGGCAGCTATCTAGTGCGCGAATTTGCCAGGCACCTGCAGCAACTCACCGGGGAGCAGGGCGGGCGGACCATCCCCCTGAAGCAACTCGACAAGTCCCACTGGCAGGCTGACTGCGATCCGGCGCAGGCCCTGGTACTGCACTACCAGGTGTATGCCTTTGACGCCTCGGTGCGCTCAGCCTGGCTGGACGGACAGCGCGGTTTTTTTAATGGCACCAGTCTGTTTTTGCAAGTCCATGGCCAGGAACACCTGCCCCACAGGCTGGACCTGCTGCCGCCTGAGCGGCCGAGCTCCTGGCAGGCTGCCACTGGCCTGCCGGTTGTCAAAACCGACCGCAACGGCTTTGGCCGCTACCAGGCCGCTGACTATGACGAGCTGGTCGACAGCCCGGTCGAGCTGGGCGAGTTCTGGAGCGGCTCGTTCCAGGCCGGTGGCCTGCCGCACCGCTTTGTGGTGGCTGGCGCAACACCGAGTTTCGACGGTGCGCGCCTGCTCGCTGACACCCAGACCATCTGCGAGGCAGCCATGAAATTTTGGCATCCTGGCCAATCCGCCGCGCAGGCCAGGCGGTCTATGCCACACCGCTCCTACCTGTTCATGCTCAATGCGGTTGACGACGGCTACGGCGGCCTGGAGCACCGCAATTCCACCGCCCTGATTTGCACCCGCAAAGACCTGCCACGTCAAAAAATCAGCACTGGCCAAGCGGGCGCGACAGCAACCCGCGGCGATGGTTACACCACGCTGCTGGGCCTGATCAGCCACGAGTATTTCCACACCTGGAACGTCAAACAACTGCGCCCGGCCGAATTTACCCGCTACGACTACAGCCGCGAGAACTACACCGAGCTGCTTTGGTTTTTTGAAGGCTTTACCAGCTACTACGACGACCTTCTGCTGCGCCGCAGCGGCCTGATTGATGACCTCACCTACCTCCAGCTGCTTGGCAAAACCGTCAATCAGGTGCTGCAAACACCGGGACGAAAACTTCAATCCGTGGCGCAATCGAGCTTTGACGCCTGGGTGAAATACTACCGGCAAGACGAGAACACGCCCAACATCACCGTGAGCTATTACAGCAAGGGTGCACTGGTGGCCTTGTGCCTGGATTTAACCCTGCGCCAAGAGGGCCGCAGCACACTTGATGCAGTGATGCAGGCCCTGTGGCTGCGCTGCTCGGGCGGACCCATGACAGAGGCTGACCTGGCCGCAGTTCTGCAGTTACTCTCGGGCCGGTCTTGGACCAAGGAACTCAGGCGCTGGGTGCATGGAACCGGCGAGCTGCCGCTCAAGCCACTGCTGGAAAGTGTCGGCGTCACTGTTCTTGAAGAGCCAGCGGCACTGGCGCAAAGGCTGGGGCTGCGGGTCAGCGAGGGCAGCAATATTGTCATCAAGACCGTGCTGCGCGGCGGCGCAGCCGAGCAGGCTGGCTTTGCTGCAGGCGATGAGTGGCTGGGCCTGACTATTGGCTCTGGCAAGACCTCGAGCGGTTGGCGCCTGGGCAAGCTCGATGAACTGCCGCTTTATGTCGGTGCCGCAAGCAAACTCAGGGCTTGGGTGGCGCGCGACAAACGGCTGCTGGACTTGCCGCTGCGCCTGCCTTCTGGAATCAACAGCTGGCGTCTGCTTCCGCGCGACACTGCCCTGCTGGGGCGGTGGCTTAGCAGCCCTTGAAGCGCGCCGGGCGTTTTTCCCGAAACGCGCTCACGCCCTCAATGTAATCCTCAGTGCGTCCCATAGCCGATTGCGTGTCGCGCTCTGCATCTAATTGCTGGTTGAGCGTACGCGTGCAGCTGTCGCGCAAGATCTGTCGGGTAGCCACCAAAGCGCGGGTGGGCATGTCGGCCAAACGGGCTGCCAGCGCCAGCGCAACGGCCAAGCAGTCGTCGGCCACTTCCCAAATCATGCCCCACTCACGCGCCTGCGCAGCACTGAGCTTGTCGCCGGTCATGGCCAGCGCCATGGCCCGCGCCAGGCCCAGCCGCTGGGTTAAGAACCAGCTGCCGCCGGCATCCGGGATCAATCCAATTTTGCTGAATGCCTGGATAAAGCTGGCTGTAGGCGCGGCGATGGCGATATCACAGGTCATGGCCAAAGAGGCACCTGCACCGGCCGCCACGCCGTTCACGGCTGCCAGCGTCGGCATGCGCAGGCTTTGCAGGCGGCGCACGGTGGGGTTGAAGGCCTGATCGATCACCGGCCCAGGGTCGGCGCGGGCGATCAGGTCTGGCCCGGGTGCAAAGTCAAATTCTGCCAAATCTGCGCCCGCGCAGAACGCCCGGCCAGCGCCCGTGATGACCAAGGCCCGAATCAGCGGGTTCGCCTCGGCCTGGTCCAGCGCCTGCCACAAATCATGGTGCATCTGCCGGGTGAAACTGTTGAGCGCCAGTGGGCGGTTCAAGGTCAACAGGGCCACGGCGCCCTGCTCTAGGTATAGAACAGTTGATTCGGACAAAGTTGTGCTCCCGGTGAGCCTCGCCTGGGGTTGCGCCCTGGCTGCTCATTGATGGTTTAGGGGTAACGATTATGGCTCTGGCCCATGATGAATTGCTGGGTGGCAAGCCGGTCCGATGAAAGAATCACTGCGGGCTTGGCCCGTCATAAAAACTGGCTTTGGTGCAGCAAGGCCCTCGAGGTTTTTAGCTGAACTGGACAAATTCAGCCGCAAAAATGCGCCCAGTAACAGCCCTTTGTAAATTACCCCCAGGCCGAACAGACTGACCAATATTTTGGGCAGGATTCCGCTTCTTTCTTCCCCCTCCCGCGCCAACCGGGCCGTCCGCAGGCTGACCCACAGCAGAAAATAAATTGCCAGCGTGTAAATAGCGTTGCTAATCAGCGCCAAATTAAGCGATTGGAAAATTTCGACTTCTTTCATGATGTGCTTTCTCTTAGAAAAATCTGGTTGAAGTTTTAGTTGCAATCAAACTTCGCTCAGGCGATCTTGACAAGATGACGCTGCAGCTCTGTGCCTGCCAAGGCGTAGTGGCCTCCTTCAAGAAATTTTGGCAAGAAATCAGGATTGGCAATCAATTTGCCGCGGTATTCGTCAACAGCAGTTATCGGGCTCCATACTCACAACATGCTCACGAAATTGACGGCCAGCGGCCCACCATGCCTTGCTCGCGCCAAGCTTGGCTGTTGCGGCAGAACGCGCAGCGAGGGTTTCGTAAGCGATAGAAAAGCCCAAGGATCCGGTCACAAAGCCATTTCCGCCCGCCCAAACGTGTAGCTTCGTGCCGGCTTCTCTGCAGTTTTTGTCCCGGCAAAAGTGGCAGAGGCGAACCGAGTCTTTATAGATTCAGCCTTGGCAATTGATTGGCTCAACTTGTACAAGCAAAAGAGATTGCACTCGACCTTAGGCTATGTCAGCCCGATGAGGTTTGAGCAACGCTGCACGGCGGCCCATGGTTGATGGCTGGCTGGTGATTGGCGGGGCGAGAGAGCCGCAAAGTTAGGTCGAAGGCGGTGGAGACTTCACGCAGTACTGCACCGACGGCAGCCCGTCGTAATCGGCATCCTGTGTCCAAAACGTGGCCTTGTGCTCCAGCGCAATGCTGTACATCACCGCATCCGCCATGGCCAGCTTGTATTGGGCGGCGATAGTAGATGCCGCGATGACGCGGCGATCCGTCAGCTCAATCACGCGACCCAGGCGCATCACGTCCAGCGCCTGGTTCACCGCCACCGCGGGCAGCTTGCGACTGAGGATTTTGTGCATTTCGTAGAGCGCGATGACCGGTACGATGAGGCGGCCGCGCTGCTCGATAACGGGCTTGAAGCTTGGGCCATTTGGGCCTGCCAGAAAGAACTCTATCCAGCCGGAAGAGTCAACGACGTTCATTCAAACGCCCGATCTGGCTCTTTCTCAATTTCCAGATCGGCCGGGTCGAGCTTGTAGTTTTTGAGCATGCCGTAGTACGCACTCATTGGCAGCTCAGGTTTAATCACCAGTTCATTGCCCCGCAACTCAAAATGGATGTGCGAGCCCGGCTGGATGCCCAGCTTGGCGCGCATGGCAGCCGGCAAAGTGACCTGGCCTTTGCTGGAAACGATGGCTTCGATAGTGTCTGACATGGATACATCCTTGAAATCAAAAAAGTAAAATTCTCTATGAAGTAAAGAATTTTATTGTGTAAAGTAAATCTCAATGTAATGCAAAGAAAAAAGTAAAACCGCTCATCAGGAGCTCCGTGCCGACAAACCGAGCCGAGTAAACCGAGCCCGCAGGCGTCTAAAATTCAGGGCTCACCCCTCTGGATTGCCCTTGTCTTTTGCCTCAGAAACCCATCGCCGCCGCACTTTTGCCATCATCTCGCACCCGGACGCCGGCAAGACCACACTGACCGAAAAGCTGCTGCTGTTCTCTGGCGCGATCCAAATCGCCGGCTCAGTGAAGGCGCGTAAAGCGACCCGCCATGCCACCAGCGACTGGATGGAGATTGAAAAGCAGCGCGGCATCTCGGTCGCCAGCTCGGTGATGCAGATGCTGTACCGCGAACACGTGATCAACCTGCTGGATACGCCGGGCCACAAGGATTTTTCGGAAGACACCTACCGCGTGCTGACTGCCGTGGATTCAGCGCTGATGGTGATTGATGCCGCCAACGGCGTGGAGGCACAAACCCGCCGCCTGATCGAGGTCTGCCGGCAGCGCAATACGCCCATCATCACCTTTGTCAACAAGATGGACCGCGAGGTGCGTGAGCCCCTGGACATTTTGGACGAGATCGAGCGGGAGCTGGGCATGCCCTGCGTGCCCATGACCTGGCCGGTGGGCCAGGGCAAGCTGTTTGGCGGCATCATCAACCTGCGCACCAGAGCCATGACGGTGTTTGAGAGCGGCAGCGAGCGCCGACCACAAGACTTTGTCACCCTGCCTTTGACCGAGCAAGCCGACCTGCTTAAACGCTTTGGCCACGAATGGGAAACTGCCATGGACAGCATGGAGCTGGCCACCGGCGCCTCGCCGGCCTGGGACCATGCAGCTTTTTTAGCTGGCAAACAAACGCCGGTGTTCTTTGGCTCGGGCGTGAATAATTTTGGTGTGATGGAGGTGCTCGACGCGCTGGTGGATCTGGCTCCGGCGCCCCAGGCGCGCATCAGCTCGCTGTTGGTGAACCGGCAGCCGGTGGTAAAAACCGTGCAGCCGGAAGACAACGCGTTTTCAGGTGTGGTGTTTAAGGTGCAGGCCAATATGGACGCCAACCACCGAGACCGCATCGCCTTTGTGCGCATGGCCTCGGGCAAATACACGCCGGGCATGAAGCTCAAAGTGATGCGCACCGCCAAAGAGCTGCGCCCTACCAGCGTGGTGACTTTTATGAGCCAGCGCCGCGAGGCGGTGGAAGAAGCCTATGCCGGCGACATCGTGGGCTTTACCACCCACGGCGGGGTGCAACTGGGTGACACCATCACTGATGGTTCGGTCAACCTGCAATTCACCGGCCTGCCGTTTTTTGCGCCCGAGCTGTTCATGACCGTGGTGCTGAAGAACCCGCTGCGCACCAAGCAGCTGCAGCAGGGCCTGGCCCAGCTGGGTGAAGAAGGCGCCATTCAGGTGTTCCGGCCCGAAGTGGGCGGCAACATGCTGCTCGGTGCCGTGGGGCAACTGCAGTTTGAGGTGGTGCAGCACCGCCTGAAGGGCGAGTACGACGCCGACATCCGCCTGGAGGGCAGCCAGTACACCGGCGCCCGCTGGATCACCGCCGACACGCCAGCTGAGCTGAAAACCTTTTGCGATGCCTACCCCATGCGCATGGCGCTGGACGCCGCCAACACCCTGGCCTACCTGTGCACCTCGCCCTACGACGTGCGGCTGGCGCAAGAGCGCTTCCCCAAAATCCACTTTCACCCGCTGCGCGAGCACGCCGGGCTGGCCCTGGGCAGCGCGGGTTGACCGGGCGCCCATGACCCCCTTGCAACACTGGCCCGCCACCGAGCGCCGCCAGTTGGTGGGCGTGTTCACCGACATTGACGACACCCTGACCACCAACGGCGCCATCACGCCCGACGCGCTGGCGGCCCTGCAGGCGCTCCAAACCGCTGGGCTGACGGTGATCGCCATCACCGGCCGCCCCATCGGCTGGTGCGCGCCATTTGCCCAAACCTGGCCGGTGGATGCCATGGTGGCTGAAAACGGCGCCGTGGCTTTTGTCAGGGTAAGGGGTTTAAGCGCCAAGGTCTACCAGCAGGACGCCCACACCCGAGCCATCAACTTCGGACGCCTGCAGGCCGTGGCGCAGCGGCTGCTACGCGAGGTGCCGGGTGCCAAATTGGCGCAGGATTCGGCGGGCCGCGAGACCGACATCGCCGTTGACCACAGCGAGTTCACCCGGCTGCCGCCCGGGCAGATCGCCCAGGTGGTGCAGGTCATGCAGGCTGAGGGCATGACGGCCACTGTCAGCAGCATCCACATCAACGGCTGGTACGGCAGCCACAACAAACTCTCGGGCGCGCGCTGGATCGTGCAGCAGTTGTACCAGCGCGAGCTGGACGCCGAGCTGGCACGCTGGACCTATGTGGGCGATTCGGCCAATGACCAGGTGATGTTCCAGCGTTTCCCCCACAGCGTGGGCGTGGCCAACATCCTGGGCGTGGCGGCACAGCTCACGCACCTGCCGCGCTATGTGACGGTGGCCGAGCGCGGCGCCGGCTTTGCCGAAGTGGCCGCCGCTGTGCTGGCGGCGAAGCGGGCTGAGCCGCCAGCCATGAGCCGCCAGTCATGACCCGCCCGGCAGGCGCCACACGCGGGCTGGTGAGCATTTTTGGCTCGACCTTTGTCGAGCTGATCGGCTACTTCATGCTGCTGCCCATGCTGCTGTTCCAGCTCAAAACAGCGGGCGTGTCAACCTCGGTGGCCGGCCTGTTTGCCGCCACCGGCTACCTGGGCATGTTTTTGATGACGCCCTTTGCCTCGGCCGTGACGCAGCGTCTGGGCCGGCGCGCCACCCTGTGGCTGGCCGCTGCCCTGCCCGCCTTGGCCGCCGTAGGCTTTGCCCTGACCGATGCGCTGCCGGTCTGGTTTGCGCTCAAGCTGATCTCGGGCGCCGCCGCCGGCCTGCGCTGGGTGCTGGCCGAGGCGCTGATTGCCGAGTTCTCGCCGCCGGGGCAGCGCGGCCGTTATGTGGGTATTTTTGAGACCCTGGTTGGCTTCACCTTTGTGATTGGCCCGGCCGTGCTTGCTGGTCTGGGCACCGACAACCCACACGCGCTGTGGTGGGTGATCGGCTTTTTGCTAACCGGCCTGGCCTGGAGCCTGCTGATCCCGCCGCTGCCGCGGGCCAACGACGCGCACAGCGCCCGGGTCGGGCTGGGCGGCGTGTGGCACGCACTGATGGCACACCCCATCATCATGCTGGCGGGGTTTGTGGGCGGGTTTTTTGAGAGCGGCATGGCCTCCATCCTGCCGCTGTACGGGCTGGCGCTGGGTCTAAGCGCCGCCACGGCAGCGCTGCTGGTGTCCTGCATCGGGCTGGGCAGTGCGCTGACCATGCTACCCGCCGGCCTACTGGCCGACCGATTTAACGACCAGGCGCGGGGCCGGCGCAGCGTGATGCTGGTGTGCGCAGGCGTCACCCTGGCCGCTGCCGCGCTGGTGCCGCTGGTGCCACAGGCGCCCTGGCTGGTCTGGCCCATCGTGTTCATATGGGGCGGTGCCGGCGGCAGCCTGTACACCATGGCCATGATCGATATCGGCGCCCGCGAAAAAGGCATCACCCTGGTCAACAGCACCGCCGTGCTGGTGCTCACCTACACCCTGGGCGGCCTGGCCGCCTCCTCGTTCTCGGGTGCGCTGATCCAGTGGTCCCCCGCGCTGGGCTTTCCGCTGGTGCTGATCAGCGTGGCCGGCATCGGGCTGGCGGTGTTGCTGCGCACTCGGCACAGGCAAGACATCTGAGACCAGGCCTTGCGCCCTTTGCCCTACCCGGCTTGTGCAACATCCCGGGGATTTAATTGGAATCTGACCCCATTGATTACAGAATCTGACTCCGATTACAGATTGCCGCAACCAGCCGCTGGACGCTGAACCATCGCTTGTCTTACTATTCGCACATACCGTACCGCCTGTAGACCACCTAGGTTTTTTTCTGGAGATGCCAACCATGGGTTACGCTGAACTTATTAGCCGCTTGCAAGTGCTGCCGGAAGCCAAACAAGCTGAGGTATTTGATTTTGTCGAATTTTTGGTGGAACGTAACCAAGCGGAGCAACAAGGCCACAAAACCTTGGCCGACTCATCGTTGATGGCATTGATGAAAAACCCCCTTCGGGTCAGTCAATTTACGCCGATGACCCGGGAAGAAGCCAATGCCCGATAAAGTTTTTGTTGATACCAACATCTGGCTATACGCGCTTCTCGAAGTGGTTGACACACCCGCAGACCGGCGACATCAACAAGCCATCAGTCTCCTGGCGCAATTGACCCGCCCAGTGATCAATTCGCAAGTTATTCGCGAAACCTGCGGCAACCTCATCAAAAAAGCCAAGATGCCAGAGGCGTCGATCCAAGGCTTGCTTCTGGCTTGGTACCGCGACAGTGAGGTCGTCACTTCCAACGCCGCACAGTACTTGCTGGCTTCAGAACTGCGAACCAACAACGCTTTCAGTTATTGGGACAGCATGATCGTGGCTGCCGCACTGGACGCAGGTTGCACCAACATGTTCAGCGAGGACCTGCAGCACGGCCAAAAAATTCTGGGTCAACTCACCATCGTGAACCCGTTTTTGGCTTGATGACATGAGCAACTTCGCCTTCCTCCAGCCCGAATATGCGCCCTGGCTGGTCTGGCCAATTGTTTTCATCTGGGGCGGCGCCGGTGGCAGCCTGTACCCCATGGCCATGATCGGTATCGGCGCCCGTGAAAAAGGCATCACCATGGTCAACAGCACCGCCCTGCTGGTGCTGACCTACACCCTGGGCGGGCTGGCAGCGTCATCGCTCTCGGGGGCGCTGATCGAATGGTCTCACCGGCTGGGCTTTCCGCTGGCGCTGATCAGCGTGGCCGGCATCGGGCTGGCGGTGTCACTGCGCACGCGGCACAGGCAAGACTCTGAGCCTAAGCCTTACGCCCTGTGCCCTACCCGGCTTTTGCGGCATCCCGGGGGAATTAATTGGAATCTGACCCCAATTAAGTAATCTGGCCGACGCAGTGGCGCAAAATCGCCTTTTGCACCGGCAGCAGCAGCTCTTTTTGCCGGTAACCGGCAAAGCCGGCATAGTGCAGCGGGTCAAACGCCAGCTCCCGCCCAATCGTAAACGGCGGCGTGGGCAGCAGTTTAGGTTGGCCCATCCGCGCCAAGTGCGCCTCGGTCAGCGACCAGGCGGGCGCCTCTAGCCCGGTCGGCCAGCCGTCGGTGATGACGATGTCGATGTCGGTGGGGCAGGCCTCGGTGAATTGCACGCCGGGCGTGGCTTGGTGAAATGCTGCGTCACAAGCATGGGTCACCGACAAGCCCAGCACTGCCGCCAGCTCGTGCCAGGAGCGCAACACATTGGTCGGCGGGCCCCAGAGGCAGACCCGAGCGCTGGCCAAGGGCTTCAGCTCGGTCTCCACGTAATAGGCATCGGTGAGTACCTCGCAGGGGTGGCCGTCGCTGGACATGGCGTTGATGACCGGTCGCCGGCTGGCGGCTGCGAATTCGGTCA
>BJGT01000112.1 GCA_014190675.1 Comamonadaceae bacterium | reverse complement strand
GCTGCTCAGCCCCTCGCTGCTCAAGGCGATCGGCCTGGTCTACTGGTTCGGCAACAAGGGGTTGCTCAAAAGCGTGCTGATGGGTGAATCGGTCTACGGGCCGATCGGCATCATCATGTCCTGCACGCTGTGGACCTTTCCCCATGCGGTGCTGATCCTGATCACGGCGCTAACGCTGGCCGACGCCCGCATCTACGAGGCTGCCGCCGTGCTGCGCACCAGCGGCCCGCGCACCTTTTTCCGCATCACGCTGCCGGCCGTGCGCTATGGCCTGATTGGTGCAGCGATCGTGGTGTTTGTGAATGTGTTCACCGATTTTGGTGCGGCCAAGGTGATTGGCGGCAGCTACAACGTGCTGGCCACCGACATCTACAAGGAGGTAGTGGGCCAGCAAAACTTCTCGATGGGCGCGGTGGTGTCGGTGGTGCTGCTGGTGCCGGCCGTGTTCGCCTTTGTGCTCGAACGCCTGGTGGCGGGCAAACAGGCCGCCGCTTTGGGCGCGCGTGCGGTCGCCTTGGTGCCACAACCCCGGCCGCTGATTGATCGCGCCATGTTCGGCTATTGCCTGCTGGTCACGCTGTTCATCTTTGCCATTCTGGGCATGGCCCAGTTTGCGGCGTTGGTGAAATTTTGGCCCTACAACCTGAGCCTGACGCTCAAGCACTATGTATTTGACGTGCAGGGCGTCGGCTGGGAGAACTTCTGGAATTCGCTCACGCTCGCCTTTTGGGTCGCCAGCGCGGGTACGCCACTGATCTTCATGGGCGCTTATGTCGTGGAAAAACCCCGTGCCGACATGCTAGGGCGCACCCTGCTGCACGCGGCCGCCCTGCTGCCGATGGCGGTGCCAGGGCTGGTGCTGGGCCTCGGTACCCTGCTGTTCATCAACCAGCCCGGCAATCCGCTGGGCGTGTTGTACGGCAGCATGGCGATACTGGTCGTCAATACACTGGCCCACCTCTACACCGTGCCGCACCTGACCGCCGTCACCGCGCTCAAACAGGTCGACCGGGAGTTTGAGGCGGTCGGCGCCTCGCTCAAGGTGCCGATGCTGGCGGTGTTCCGCCGGGTGACGCTGCCGGTCTGCCTGCCAGCCATTCTGGACATCTGGATCTACCTGTTTTTGAACGCCATGACCACGTTGTCGGCGGTGATCTTTTTGTACAGCGCCGACACCAAGCTGGCTTCGGTGGCAGCCATTCATCTGGACGAGGCTGGCAGCACTGCCTCCGCCGCAGCTATGGCTACGCTGATGGTGTACGCCAGCCTGAGCGTGCGCCTGCTGCACCTGGTCGTCTCGCGCCATGTGCTGCGCCGGGCGCAGGCCTGGCGGGGTGGCGTCTGATATGGCTGCCTCTGGTCACACCCTGTTTTCCAACCCACCTGTTTTTGCATAACCAAGGAGTTTTTTCGTGATGTCTAAAAGTACCCGCCTGCTCGGCGCCCTGTCCCTCACCCTGGCCGCACTTGGCGCGCACGCCGGTCAACTGACCGTTTACTCCAGCGCCGGCGCTGATGTGCTCAAAATCTACGCCGACCAGTTCGCCAAGGCCTACCCGGCCATCAAGGTCAACTGGGTGCGTGATTCCACCGGCATCATGCAGGCCAAGCTGATGGCTGAAAAAGACAACCCGCGCGCCGACCTGGTGTTCGGCCACACCGCCGCCAACCTGGTGGCGCTGAACCAGGCCGGCATGCTGACGCCCTATGCGCCCAAAGGCATGGAGCGCCTCAACCCGATGTACCTGCCCAAAGGCAATCCGCCGTCCTGGGTGGGCATGTACGGCTGGGCCAGCGCGATCTGCTTCAACACCATCGAGGCCAAAAAGGCCAATGTGCCCAAACCGGTCAAGTGGACCGACCTGACCCAACCCGCCTTCAAGGGCAAGGTCACCATGCCCAACCCGGCCTCGTCCGGCACCGGCCTGTTGATGGTCAACGCCTGGATCCAGATGTGGGGCGAAGAAAAAGCCTGGGCCTTCATGGACAAGCTGCATGAGAACATTGCCAGCTACAGCCACTCTGGCGACAAGCCCTGCGAGCAAGCGGGTGCCGGAGAGTACGTAGCCGGCCTGTCGCTGCCTGTGCGCGGTGGCAAGGTCAAGACCGCGGGCGCGCCGATCGAGGTGATCGTGGCCGACGAAGGTACCGGCTGGGACATGCAAGCCTCGGCCATCCTCAAGGGCAGCAAGAACCTGGACGACGCCAAGCTGCTGATGGACTGGGCCATCTCCACCGAAGCCATGGAAGCCTACGGCCGTAATTCAGAGGTCACTGCCGTGCCGGTGAAAGTGGCCAAGATGGAGAACGTACCCACCAACATCGCGGAAAAAATGATCAAGGTTGATTTCGACTGGGTTGCCAAAGAACAGTCGCGCGTGGTGGCCGAGTGGCGCAAACGCTACGACAACAAGTCTGAGCCCAAGAAGTGAGCGGCCCCGCGCCCACCGGGCCGCTGGTGATCAACACCGTGGCGCTGGCTGGGGGCGCGCTGCTGGGCATGAGCCATTGCCCGGGTCGGTGCGGTGTGGATGGCGCCGGTCGGCACTGGGCGCGCTCGCTCGACGCCGATTTGCAGACCATCCAGGCTTGGGGGGCGAGCATCGTGCTGAGCCTGATCGAACCACATGAGTTCGCCCGCCTGGGCGTGCCTGAGTTTGCCCTGGCCATGGCTCGCACATCCCTGCAGTGGTTGCCGATGCCGATCACCGACATGGCCACGCCGGGTGAAACCACGCTGGCGGCTTGGCGCACCCAGGGGCCCGCGCTGCTACAAGCCCTGGGCCAGGGCCAACGCGTGCTGGTGCACTGCGCTGCCGGCCTGGGCCGCACCGGCATGCTGGTGGCCAAGTTGCTGGTGCTGCATGGGGTCAGCGCCGAGAAGGCCATTGCCCAAGTCCGCAGCGCCCGACCCGGCACGATTGAAACCGAGGCCCAGGCCGAGTGGGTGCGCCACGGTGACTTTGCCCCCGGTTGATCTGTAATTACATACAGTATCATGCGCCCATGGCCAAAGAAAAAACGGTTTATGTGTGCAGTGACTGCGGCGGCAACAGCCCCAAGTGGCTGGGCAAGTGCCCGGCCTGCAACGCCTGGAACACCCTGATCGAGTCGGTGGCCGACAACCCGTCAGCCATCAAGAACCGCTTTGCCGCGCTGGCCAAAACCGCTGAGATTGCCACCCTGGGCGAGATCGACGCGGTGGACATGGCACGCACCCCCACCGGCCATGAGGAACTGGACCGGGTGCTGGGCGGCGGCATGGTCGAGGGTGGTGTGGTGCTGATTGGCGGCGACCCCGGCATCGGCAAATCCACGCTGTTGCTGCAGGCGCTCGATTCACTGCAGCGCAGCGGCCAGCACACCCTGTATGTGACCGGCGAAGAAAGCGGGGCGCAGGTGGCGCTGCGCGCGCGCCGGCTCGGGCTGGATGGCTCGCAGGTCAAGGTGCTGGCCGAGATTCAGCTGGAAAAAATTCTGGCCACGCTGGAGAGCACGCGCCCCGACATCGCGGTCATCGACTCAATCCAGACCGTCTACTCCGACCAGCTCAGCTCGGCCCCGGGCTCGGTGGCCCAGGTGCGTGAATGCGCCGCCCACCTGACCCGCGCGGCCAAGGCCAGCGGCGTGAGCATTGTGCTGGTGGGCCACGTGACCAAAGAAGGCGCACTGGCCGGGCCCCGCGTGCTCGAGCACATGGTCGACACGGTGCTGTACTTTGAGGGCGACACCCACAGCAGCTTCAGGCTGGTGCGCGCCATCAAGAACCGCTTTGGTGCGGTCAATGAGATCGGCGTGTTTGCCATGACCGAGAAAGGCCTCAAGGGGGTATCCAACCCGAGCGCCATCTTTTTGAGCCAGCACGCCGAGCCGGTGCCGGGCAGCTGTGTGATGGTCACGCTCGAAGGCACGCGGCCCTTGCTGGTCGAGATTCAAGCCTTGGTCGACAGCGGCGGACCGTCGCCGCGCCGGCTGTCGGTGGGCCTGGACCGAGACCGGCTGGCCATGCTGCTGGCGGTGCTGCACCGCCATGCCGGCGTGGCCTGCATGGACCAGGACGTGTTTGTCAATGCGGTGGGTGGAGTGCGCATCAGCGAGCCGGCGGCTGACCTGGCGGTGCTGCTGGCCATCACCTCAAGCCTGCGCGGCAAGCCGCTGCCCAAGGGCTTTTTTGCCTTTGGCGAGGTGGGTCTGGCCGGCGAGGTGCGGCCGGCGCCACGCGGCCAGGAGCGCCTGCGCGAGGCGGCCAAACTGGGCTTTAGCGTGGCGCTGGTGCCTAAGGCCAACGCCCCCAAGAAGGCGATTGAGGGCCTGACCATCCACGCGGTGGAGCGGGTCGAGCAGGCGATGGAGCTGGTGCGCTCACTGGGTTGAGGCTTGGTGCCGTACGGCGCTGCTGCGGCCCTTCAGGTCTGCCAAAATCAGGCGATGCAATTTCAAAAATACCTGGTCCCGCTGGCCAGTGCGGTGGGCCTGGTGGCCGCCTACCAGGCCCACGGCTGGGCTGGGGTGGCGATAGCCGGGGGTGCCTTGGTGATGTGGCTGCTGCTGCATTTCACCCGCATGATGACCGTGCTGCAGCGGGCTGCCAAGCGGCCGGTGGGCTTTGTGGACAGCGCCGTGATGCTCAACGCCAAGCTGCGCCCGGGCGTCACGCTGCTGCACATGGTGGCCATGACTCGCTCACTGGGCGAGTTGCTCAGCGCCAAAGATGTCCAGCCCGAGACCTACCGTTGGACCGATGGCACGCAGTCCCATGTCACCTGCCAACTTGTCGGCGGCCGGCTCCAGTCATGGACACTGGAGCGGCCGGCGCCAGCCCCTTAAAATCCGACTCTTTCCTAACTCAACGCCCCTCAAAGGACCCCCATGAGCCCCCAACCCCCCTCCATGTCTGACCGCGACGGCAAAATCTGGATGGACGGCCAGATGGTCAACTGGCGCGATGCCAAGATTCATGTACTGACGCACACCCTGCACTACGGCTGCGGAGCGTTTGAGGGCGTGCGCGCTTACGACACGGTCGATGGCACGGCCATCTTCCGGCTCAAAGAGCATACAGAGCGCCTGTTCAACAGCGCCAAGATTTTGCGCATGCAGCTGCCCTTTAGCAAAGACGAGGTGATGGAGGCGCAAAAAGCCGTGGTGCGTGAGAACAAGCTGGCCTCTTGCTACCTGCGTCCGCTAACCTGGATTGGCGACAAAAAACTCGGCGTCAGCCCCAAGGGCAACACCATCCACCTGATGGTCGCGGCTTGGGCGTGGGGCGCTTACCTGGGCGAAGAAGGCCTCAAGCGCGGCATCCGCGTCAAGATTTCCAGCTACGCCCGCCACCATGTCAACATCACCATGACCCAGGCCAAAGCGGTGAGCAACTACACCAACTCGATCCTGGCCAACATGGAAGCCACCGATGAGGGCTACGACGAGGCCATGTTGCTCGACAGCTCGGGCTTCGTGTCTGAGGGTGCGGGCGAGAACCTGTTTATGGTCAAAGACGGCGTGGTCTACACCCCCGACATGTCGGCTGGCGCGCTCACCGGCATCACCCGCAACACCGTGTTCCATATCTGCAAAGACCTGGGGCTGGAGGTGGTGCAAAAGCGCATCACGCGCGACGAGGTCTACATCTGCGACGAGGCTTTCTTCACCGGCACTGCTGCTGAGGTGACGCCAATCCGGGAGCTTGACCGCATCGAGCTCGGGGCCGGCAGCCGTGGCCCGATCACCGAAAAAATCCAGAGCGCCTTCTTTGACATCGTCAACGGCCGCAACCCGAAATACGCGCACTGGCTCAGCAAGGTCTAAGGCGCCGCCACAAAAACGCCATGAGCCAACCCCCCATTGAACTGCTGGCCAAAGACCTGAACGCCCAGGGCGGTGTGTATTGCCCCAGCCCGCTGGCCGACATGAAAATCTGGAACAGCCATCCCAAGGTGTACCTGGACGTGGCCCACAGCGGCCAGGCCAAGTGCCCCTACTGCGGGACCGTCTACAAGCTCAAGGACGGCGAGCATTTCAGCGCCCACCACTGAATCACTGCTCATCGCGCCCCAATGGATCGGGGATGCGCTGATGACCGAGCCGCTGCTGCGCCGGCTGCACGCGCGCGGCGAGAGGTTGACGGTTGGCGCCCTGCCCTGGGTGGCGCCGGTGTACCGGCTGATGCCCCAAGTAGCCCGGGTGATTGAATTTCCCTTTGCCCACGGCGGGCTGCAGTTCAAGGCCCGCCGCAGCTTGGCGCGCGAGCTGAGCGGCCGGTTTGAGGTGGCCTACATTTGCCCCAACTCGCTCAAAAGCGCGCTGCTGCCTTTTTTGGCCAGCATTCCCAAACGGGTGGGCTACCTGGGTGAGGCGCGCATCGGCCTGCTGACCCACCGCCTGAAAAACCCGCCCAAGGACCGGCGCCCGCCGATGGTGGCGTTTTACTCGGCCCTCAGCGGCGAGGCCGGGATCACCGCCGACCGGCCCCGCTTGCAGGTGGGCGACGCGACCCTGGCGGCCGACCTGGCGGGCCTGGGCCTGCAAGCCGGTGCCTTTAGCGTATTGGCACCGGGCTCAGAATACGGCCCGGCCAAACGCTGGCCAGCCGGCCACTTTGCTGAGCTAGCACGGCAATTGGATGGCCCGGTGCTGCTGCTGGGCTCGGCCAAAGAGGCTGAACTGTGCGAAGCCATTGCCACGGAGGTCAACGCCCAGAACCCCGGCAAATGCCAAAGCCTGGCAGGAAAAACGGCTCTAGGCCTTGCCCTGTCAATCATTGCAGCTACAAAATTAATAGTAAGCAATGACTCCGGGCTGATGCACGTGGCGGCGGCACTGGGTGTGCGGCAGGCGGCGCTGTTTGGCTCCAGCAGCCCGCATCACACGCCACCACTGAACCCGCGGGCCACGGTGCTCTGGCTCAAGAACGACCCAGCCTACCAGCCGCCGCTGGCCTGCGCGCCCTGCTTCGAGCGCAGCTGCCCCCTGGGCCATACCCGCTGCTTGAATGATCTGAGTCCGGCCGCGGTGCTGGCAAGCCTGTCCCCATGACCCGTCTCAAGCTCGGTTGACTTCTCTGCCAGTCGACTCAGGTTTGGGGCAACCATTGCGGGGAAAGTTTCGATCGGCGCACGACGCCGGCCTTGGCGCACTCTTGCATCGGGCAAACCACGGCCGGCGTCGCCTGTTGAGTTTGACGCCGGCCGGGCTCTGATGACACTGTGACAGCAGTAGCTCGACTTTAGCGGGCCCGCCGGGTTTGCACCACAGCCAAATAGGGGATAAAACCAGGCTATTTCCTGAGCCCGTTGCTTCGCCCAGGCTCTAGGGCGCTGGCGGACGCCCCGGGCTGGGCCCCGACAAATCAACCCCGGCAGCAAGCAAAACCCCGCGCTCCGACCCAGCGCGTGAAGCGAGCCACACCAGCAACAACACGGGCAGGCCCAACAGGGCAGTAGCGATGAAAAAATGGGGGTAACCGAAGGCATCTACATAACGGCCGGAGTAGCCAGCCAAAAACTTTGGCAACAGCAGCATCATGGAGCTGAACAAGGCGTACTGCGTGGCCGAGTAGCTGATGTTGGTCAGGCTTGAGAGGTAAGCAATGAAGGCCGCCGTGGCGATGCCGCCGGCCAGGTTATCGGCCGATATCACGAGGATCAGGCCGGTGAGGTCGTGGCCACGCGTGCTCAGCAAGGCAAACAACAAATTACTGGCTGCACTCAAAACCGCGCCTAGCATCAGCACCCGCATCACCCCAAGCCGCATGGCCATGGCACCACCAATGAAGGCGCCAGCCAGGGTCATGATCACACCGTAGACCTTGGTCACAGCGGCCACCTCATCCTTGGTGTAGCCCATGTCCACGTAGAAGGGGTTGGCCATGATGCCCATCACGATGTCGCTGATGCGGTAAATCGAGATCAGCGCCAGGATCAGTGCGGCCCGCCATTTGTAACGGCGCCAAAAGTCGGCAAAAGGCTCCACCAGAGCGCTGCGCAGCCACTCGCCCGGGTTACGGGCCACCGGCAGCAGAGCATGGGCGGGTTCGGGCGACCAAAGCACAGTGAAAACCCCGAGCAGCATGCTCGCAGCCATCACCAGGTAAGCGGTCTGCCAGGCGGCAAATTGGTAGTTGGCGGTTTGCGCCACTTCGGCGCGCGCGGCAATCCACAGCACGCCAGCGCCGGCCCAAATCATGGCCAGCCGGTAGCCGCTCTGGTACGCCGCCGCCAGTGCTGCCTGCCGGTCGGCATCGGCTGACTCGATGCGGTAGGCGTCCAAGGCAATGTCCTGTGTGGCCGACCCGAATGCCACCGCCAGGGCGCCCCAAACCACCGGCTGCAGTGCCACCTGCGGGTTGTTGAAAGACATTGCCACTAAGCCCACCATGATGGCGAGTTGCGAGGCCAGTAACCAACTGCGCCGCCGCCCCAGCAGCCCAGTGAGCAAGGGGATAGGCAGCCGGTCGACCAGCGGGGCCCAGACCCACTTGAACGCATAGGCCAGCCCGACCCAGCTCAGGTAGCCGATGGTGGTGCGGTCAATGCCGGCCTCGCGCAACCAGAAACTCAGCGTGCCAAGCACCAGCAGCAGGGGCAGGCCAGCTGAAAAACCCAGCAACAGCATGCGCAACGTGGGCGGCTCAAGGTAGACCTTGAAGGTGGCTAGCCAGGGTAGCTTGGGGTGAATGGTCTGGGCGCTGTTCATGGGCATAGCTCGAATAATACGCTCGGCCTTGGTGCTAAAGTGAGGCTCTCGATGGGAGTTTATTTTGGCTATTGCCTTGTCATCGTCGCTCGCTCTGGGCCGGCGCAACCGATTGGTGTGCCTGCCGTTGTTCCTGCTGCTTGGGCTGCTCGCAGGCAGTTCAAGCTGGGCCCGTGAAGGGGTTGATGTTGGTAAAAATTCAGCCTTCAGCCATCTGGTTCCCGCCGAAGGCGTGGAACGCTCGTCCCTCGAGCAGTACGCACAGATGCTGGAGCAGGCGGCTGAGAAAAAAGCGCTGGCCAGCAAAGACCACCCACAATTGCGCCGACTGCGCGAAATTGCCAACAAAATCATCCCCCACGCCTTGTCGTGGAACCCCCGCGCAGCTAACTGGCAATGGGAAGTGAACCTGATCGGCAGCAAGCAGATCAACGCCTTTTGCATGCCTGGGGGCAAGATTGCGTTCTACACCGGCATCCTGGACCAGCTCAAGCTCAACGACGACGAGGTGGCGATGGTGATGGGCCATGAAATTGCCCACGCCCTTCGAGAGCATGCGCGCGAACGCATGGGTAAGAGTGCGGCCACCAACATTGGCGCGAGTCTTCTCACGCAGTTGCTTGGCCTCGGTCAGGTCGGGCAGACCGTCACCAACTACGGCGCGCAGCTGCTGACGCTGCAGTTCAGCCGCGATAACGAATCAGACGCAGACCTGGTGGGCATGGAACTGGCGGCCCGCGCCGGCTACGACCCCCGTGCTGGCGTCAGCCTCTGGCAAAAAATGAGCGCAGCCAACAAAGGCGCGCCACCGCAGTGGCTGTCCACCCACCCGTCGGGCAGCACCCGCATCGGCGACATTGAGGCCAATTTGCCCAAGGTGCTGCCGCTGTACGAGCGCATCAAAACCAATTGAGCCCTTGGCCAACTTAAGTTGGCGTGGCCTTCTATTGAATTTACAATGCGGTAACTCAATTACCAATTTGTAAAATGATCGTTCGCCAAGCGACCGCCACGCTTTTGGAACTTGCCCAGGGCTATCCGGTGCTTGCCATCACCGGGCCGCGCCAGGCGGGCAAAACCACGCTGGCTCAAAGCACGTTTCCGGACAAGCCCTATGTGTCATTGGAAGACCCCGACACCCGCGCCTTTGCGCAGGACGACCCCCGCGGTTTTCTGGCACGCCTGCAGGACGGGGCCATCCTCGACGAGGTGCAGCGCTGTCCGCCGCTGTTTTCTTACCTGCAGACGCAGGTCGACGCGAACCGGCGCATGGCCGAGTTCGTGCTGACCGGTTCGCAGCAATTTGGTCTGTTGTCAACCATCACGCAAACCCTGGCAGGCCGGGTGGGCTTGGTGCAATTGCTGCCGTTTTCAATGGAGGAGCTTGGCAGTGACCCCCTGCCCGTGCCAAGCCTGGATGAGCTGCTGTGGCGCGGCTTGTACCCGCCCATCCACGACCGCCAACTTGCGCCAGAGCGCTGGTTTGCCAACTATGTCATGACCTATGTGGAGCGCGATGTCCGTCAGCTGATCGAGGTGCAAAATCTGAGCTTGTTCCAGCGCTTTTTAAAAATGTGCGCCGCCCGCGTCGGGCAACTGCTCAACATGACCAGCCTGGCCAACGATTGCGGTGTCACGCACAAAACCATCGGCGCCTGGCTGTCGGTGCTTGAGGCGGGCTACGTGATTTTCCTGCTGCAACCGCATCACAAGAACTTTGGCAAGC
>BJGT01000111.1:7107-10434 GCA_014190675.1 Comamonadaceae bacterium | reverse complement strand
CGGGGGTCGGCAGGCTGCTGTAGCCCGTAGCGCCAGCACCAACCTGACGCCACATGGGCGCATTGTTGCCGGGCTGCACCTTGTCGCGCTCACCATTGTTTTGCTTGTCGTAGCCGGGTTCGGCACTCGCGTCTGGCTTGACATCCATGATGTTCTGGCTTTTCACCCCCAGGGCATTTGCCGTTGCCGGCGCCGGCGCGGCTAACACCGGGTCGACCGGCTTGGTCTGGGCCCAGGTCGCGCCAGCCAGCAGCAGGCTCAGCGCAAGAGACAGGACTTTGTTCATTGGGGCCTCCCCTTAGTTGACGCGGCTGTAATCGTTTTGACCATATTGGGCCCGCGCCTTGAGTTGCGCCTCCCAACTGGCTTTGTCACCCTGCTTCCACCCGCCTACCGCATAGGCCTTGCCCGTGCCCATCACGGGCGAGGTGTCCTGCGCTGGCGTGCCCAGGGTTTGTGCTTTGTCGCCACAGGCCAGCAGCAAGGCAGTGGCAAGAATCGTCCAGACAAGCTTCATGATTTCACCCCAGGGGCGGCCGGTTGACCGGCCTGCTTGGAACCATAAGCCGTGCCCCAGCCCCATACTTCAGCCCCCTTGCCCCGCTTGAGCACCCGGTTGCGCAGGATGTCGGCAATCACATCGCCATCACCCGCGATCAGCGCCTTGGTGGCGCACATTTCGGCACAAACCGGCAACTTGCCCTCAGCCAGCCGGTTGCGGCCGTATTTTTCGAACTCGGCCTGGCTGCCATTGGCCTCGGGGCCACCAGCGCAAAAGGTACATTTATCCATCTTGCCGCGCACGCCAAAGGTGCCTTGCGAAGGAAACTGCGGCGCGCCAAACGGGCAGGCATAGGAGCAGTAGCCGCAGCCGATGCAGACGTCCTTGTCGTGCAACACCACACCTTCGTCGGTGCGGTAAAAGCAGTTCACTGGACAAACCGCCATACAGGGCGCATCACTGCAGTGCATGCAGGCCACCGAGATCGAGCGCTCGCCGGGCACGCCGTCGTTCAGGGTGACAACCCGGCGGCGATTCACGCCCCAGGGTACCTCGTGCTCGTTTTTACAAGCGGTGACGCAACCGTTGCACTCGATGCAGCGCTCAGAGTCGCAGATGAATTTCATTCTTGCCATGGTGTTCTCCAATCAGTTCGGTCGCGCAGGGGCTCAGGCTTTCTCGACATTGCAAACCGTGGTCTTGGTTTCTTGCATCATGGTCACGCTGTCGTAACCATAGGTGGTGGCGGTGTTGATCGCCTCGCCCCGTACCACTGGCGCGGCACCATTGGGGTAGTAGGCCAGCATGTCTGCGCCCTGCCAACGCCCGGAAAAGTGAAACGGCATGAACACGGTGTCGGGCCCGACCCGCTCGGTCACCATGGCCTGCACATTCAAGCGGGCCCCAGTGGGCGTGGAGACCCAGGCCCGCTCGCCGTTGCGGATGCCCTTGGCTGCCGCCACCTTGGGGTTGATTTCGACAAACATTTCCTGCTGCAACTCAGCCAGCCAGGGGTTGGAGCGGGTCTCTTCGCCACCGCCCTCGTACTCGACCAGACGGCCCGAGGTCATGACCAGCGGGAACTTTTCGTGCACCTTGTCGGCGATGTTTTTGTCCTGGATCGTCTTGAACAACGTGGGCAGGCGCCAGAAGGCTTTTTTATCGTCATGCGTGGGGTACTTGGCTTGCAGGTCAGCCCGGTTGCCGTACAGCGGTTCGCGGTGTTGTGGAATGGCGTCGGGAAAGTTCCAGACCACGGCGCGCGCCTTGGCATTGCCAAACGGGTGGCAGCCGTGCCCCTGCATGAACACGCGGATCATGCCGCCTGAAGAGTCGGTCTTCCAGTTCTTGCCCTCGGCCGCAGCTTTTTCCGGGTCGGTGAGTTCATCCCACCAGCCCAGTTTTTTCAGGAGCACATGGTCAAGCTCGGGGTAGCCGGTGGTGATGTCGGCGCCCAGTGAATGCGAGCCGTCTTCGGCCAGCAGGCTCTTGCCCTCGCGCTCCACGCCAAAGTTGGCGCGGAAGTTACCCCCCCCCTCCATCACGTGCTTGGAGGTGTCATAGAGATTGGGCGAACCCGGATGCTTTAAGGACGCATTGCCCCAGCAGGGCCAGGGCAGACCAAAGTAGTCTCCCGTGAAGTCGTAGCCGGTTTCTTTGTCGGTGCCGGCTTTGGCCTTGAGGGTCTTGACATCAAACAGATGCATGTTGCGCATGTGCGCTTTGAGCCGCTCTGGGCTTTGACCGGTGTAACCAATGGTCCAGACGGATTTATTGATTTCGCGCAGGATGTCCTCGGGTACCGGCTCATCCATGCCCTTGACTTGTTGCATTTTGAAGTTTTTGGACAGCTCTTTTCCAAAACCCAGGCGGTCGGCGAACTGCTGCATGATCATGTGGTCGCTGCGGCTCTCCCACAGCGGCTCGATGACTTTTTCGCGCCACTGGATCGATCGGTTGGACGCGGTGCAAGAGCCGCTGGTCTCGAACTGGGTGGCAGCCGGCAGCAGGTAGACCGCGCGGTTGGGGTTGAGGTCTTCGGCCTTGCCGGGCATGGCGGCCATGGCGGCGGTGGCCGAGGGATAGGGGTCTACCACCACGAGCAAATCGAGCTTGTCCATGGCCCGCTTCATCTCCAGGCCGCGGCTTTGGGAATTAGGCGCATGGCCCCAGAAGAACACCCCCCGCAGATTGGACTCCTGGTCGATTAACTCGTTTTTCTCGAGCACACCATCAATCCAGCGCGACACCGTCATGCCAGGCTTACTCATCATGGCCGGGCTTGCAAATTGTTTTTTGATCCACTCGAAATCAACACCCCAGGCCTTGGCGAAGTGCTTCCACGAGCCCTCAACAATGCCGTAGTAACCGGGCAGCGAGTCAGGGTTGGGGCCGACGTCGGTGGCGCCCTGTACGTTGTCGTGGCCGCGGAAGATGTTGGTGCCACCGCCCGACTTGCCCACATTGCCCAGCGCGAGCTGCAGGATGCAGGAGGCGCGCACCATGGCGTTGCCGGTGGTGTGCTGAGTCTGGCCCATGCACCACACAATGGTGCCAGGTCGGCTCTCGTGGAGCATGGTGGCAACCTTGATCATTTGCGCTTCGCCCACGCCACAGGCTTCTTCAACCTTGTCTGGGGTCCATTTGGCGAGCACATCCTCGCGGACCTTGTCCATGCCGTATACGCGGTCGTTGATGTATTTTTTGTCTTCCCAGCCGTTTTTGAAAATATGGTGCAACAGGCCGAACAGGAAGGGAATGTCAGAGCCCGAGCGGATGCGCACAAACTCATCGGCCCTGGCCGCTGTGCGGGTGAAACGCGGGTC
>BJGT01000111.1:0-6335 GCA_014190675.1 Comamonadaceae bacterium | reverse complement strand
TCGGCAGTGGCAATTTTTTTGGTCAGCAACATGGGGTTCTCCAAAAAACGCTCAGACCCGGGTGGTCCGGTAATAGTGTTTGACATGCTCACTCAGCGAGTAGCCGCCGCCTTTTTCAGGGGCAGGTTTGAGTGGGGCCGCCAGCGCAGCCACATCAGGCGTCTTGAGCAGCGTGGCTGAGGCGGCCAGCGCACCAGCGGCCGAGGCTGTCAAGAAAAAGCCACGCCGCGAGGCCTTGGTTTGGGTAGGGGTCATGTCTGTCTCCAAAGAAAACTCAATCACTGTAAACCGCGTCGGCTCGCTCCAATGTAGCCCAAGCCAAAGCCCACTGTGGGCCAATTTAGGCCAACCAAGGGTAAGTACTTAGACCCTAGGCAAGCGCAACAAGCCGTAGCGAGCAGGCCATTCAAGCCAACATATCAAAACCCTGGGCCTCGATGTCCATAAAACTGCGGGTGAGTCCGGCCAGGGCAGCATAAAAACACGCCTTGGGGTGTTGCTCAATGTCGGCGCACATTCGGGCCACCCAGGGCTGCAGGTGCTGGCTGAAAAACTCGCGCTGACGAGTCAGGTTGGCCACCGCCACATCGTCGCCGGCAATCAGGTAGCGCATCACCTCGCACAGGCAGGCCACATGGTCTTCGGTTTCTGGCATGGCATCGTCCCGCACCAGCCCCAGTGAGGCCAGGTCGGTACGCAGGCGCGCCAGCGGCTTTTCGTTCAAAAAACCACTCAAGAAATGCGAGCCGTACAAATACACCTCAGGCTTGCCGATGCCGCCAAACAGGGCATCAAACTCTTGCGCGATGCGCGCCCCGTCCAGGCTGCGCGCCAACCCGACAAGCACTCGCCAGGGCTCCTCTAACAACGCACCAGCTGCTGGCGCTTCGGTGGCAGCCACGCGCAGTTTGGCGATCAGCTCCGGGGAAGGGGGGGCGTAGTACAACAGGGCCAACACGCCATACAGCTCGGCCCGGGCGGTCTCTTCGTCAAGCGCGCTGCTGGTGGGTGGGGCGGGGTGCGGCGTCATGCTCACAGGTCGGTGATGCGGGCTTCATTGCTCGCCGAATGGATATCAATGACCCGGCAGTCGCCGCACATCTTGAGCCGCTCCAGCGCTGCGCCCTGAAACATGCTGTGACCAGCAAGCTTGCCGAGCATGGCCTCAATGGCCTTGATGGTGCCAAAGGGCTTGCTGCAGCGCACGCAGGCATAGGGCTTGGCTTCATTGAGCAGCACCGGCTCGTTACGCTGCGGCGCCAGGTTGAGCTGCGGCAGCAGGGTCAGCGATTTTTCCGGGCAGGTGCTGACGCACAGGCCGCATTGCACACAGTTTTTCTCAATAAAGCGCAGTTGCGGCGCCAGCGGGTTGTCTTGCAGGGCACTGGCCGGACAGGCGCTGACGCAGCTCAGGCACAGGGTACAGCTGTCTTTATTGATGGTCAAGGCGCCCAGCGGCGAGCCGGCTGCTGGCAATGCAATCACCCCCGAGCGGATGGGCGCCTGGGCCATCAGGTGGTCCAGCGCCAGCGCCAGGGTGGCCCGCTTGTCGGCCTGTACCGCAAAACCGGCGCTGCGCGTCACGCCCTGCGCTGGCGGCACCTGTAATGCGCTGTCCAGCGCTGCCAGGTCCCGCGCATCACGGGCTTGCAGCAGCCGAACATGCTCACCGGAAAAACCGAGCCCAGTCAAGATGGCTTGCGCCACGGCGATCTGCTCCTCCAGGGCGTGCCGGTACTGCGGGGCCTCCTCGTCGGTCAGCAATACCCACACCTGCGAGGCGCCATAGGCGATGGCAGTCAGCCACAGTTCCAGACCAGTGGAGGCGGTGTGCCACAGCGCCATCGGCAGCACCCGGGCCGGCACACCACGCGTGCCGTCGCGCCGGTTGCGCTCAAGCTGCGCAGCGCGGCCTAGTTCCCCAAGCAGCCGCGCCCCGCCCTGCTGGCTGTGCAACAACACGGCCGCGTTTTTGCCACCGCTACGGGCATAGGTGGCGAGCAGGGTTTTGAGCCTGACGCCCTGCTCGCTGGCACGCGGGTAGCCAAAGCTCAGGGCGCCGCTGGGGCACACCGTGCTGCAGGCACCGCAGCCCACACACAGCTGCGGGTTGACCTTGATTTGCTGGCGGCTGCGATCGCTGCTGATGGCCAAGGCCGAACAGACCTGAATGCAGGCCTGGCAGCCCACTTTTTCATTCCGGCTGTGAGCGCACAGGCGGGCCTGGTAACCAAAAAATTTGGGCTTTTCGAACTCACCCACCAGGCTGCGCATTTGCAGCAGCGGCCCCGGGCTGCGGCCGTCCCAGCGCAAATAGCCCTGCGGCAGTGCATGCTGGCTGAAGGCTGGCGTGGCTCGCAGGTCCAGCACCAGATCAAAGCTGTCGGTCTGACTGCTGGCTGCGCGGTCAAAATCAATGGCTCCTGCCACCTGGCAAACCTTGACACAGGCCCGGTGCGACTGGCAGGCCGCCAGATCAATTTGGTAGTCGAGCCCGATGGCGTCTTCCGGGCAGGCGCTGATGCAGGCATTGCAGCGGGTGCACAAATCCAGATCGATCGGGTTGTTGCGCAACCAAGTCAGCTCAAAGGCGCCGAGCCAGCCGGTCAGCGCCTGAATTTGACCGCCCAGCACCGGGTAGCGCCGCTCCTGCTGAGCGCCAGCCGTGTCGCCACCCAGGGTGAACAGTGTGATGTCAAGCTCGGGGCCGATCAGCTCGGCGGCCTGCTCAGCCGCACCGAGCTCGCCGATGATCAGCAAACGGCCGGCGCTTTGGTAGCTGACTGTGGCCACCGGCTCGGGCTCGCTCAGGTGGGCCAGGGCCAGCAAGGCTGCGATCTTGGGGCCGGCGTCTTTGGCGTCACGGCTCCAGCCCCCGGTTTCGCGGATGTTGACAAAGCGGATCGGCGCCTGCGCACCGGGCGTCTGGCTAGCCAACTCGGTGAACAGGCGCGACTCCTGGGTGCAGGCCACCACCAGGTCCTCGCCCGTGCCCAGCGCCTGAACAAAGCCCGCGGCCTCGCGCCGGCACAGGCTGGAATGCAGGGTCAGGGTTTCATTGAGCGCTGCCCCCAGGCTCGCCTTGTCCAGCGGCATGGTTTGGTTGCAGTCGCAAATCAGTGTGGTCATGGTCGGGCTCGGGTGACTGGGGCGGGTCTGCCGCACTCGGGCTGGCGTTTACAGCCGCCGCGGCCTCATTGTCGTCGTCAAACAACTTCAGAAACTGGGCACTGGCCATTTGGCGCAGCATGGACGCCGGCAACGGGTCCGGCAGGGAGTAGTCGTCAATATAAATGTCGAGCCGGTCCATGACATTGAAGTGCGGGTCAGCAAACAGCTTTTTCATGGCCGCATTGCGCACCTCTGGCGCCACCCCGCGCGACATAAAAGGCCGGAAATCAGACTCGGTGCTCAGCCGGGCCGCGTCTTCCAGGCTGGGCAACTCGGCGGCAGGCGCGGGCGCGGCTGGGTCGGGGGCCGCTGACGCAGGCCC
Organism: Comamonadaceae bacterium; assembly: GCA_014190675.1. Classification (GTDB taxonomy): domain Bacteria; phylum Pseudomonadota; class Gammaproteobacteria; order Burkholderiales; family Burkholderiaceae_C; genus Rhodoferax. The sequence continues at coordinate 2,842 of BJGT01000111.1, read as the reverse complement.
GGCTGGCTTTGCCGCTTGGCTGACTTCTTGTTTGACATCTTGTTTGTCATGCTGGTGCACTATGGCTGCAGGTGGCGCAAGGGCTGTGGGCTCGTCGAGCGGCAGGCCAGCGCGCTGTGCCTGCTTACGCTGCGACCAGCGACCCAAAAAACCGTCAACCATGGCCGCCGCCACGGGCTTTGTCGGTGCTGATCGAGGCCGGGTTGCCAAAGCGGTCGCTCAAGGAGCGAAAGCTCTCGGGCCGCTTGCGGCGCTTGGGCTCGGCCACATGGTGCTCGGCCACAAAGGCACTCAGCCAGTCCACCACGCCGGCCGGCGCCGGCAGCTGCTCTACGGTTTCCTGAGCATCGAGCCAGCGCCCGGCATCGTGGTAGCTCAGGCTAACCGCCGCCGGGCGGGCAGCAGGGCCGCCGTCAGCCTCTTCGCCTTCGTGCATACGCCACAGCACAAACCAGCCTGGCGCATCGGTGCTGGTGTTGAGGTAGTAGCCCTCGGCGTCATCCTGAAACAATTCCACGGTAAAGCCGGGGTGCAGCCAGCGTTCTTCGTTCTCGTTTTGGTACAGCAAGCGCGGTACCAGCCCAAAGCCGTCTTCTTGCGTCACCACATCGGCCAGCACCCAGCGCCAAGACTGCCAGCGGCTCATCGGCCCGTCAATGCGCTCGCGTCGCATCACCACAGCAACGGTGATGGCGGGACGGGGGCTGGACATGGCTGGCACTGTAACGGATTGGTGACAGCCTTCTTTCCACGGCTCTGGTGCGATCGGGGCGCTGGTGGGATCAGGGCGCTGGTGGGATCAAGGCCCTTGTGGGATCACGGCGGCGCGGCATTCGGCTCCGCGGCTGTCCCCCGCCCTGTGGGCTCCTCCTTGATGCCGCTGCGCCGAATGCCACACCGCCCTGATCTGGCACGGTGGCTGGTGCGAGGTGAAGTTAGTGCCTAGTTTGGTACGCCAACCATCTTCGCTGCTGCGGGGGCCGACTGGGTGTCGCAGCGAGGTCAAGGGGGAGCCCGCAGGGCGGAGGACACGAGCAGCGGCACCCAGTTGGCCCACGCAGCTCGCCAACCACGGCCACCTGCCCTCGGTCACCGCTCACCGTCACCGTTCACAGCCAAAATTCAAACCGGCCCGGCCAACTCAAGGTGCCGCCCAAAGTGCTCGCGCAGGTAATCTTCACCATGCTCCAGCACAAAATAGCGAAAGGCCTCTGCCGCGGGTGACAGCAGCTTGGCCAGGGTGTGAACCACGTTCCAGGCGCGCACCACAGGTGCGCCTTCAATAGGCAACAGCGCAATCAACCGGTTGTCGAGCTCTAGCCCCAGGGTATGCAGCGACAAAAAACTCAGGCCCATGCCGGCAATGACGGCCTGTTTGATGGTCTCGTTGCTGGCCATCTCCATGGTCACGCGCGGTTCGACCCGGGCTTGGAGCAAAAACTTCTCCAGGGCGGCGCGGGTGCCGGAGCCTTCTTCGCGCAGGATGAAGCCTTGCCCGCGCAGCGCCTCGGGCGTCAACGGGCCGGCCTGCGTCAGGGGGTGGCCCACCGGCGCCACAAACACGTGGGGGTGCGCGGCAAAGGGTTCGGCGCGGGTGGCCAGCTCCTTCGGGGGGCGGCCCATGATGGCGATGTCAACCTCGTTGGCATGCAGCATCTGCACCAACTGCTCGCGGTTACCCACCGCCAGCCGAATCTCGATGCCCTCGTGCTCGCGCCGAAACTGCGCCAGCAGGTGCGGCAAAAAATACTTGGCGGTGCTGACCATGCCGATGGTGAGCGTGCCCACTTCGAGCTTGAGCAGTCGGGCGGCGGTGTCTTCGGCGTCCTTGAGTGTGGCCAGCATCTTGCGGGCATAGACCAGCATGTACTCTCCGGCGGTGGTCAGTGTCACGCTGCGGCCGCTGCGGTCAAACAGCGGCATGCCGACATGGCCTTCAAGCTCGCGCACCTGCATGGTCACGGCCGGCGGCGTCAGGTGCAGGGCGCGGGCGGCCTTGGCAAAGCTGAGTTGGCGGGCTACTTCGCTGAAGACGCGGAGTTGGCGGAATGTGGCGTTTTTCATGGTTGATCTTTGCCCAAGTTCATTCGTTCGAAGCAGTTTTCTTGGAGGCACGTTTTCGGATCAGGGCGGCGGGGCATTCGGCTCCGCGGCTGTCCCCCGCCCGGTGGGCTCCTCCTTGATGCCGCTGCGCCGAACGTCCCACCGCCCTGATCTGGCGCGATGGTTGATGCGCTGTGCCGTGGCCCCAAACTTTGGTACGCCAACCGCATCTGCTGCTGTGGGGGTCGATTGGGTGTCGCAGCGAGGTCAAGGGGGAGCCCGCAGGGCGGAGGACACGAGCAGCGGCACCCAGTCGGCCCCCGCAGCTTGCCCACAACGGACCCTGAGCCAGCTTGTGGAACTCCAAACTTGCCACAGCGGGGTCAAGTCGATTCATAAGCTAAACCTTAACCGAAAACTCAATAAATGTGAATTTACATTATTTCAAGCTGCTTTTACAGTTAACCGCATCCCAGCGATATCTATTTTTTTCAGGAGCAAAGAATGACCGACACCAGCGCTTCCAGCCAGATCACCGACGCCAAAAAGCGCTACAGCGCCGGCGTGCTGAAGTACAAACAGATGGGCTACTGGATGCCCGACTACGTGCCCAAGGACACCGACCTCATTGCCATGTTCCGGATGACGCCGCAGGAGGGTGTCGATAGCGAAGAGTGCGCCGCCGCCGTGGCGGGCGAATCCTCCACCGCCACCTGGACAGTGGTGTGGACCGATCGCCTAACCGCGTGCGACCTCTACCGCGCCAAGGCCTACCGCGTCGATGCCGTGCCCAACACAG
>BJGT01000110.1 GCA_014190675.1 Comamonadaceae bacterium | reverse complement strand
CCAGCCGCGCCATGTGCTGGGCGAACCGGAAGGTCTGTCCACCATAAACCGGCACCACTTCGTAAACCCCGTCGCCAAAAATAAACCCGCGGTCCATTACGCTGATTTTGGCGTTTTGAAGCTGGGTGAATTCGCCGTTGAGGTAGCAAGGCAGGGGTGGCAGCAAAGACATCCCCGAATTATGCCTCGACCTCGCAAGGGTTTAACACCTAGAGCAGGCAGTGACACAGGCCTTCGGCGGCATGGCTTTACAAACGGCGTTAGAAGTTTTTGTAGGCCCTCGAGCCTCAACAGCGAAACCTCATTTGCCCGCTGCAGACATCCGTTTCCGCCATCAAAAACATTTTTTTACGGGGGTTTTATAACCCCCTCTTTTTTCGGCTTTGAAGTAGCCCATGCTCAGCCGCTGGGCCTTTTTATAGAATTGCGCATGTTTTATCGATCTACATCGGTGGGGCCATCGTACAATTCGACGTTTGACGTCATGGCATGTCCCGGTTTTGATGCAGCAGAAGCGGATCTTGAGCAATCGAGAACGCTGAACGCGAAGGAGGCGCAGGATCTACGACGACGTTTGCCCTCGCTGTCATCTTGGCAGGTAATCGGCTGGCAGTGCTTGGTGGGTGTGGTGGTGGTTTTTTTGGCCTGGCTGGTCAGCGGCAGCGGTGCTGCAGCCTGGTCGGCAGCCTACGGTGCTTGGGTGGTGGTTTTTCCGGCAGCGGTTTTTGCCCGTGGCTTGACGAATCAATTCTCAGCCCTCAATCGCATCACCGCGGGGTTTAGGTTTTTTTTATGGGAGATCATCAAGATCTCCCTTAGTTTGGGCATGCTGTTTGCAGCCCCTGGGTTGGTCGATGAAATCGACTGGTTGTTTTTATTACTGGGCCTCTTTGTGACGATGAAAGTTTATTGGCTGGCGTTGGTCATTCGACCGAAGCAAACACCCGGCGCCGACAACCAGGTCATGGCCCTGGATGATGACAAACCCGAGCAAAATTTAAAGAGTTAAGAATGTCTGCAGACGCAAAAATACCATCGGCCAGTGACTACATCGTCCACCATTTAACGCACTGGCAAAACAAAACCCAGACCGAGATCGTTGACTTCACAGTTGTCAATATCGATTCTCTTGCCTTCTCAATTCTGCTGGGCATTGTGGGTAGCTTTTTTCTTTGGCGTGCTGCGCGCCACGCCACATCAGGCGTGCCTGGACGGTTCCAGGCGGCGGTCGAAATCCTCTTTGAAATGGTAGACACTCAAGCCAAATCCATTGTTCACAATGCGAGCAGTCGCAAGCTCGTGGCACCGCTTGCCTTGGCAGTTTTTACTTGGATATTTCTGCTCAACGCAATGGATTTGTTGCCGCTTGACCTCCTGCCCGAAATCTGGAGTGCGATCTACGGCGCCGCGGGGCATGATCCAAGCCACGCCTACCTGCGCGTGGTGCCAACCGCCGATTTGTCCATGACCATGGGCATGTCGATTTCTGTGCTGCTGCTCTGCCTCTATTACAACCTGCGCATCAAAGGTATTGGGGGTTGGGCCCACGAGCTGGTCTGCGCTCCATTTGGAACCAGCAAAAACCCGCTTTTCGCCTTGATTCTCGGTTGCGCAAACTTGGCCATGCAGTTGATGGAGTTTGTAGCCAAAACTGTGTCGCATGGCATGCGACTTTTCGGCAATATGTATGCTGGCGAGCTCGTCTTCATGTTGATCGCTCTGCTCGGCGGTGCTTGGGCGTTCTCTTTTCAACCCGGCGATTTGATGCTGCTGTTGCTGCATGTGGTGGCCGGTTGGGCTTGGTCAGTTTTTCACATCCTGATCATTGTCTTACAGGCCTTTGTATTCATGATGTTGACCCTGGTCTACATCGGTCAGGCGCACGACGCGCATTGATTGGATTACAAAAAGCCGGAACATTTGAGATTCGAGGGTTTGGGTTCAGTGTGTCAGTTTCGAGTTTGGTTTTAGTTTTAGTTTTTTAAGGAGTCATCATGGAAGTCATTGGTTTTGTTGCTCTCGCTGCGGGTCTGATCATTGGTTTGGGGGCGCTGGGCGCTTGTATCGGCATCGGCATCATGGGCAGCAAGTTCCTCGAGGCGGCAGCCCGCCAGCCGGAGTTGATGGGTGAATTGCAGACCAAGATGTTTCTGCTGGTCGGTTTGATCGACGCGGCGTTCATCATCGGCACGGGCATTGCACTGTGGTTCACCACGGCCAACCCGTTTCTCGCTCAAATCGCCCGCCTTGCCAAGTGAGCTGTGCTAGATGACCTTGCTGAGGGAGAACTACTTTGAGCATTAATGCAACCTTGCTGGCGTCAATGATCGTCTTCGCATTGCTGGTGCTGTTCACGATGAAATATGTCTGGCCGCCAATCACCACGGCGCTTGACGAACGTGTCAGGAAAATCGCCGATGGCCTGGCAGCTGCAGACAAGGCGAAAGCCGATCTGTCCTCCGCGAACAAGCGGGTAGAGGCAGAACTGGCGAGTTCTCGTACGGAAACCGCCGCCCGCCTGGCCGATGCCGAGCGCCGCGGCCAGACCATCATCGAAGACGCCAAACTGAAGGCGGCTGAGGAGGCCAGCAAAATTATTGCGGCTGCCAAGGCTGAGGCCGAACAGCAAACCATCAAGGCTCGAGAAACCCTGCGCGAGCAGGTGGCGGCGCTGGCCGTGAAAGGCGCCGAGCAGATTTTGCGCAAAGAGGTCAATGCGGGCGTCCATGCTGATCTGCTAGGTCGCTTGAAGACCGAATTGTGAAAGAGGTCGACCATGGCTGAACTAGCAACCATTGCCCGACCCTACGCCGATGCCCTGTTCAAGGCTTTGGTGGAGGAGTTGGACGCGGCAACGGTTTGGGTCGAGGAGTTGAACCTGATTGGGCAAAACGCCCAGTTGCAACAATTCGCTCTCAACCCCAATGTCACGAATGCGCAGGTCTTTGATCTCATCGCTGGTGTTTCAAGGGTGTCTCTGCCAGAGAAGGCGAAGAACTTTTTGCGTACCGTGATTGATAACGGGCGCCTCAACGCGCTGCCCGAAATCGCCAACCAGTTCCGGGCCCTCAAGACGGCACAGAGCGGTTCTTCAGACGCAGTGGTGTTTAGCGCCTTTGGTATTGAGGCGGCGGCGCTGGCTGATTTGGGCGTCGTGCTGCAAAAGCGCTTTGGTCGCAAGCTCAATCTGGCAGTCGAATTGCAGCCCGAGTTGATTGGCGGCATTCGTGTGGTGGTAGGCGACGAGGTCCTTGACTGTTCGGTCAAAGCCCGTCTGGAACAAATGAAAGTGGCACTCACAGCATGAGGCCGCAAGCCCCTGTTGTTGGCCCAATTTAAGAAAGAAGGAAAGAGTCATGCAACTCAATCCCGCAGAAATCTCTGAACTGATCAAAACCCGCATCGAAGGCCTTTCCGCCAGCACCGATGTCCGCAACCAGGGCACAGTGGTCTCGGTGACCGATGGCATTTGCCGTATTCACGGTTTGTCCGATGTGATGCAAGGCGAGATGCTTGAGTTTCCCGCCGCCAGCGATGGCCAGCCCATTTTTGGCCTGGCCTTGAACCTTGAGCGCGATTCGGTTGGCGCTGTGGTGTTGGGTGCTTATGAGCACATCTCGGAAGGCGACACCGTCAAATGCACCGGACGTATTCTTGAGGTGCCGGTGGGCCCCGAACTCAAAGGCCGCGTTGTCAACGCTTTGGGTCAGCCGATCGACGGCAAAGGCCCCATCAACGCCAAGATGACCGACGTGATTGAAAAAGTCGCGCCTGGTGTGATCGCGCGCGAATCGGTGAGCCAGCCAATGCAAACCGGCCTCAAGTCGATCGATTCGATGGTGCCGGTCGGTCGAGGTCAGCGTGAACTCATCATTGGTGATCGCCAGACCGGCAAGACAGCCGTGGCCATCGATGCCATCATCAACCAAAAGGGTCAGAACATGACCTGCGTTTATGTGGCGATTGGCCAAAAAGCCTCCAGCGTCAAAAACGTGGTCCGGTCCCTCGAGCAGGCCGGCGCCATGGCTTACACCATTGTGGTGGCTGCCACTGCCTCTGAATCGGCGGCCATGCAGTATGTCAGCGCCTACTCCGGCTGCACCATGGGCGAGTATTTCCGCGACCGTGGCGAAGACGCGCTGATCGTGTACGACGACCTGTCCAAGCAGGCCGTGGCTTATCGCCAGGTCTCCTTGCTGCTGCGCCGCCCGCCCGGCCGCGAAGCTTACCCCGGCGATGTGTTCTACCTGCACAGCCGCCTGCTTGAGCGGGCCGCCCGCGTGAATGCTGACTACGTGGAAGCCTTTACCAAAGGCGAGGTCAAAGGAAAGACCGGCTCGCTCACCGCACTGCCCATCATTGAAACCCAGGCCGGCGATGTATCAGCCTTTGTGCCCACCAACGTGATCTCCATCACCGACGGTCAGATTTTCTTGGAGACCTCTCTCTTCAACGCCGGCATCCGGCCCGCCATCAACGCAGGTATTTCCGTCTCGCGGGTGGGCGGCGCAGCGCAAACCAAGCTCATCAAGAGCCTCTCTGGCGGTATCCGCACCGATTTGGCCCAGTACCGTGAATTGGCGGCTTTCGCCCAGTTTGCGTCTGACCTTGACGAAGCCACCCGCAAGCAACTCGATCGAGGTGCCCGCGTGACAGAGCTGCTCAAGCAGGCGCAGTACAGCCCGCTGCCGGTGTCGCTGATGGGGGCAACACTGTTCGCTGTGAACAAAGGCTTCTTGGACGACATCCCTGTGGCCAAGGTGCTGGCATTTGAGCAGGGCTTGCATGGCTATCTGAAAGACAAGCATGCCGCGCTGCTGGCCAAGCTGGAGGCCAGCAAGGCCATGGATAAGGATGCCGAGGCCGAGTTGAACACCGCCGTTGCTGCCTTCAAAAAGTCTTTCGCCTGAGAGTCACCTGAAGTAATAGCGAAGGAGGCTTTCAATGGCAACAGGCAAGGAAATACGCGGCAAGATCAAAAACTTCGAAAGTACGAAGAAGATCACCAAGGCCATGGAGATGATATCGGTCTCCAAGATGCGTAAAGCGCAGGAAAGGATGCGGGCTGCCAGGCCCTACGCCGAGAAGGTTCGCAATATTGCGGCCAACCTCGGCAAAGCCAACCCCGAATACGTGCACCCGTTCATGAAGCCCAACACGTCTCGCGCGGCGGGAATGATTGTGGTGACGACTGACAAAGGTCTTTGTGGCGGCCTCAATACCAACGTGCTCAGAAGCGTCACCCACAAACTACGCGAATTGCAAACTGCTGGCATGGCGGTGCAGGCGGTGGCGATCGGTAACAAGGGCTTTGGCTTTTTGAACCGCATAGGTGCCAAGGTGGTCTCGCACGTGACCCAACTTGGCGACCGCCCGCATTTAGAGCGGCTTATCGGCCCGGTCAAGGTGCTGCTCGATGCCTATGCGGCCGGCGAAGTCAATGCGGTTTATTTGTCTTACACGCGCTTCATCAACACCATGCGTCAAGAGGTCGTGCTCGAGCAGCTGCTGCCGCTGTCGGCCGCTCAGATGCAGTCTGATGCGCGGTCCAGCGACGGCGCCAGTGGTGCCAAACATAGCTGGGACTACATCTACGAGCCCGATGCACAGGCGGTAATCGACAACCTTTTGGTGCGTTATGTCGAGGCACTGGTCTATCAGGCGGTTGCCGAGAATATGGCCTCCGAGCACGCGGCCCGCATGGTCGCCATGAAGGCGGCTACCGACAACGCAGGCAATGTGATCGGCGAGTTGAAGCTGATCTACAACAAAACCCGTCAAGCGGCGATTACCAAGGAACTGTCCGAAATCGTCTCAGGAGCTGCTGCGATCGGGGCCTAGGCCCAGCACTCAGGCAGTCGGCAAAATTTAAATTTAATGGAGCGAAAAAATGGCTCAAGCCCAAGGAAAAATTGTTCAGTGTATCGGTGCGGTGGTGGACGTGGAGTTCCCAAGGGACCAGATGCCCAATATCTATGATGCACTCAAGCTCGACGGCACCGCACTGACGCTGGAAGTTCAGCAGCAACTCGGCGACGGCATCGTGCGAACCATTGCGCTGGGGTCCTCTGACGGACTGCGCCGTGGTCTGATGGTCAGCAACACCGCAGCCCCCATCATGGTGCCGGTGGGTACGGCCACCTTGGGCCGCATCATGGATGTGCTCGGTGCGCCAATAGACGAGCGGGGACCGGTCAATGCTGTCAAGTACATGTCCATACACCGCAAGGCCCCGGCCTATGACGAGCTCAGCCCTTCCCAGGAGCTGCTGGAAACCGGCATCAAGGTGATTGATCTGGTGTGCCCGTTTGCCAAGGGCGGCAAGGTTGGCCTGTTTGGCGGCGCCGGTGTGGGCAAAACTGTGAACATGATGGAGCTGATCAACAACATTGCCAAGGCCCACTCCGGCCTGTCGGTGTTTGCCGGCGTGGGTGAACGTACCCGTGAAGGCAATGATTTTTACCACGAGATGGCAGACTCCGGTGTGGTTAACCTGGAAAAGCTCGAAGAGTCCAAGGTGGCCATGGTTTACGGGCAGATGAATGAGCCTCCCGGTAACCGTCTGCGCGTGGCCCTGACCGGCCTGACCATTGCAGAGTCCTTCCGCGATGAAGGCCGTGATGTGCTGTTCTTTGTCGACAACATTTACCGCTATACGCTGGCCGGCACTGAAGTGTCGGCGCTCTTGGGGCGCATGCCTTCGGCCGTGGGCTACCAGCCCACTCTGGCCGAAGAAATGGGCCGCCTGCAAGAGCGCATCACCTCCACCAAGGTGGGCTCTATCACCTCTATCCAAGCGGTTTATGTGCCGGCCGACGACTTGACCGACCCCTCCCCTGCCACCACCTTTGCCCACCTGGACTCCACGGTAGTGCTGAGCCGCGACATTGCCTCGCTGGGCATTTACCCGGCGGTCGATCCACTTGATTCCACCAGCCGCCAGCTCGATCCGAACGTGGTGGGCGAAGACCACTACAACACCGCGCGTGCGGTTCAAGGCACCTTGCAGCGCTACAAAGAATTGCGCGACATCATCGCCATTTTGGGCATGGACGAGCTGGCTCCCGAAGACAAGCTCACAGTGGCTCGGGCTCGCAAGATCCAGCGTTTTTTGAGCCAACCCTTCTCGGTGGCCGAGGTGTTCACCGGATCACCTGGTAAATATGTCAGTCTGGCCGAAACCATTCGAGGCTTCAAGATGATCGTGGCGGGTGAGTGCGATCACCTGCCCGAGCAGGCCTTCTACATGGTTGGCAACATCGATGAAGCCTTCGAGAAGGCCAAGAAGGTTTAATCCCCCTAACCGACCAAAAGAGAAGCCATGAACACCATTCACGTCGACGTGGTTAGTGCCGAAGAGTCGATATTTTCGGGCGAAGCGCGCTTTGTTGCGCTGCCTGGGGAGTCGGGCGAGCTGGGCATCTACCCGCGCCACACGCCATTGATATCGCGCATCAAGGCAGGTTCGGTGCGCATTGACATGGCCGACGGCAGCCAAGAGTTTGTGTTCGTTGCTGGCGGCATTCTTGAGGTGCAACCCAACTGCGTCACAGTGCTGTCTGACACCGCTATTCGCGGCAAAGACCTTGATGACGAAAAAGCCAATGCTGCCAAATTGGCGGCCCAAGAAGCTCTCAAAAACGCCAAAAGCGATCTCGATCTGGCCAAGGCAAGCTCAGAGCTTGCCGTGATGGCAGCGCAGATTGCGGCCCTGCGCAGATACCGCAACAAAAAATAGGGCCAACATTTCGGCCGGGCCAGGCTGGCGAAGCCCTTGAGCATTGACCAATACGCCGCCCCATGGTGGCTACCCGGTGGGCAGCTGCAAACCCTGTGGCCGGCCCGGCTGTCGCGACGCTGGACTGGGGAGGCGGTGCGGTACCGTCGTGAGCGCTGGCTCGCTTCTGATGCCGATTTTGTCGATGTCGACTGGCTGGATGCCCCTGCTGGGGCTACGCTTTTGGTGCTCTTTCATGGCCTTGAGGGATCTTCGAGCAGCCACTATGCCCAAGCCTTCGCCGCCTACGCACGCCAGCAGGGGCACAGCTACGTGGTACCGCATTTTCGGGGCTGCAGCGGTGAGCTCAATCGCGGCCCACGGGCTTACCACTCTGGTGATTTTGAAGAAATTGGCTGGATTTTGAGTCGTCTTCGGGAACGCCACAAAGGACCCATTTTGGCCCTTGGTATCTCGCTGGGCGGCAACGCCTTGCTGCGCTGGGCCGAAGAAATGGGTGGACAAGCGAGCCGTTTTGTCAGCGCCGTGGCAAGCGTGTCGGCGCCGCTCGACCTTGCTGCCAGCGGCCGAGCCATTGGGCGTGGATTTAATCGGCAGGTCTACACGCGCATGTTTCTTTCCAGCATGAAACCCAAGGCACTGGAAAAACTCGCCCAGTACCCGGGCTTGTTTGACCTAAGGGCGATGCAAGCCGCGCGTGATCTCTACGACTTTGACAATGTCTTTACAGCGCCCCTGCACGGCTTTCGAAACACCGATGACTACTGGGAGCGCGCCTCAGCCTTGCCGCAGTTGCACAGCATTCGCCTGCCAACGCTGCTGGTCAATGCCCGCAATGACCCTTTCGTGCCGGCGGCGATATTGCCTGATCAGCAGCGTGCCGGCGAATACATTAGCCTGTGGCAACCAGACCAGGGCGGGCATGTGGGTTTTGCAAGGGGCGCGCCACCGGGTGAGTTAAGTTGTCTGCCAGAAGCGGTCGGGGCTTGGCTGCTGTCCCAGCGCTAAGCCGTGCGCAGTTCTATTGCAAGGAGTTGGGGAGCGCTGCTATGGACGATATTGTTAAGCAAGCCTTGGCCAAGTGGCCTGCGGTGCCGCATTGCTACGGCTGGCTCGGGCTTGACGCGCGGGGACACTGGTATATGCGAGACGATCGGGTGCAAGCGCTGGGTGCCTTTGCGGGCGGCGGCTGGCAGCGCAAAGGATCACAGCTCAAGCATGAAAAGCTGTTGGAGTTCATCGGCCGCAACTACGAGCCTGACGGCACCGGGCAGTGGTTTTTTCAAAATGGCCCGCAACGTGTCTATGTCGAACTCGAAATCACCCCTTTGATCTGGCGCCTTGAGGCTGACTTCACTGTGCATGACCACAGAGGGCAGGCGGCCCAGGTGCAACGCTGCTTGCTCGATGACAGTGGCCGCCTGTACCTCGCCACTGAGCAGGGGCTTGGCCTGGTTCACAGCCTGGACATGGGAGTGGCCGCAGATGCTGTTGAATCTGGCCTATGGGCCACGGAGGATGTGCTGGCCAAAGACCTGCCCGGCCAGTTTCATTTTGTGCTCAGTCCGCAAGGCCTGCAGCAAAAAAATAGCCGGGCATTGCCCGGCCATGTGCCATCAAACTCGCAGCCTTAGCAGGCCCTGGTTTATTTGCTGACTGGGGCGAGTGCCAAAGCCTTGGGCTCTTCGAGCTTGCCGCCAGCCGCGTTGCTCATATAGACCACGGCCCGGCCAATTTCCAGCTCCTCCAGGTCCCCGCCGCCCTGTGCGCCCATCGCGCCCTTCCCCTTGAGGGCTGATGTCAGCAGCGCGTCATAACCCGTCTTGATGCGTGGTGCCCAAGCGGCTGTGTCGCCGAACTTAGGCGCACCAGCCGCGCCAGCTGCATGGCAGGCCGTGCACTGCCCCTTGTAGACCTCTTCGCCGCTCTTGAGTTGTCGGTTGGCATCGCGGATCTCGACCACGCCGACCTTCTGGATACGAGCTGCCAGCGCTTTTTCGGGGTTGGCAGCACCCTCTGCTGGCTTTTTGTCGGCGGTGACAAAGTACACCAAGGCAATGATCGCAAACACCGGGACGACAAAGGAGTACAAGACCGCCAGCAAAAGTTGTTGTGGCGTCTTGACTGGCCCAGTGTGTTCCTCGTCATGCCCAGTGTTTTGGCTGTTGTCGCTCATGGTGTCCTCAATGGTTCGTCTGGCTCAAAATCAACAATGATTATAGCGACCGCACCCCGTGAAACCCCCTACAATTCCAGCCTCTCGATGCGGCTGTAGCTCAGTGGATAGAGTATTGGCCTCCGAAGCCAAGGGTCGTGGGTTCGATCCCCGCCAGCCGCACCAACCGACCGTTTTTTAACGTGTCAGAACACCTCAAAACCCGCATGTTCATTGGCATTGCGGGTTTTTATTTGTCTCATCGGATTTCAGGCGGTCTACGTTGAACTGCTCTCCCGATGACCAAGTCAAATTGCATCATCATATTAAGCGGCGAAGTGGCTAACCATTAGCGGTACTTGGGGGGTGGAAATCTCTACGTTCCTCAAGAGTCGCTGCCGACCCGATACACGACATGCTCTCTTGCTCCAGCCACAGTCTTCAATGGTAGCCAGCTTCCTTTTGATGCCGCACCGCCAGAATGGTGACGGTTTCACCATCGAAGCGATAACGTGCCACATAGCCGCTGTTACCAAAATCAATCAGCCATTCCCGGAACTCT
>BJGT01000109.1 GCA_014190675.1 Comamonadaceae bacterium | reverse complement strand
AAACCCTGAGACGCTTACAACTACCAGCCAGCCAGTGCATCGCCTTTGAGGACTCTGCCAACGGGCTGCAGGCGGCCAGAGCTGCTGGCCTGCTGACGGTGATCACGCCGACCCGCTTCACCGCAGCGCATGACTTCACCGGTGCGCTCAAGGTGCTGCCCGAGCTGCAAGGCATCACCGTGGCCGACCTGCAAGCCTGGCATGCCCAGCCCGCCGCCTGATACCTAAAGAACCGCCATGCCCCTGTCCCACCGCTCTACCCTGACCCAGTTCCTGATCGAGGAGCGGCGCCGCTTTCCCGACGCCAGTGGCGATTTCAATGCGCTGCTGCTCGATGTCGCGCTGGTCTGCAAGGCGATTGCCGGCGCTGTGGCCTTTGGCGAACTCGGCGGCGCCATGGGCAACCACGCGCCCGAGTCGGGCGGCAGCGTCAATGTGCAGGGCGAGACGCAAAAAAAACTCGACGTGCTGTCCAATCAGATTTTCATCCGCCGCACCGAATGGGCCGGCCATCTGGCGGGCATGGCCTCCGAGGAGATGGACGGGCCCTACCAAATTCCGGCGCAGTACCCGCGGGGCAAATACCTGTTGGTGTTTGACCCGCTGGACGGCTCGAGCAACATCGACGTGAATGTGTCTGTGGGCAGTATTTTCTCGATCCTGCGCGGGCCCGACAGCGGTCGCGACGTGACTGAGGCCGACTTTCTGCAGCCCGGCACCCGGCAGGTGGCGGCCGGCTACGCCCTGTACGGCCCCGCCACCATGCTGGTGCTGACCGTAGGCACCGGGGTGCATGGCTTCACGCTCAACCCCAACCTGGGCGAGTTCATGCTGACCCACCCTGGCATCCAGGTGCCGGCCGACACCCATGAATTTGCCATCAATGCCTCCAACAGCCGGTTTTGGGAGGCGCCGGTGACACGTTATGTGAACGAGTGCCTGGCCGGCAAGACCGGCCCGCGCGGCAAAGACTTCAATATGCGCTGGATTGCCAGCATGGTGGCCGAGGCGCACCGCATCCTGATGCGTGGCGGCGTGTTCATGTACCCGCGCGACACCAAAGACCCGGGCAAGGCGGGCCGGCTGCGCCTGCTCTACGAGGCCAACCCCATCGCCATGCTGATGGAGCAGGCAGGCGGTCGGGCCAGCAGCGGGCGCGAGCCCATGTTAGGCGTGCAGCCCAGCGCGCTGCACCAGCGCATCGGCCTGGTGTTTGGCTCGAAAAACGAGGTGGAGCGTATCGAGCGCTACCACGCTGAGCCGGCCCGTGCGGCCGAACACAACCCGCTGTTTGCAGAGCGCGGCTTGTTCCGAGACTAAGACCGGCATTGACCGTGCCTTGAAAGAAACCCATGTCTGAACGCCATCCTATTATTGCCATCACCGGCTCCAGCGGCGCTGGCACCACTTCGGTGACACACACGTTCGAGAATATTTTTCGCCGCGAAGGGGTCAACGCTGCAGTGATCGAGGGTGACAGTTTTCACCGCTTTAACCGCAAGGAGATGAAACAAAAAGCCGCCGAAGCCGAGGGTGCCGGCAATAAAAACTTCAGCCATTTCGGGCCCGAAAACAACCTGTTTTCAGAACTGGAGTCGCTGTTTAGAGATTACGCCAAGCGTGGCACCGGCAGGCAACGCAAATACCTGCACGACCAGGACGAAGCCGCACCCTACCAGCAGGAGCCCGGCACCTTCACCCCCTGGGGGGACGTGCCCGTCGGCACCGACCTGCTGTTTTACGAAGGCCTGCACGGCGCGGTGGTAACGCCGGACGTCAACATCGCCCAGCACCCCGACCTGCTGATTGGCGTGGTGCCGGTGATTAACCTGGAGTGGATCCAGAAGCTGTGGCGCGATAAATCCAAGCGCGGCTACAGCACCGAGGCGGTAACCGACACCATCCTGCGCCGCATGCCCGACTATGTGAACTACATCTGCCCTCAGTTCATGCACACGCATGTGAACTTTCAGCGGGTGCCGATGGTCGACACCTCCAACCCCTTTATCTCGCGCGACATTCCCTCGCCCGACGAGAGCATGGTGGTGATCCGCTTTGCCAAGCCCAAAGGCATCGATTTCCAGTACCTGCGCAGCATGATCGACGGCTCTTGGATGAGCCGCGCCAACACCATCGTGGTGCCCGGCGGCAAGATGGAGCTGGCCATGCAGCTGATCTTCACCCCCTTTATCTGGCGCATGATGGAGCGCAAGAAGCGCGCAAGCTAAGACAGAGCCACGCCATGCCCGCCTTGCCCACCCAAAAGCCCTTTGACCTGGTGATGTTTGACTTGGACGGCACGCTGATCGAGACCGCGCCCGAGATCTGTGACGCTGTCAACGACACCCTGCAGGCGCTGGGCCTGCGGGTCGTGTCGCAAACCCAGGTGAATGATTGGATCGGCCACGGCACCCGCACCCTGCTGGTGCAAGCGCTGGCCTGGAGCCAGGGCCTGTCCGAGGCGCAAGTGCGCGCAGCCGACAGCTTGGCCGGTGCCGCCTCCCTGTTTGACCAGCACTACCAGTCGCGCTGCGGCACCCGCAGCCAGCTCTACCCACAGGTGCGCGAGACTTTGGTGGCACTGCGCAGCCGGGGCGTGAAGCTGGCGGTAGTCACCAACAAAGAGGGCCGCTACACGGCCACCGTGCTGAACGCCCACCAGTTGATGCCGCTGCTGGACCGCGTGGTCAGCGGCGACACCCTGCCCACCAAGAAACCCGACCCCGCCGGCATTGCCAGTTGCCTGGCCGAATTTGGCGTGGCCCCGGCGCGCGCCCTGTTTGTCGGCGACTCCAGCATCGACGTAGCCACGGCACGCAACGCCGGTGTACCAGTGTGGACCCTGCCCTATGGCTACAACATGGGCCAGCCGATTGCCGCCTGCGCCCCGGACCGCATCATTGCCGACTGCGCTGCGCTGCTCGATTGACAGCTGATGAACCAATCGCTATGCGACTTGAGGCCTGATTTTTCATAAATTTTGAGAGCTCAAGAGGGCTTTTGTGGCCCACACTGCGCCGGACCCCGCACCGAACCCGTCAGCTGAACCGAACCGTATCCCGCAACAGCACCTGCTCACAAGCGCCGCAATGCCAGCGTGCGTCCAAAGCGTGGGCGCAGGGCAGGTGCCGGATGGTCAGCGGATTGGCTTCGGACCACAGCCAGCGGTTGCCCCAGCGGACCATCTCCAGCGTCAGCGGAAACAGCGCAATGCCGGATTTGGTCAGTCGGTATTCCTGACGGGTGCCGACGTAGGCGCGGGCCTGCAAAATGCCCAGTTGCTGCAATTCACCCAGCCGGTCGCTGAGCTGGGCCGGGCCGATGCGCAGCGCCTCCTGGAACTGCGAGAACAAGCGGGTGCCGCGAAAAGCGGCGGCCACCACCGCGCTGTTCCAGCGGTCACCCACCAGGCGGACCAGACGTTGCGACGGCTGGGTCGGGTCGGTGCCGGTAGACGAAGCTTGGCGGGCGCGGCGGAACATGGAGGCCGCGATGGTCGGGCTTGCCAAAACCGGCGTCGGATCGGCCTGGGTCTCAAACGGCGACACCAGCCCCAGACAGTGCTGGCAGCGCAAGGCTGGTCTCATGGCCTGGCCGCAACCGGTGTGTGTGAGCCGCAGGCGCGGTAAATCGGGCGCCCAGGTATCGGGGTCCTGGGCGGTGCCCCAGTCGATCTCCCATAACCACATGGCCAGAAACAGCGACCACAGGTCCAGCCCGCAATCGGTCAGCCGGTACTCAGGGTGGCCACCGCCAGAAACATCCCGCGACAAAACACCATGGCTTACCAGCTTGGTCAAGCGGTCGGTCAGCACCGCCCGTGACACGCCAAAGCCCTGCAGAAAATCACCGTAGCGGCGCTGACCCCGGAACACGGACCGCAAAATACGCAGGGTCCAGGCATCGCCAACCACTGCAATGGTGCGCTGCGCCGCGCTGGAGCTAGGGCTGCTCACGCCCTCGCGCCCTGGGCTACGCCAGGAATAAAGCTGGGTCGAAATCGGTCTAGCATGGCATTTTAAGTATGTCAACGATAGTTTACCCGGGCCAATCTCCAGCATAGCCTGGAGACTTGTTGATATAGTGCAGCTAATTTAGTCTGTTAAAAGTAGTTAAATGCCCCACACAGTCGTCATTGAAGCCTTGCGCACGCCGCGTGGCGCTGCCAAAGAGACCGGCGCCCTGCACAGCGTCACGCCCATGGAGCTGCTGGCTGGCGTTTTGCGTGAGTTGGCGCGGCGCACCGGCGTTGACACCAACGAGGTGGCCGACGGCGTGTTCGGCTGTGTCACCCAGACCGGTGAGCAGGGCGGCAACATTGGCAAATCAGCCTGTCTGCTCGCGGACTGGAGCCCGCACCTGAGCGCTGTCACCATCAACCGCTATTGCGCCTCGGGCTTAAGCGCCGTCAACTGGGCCGCACAGCAGGCGCGCGATGCCGACGGCCTGGCCGTCGCCGGCGGGGTGGAGATGATGTCGCGGGTGCCGATGTTTGGCGACAAGGTGCCCTATTACACCGACCGCACGCTGGGCGGCCGCATTGGCTATGTGCCGCCGCCTTGGTCGTCTGATTTGGTGGCCACCCGTCACGGCTTCAGCCGCGAAGACTGCGACGGCTACGCCGCGCTGTCTCAGGCGCGCGCCTTGGCGGCCCGCAGCCGGGGCGCAGCGCGCTCCATGGTGCCGGTGCTTGACGCCCAGGGCCAGCTGCTGCTGGACCACGACGAAAACATCCGCGCTGGCAACACGCCCGACAAACTCGCCACGCTGCGCCCGGTGTACGAGCCCGGCGCCAATGGCCTGGACGACTGGGGGCTGGCCCGCGAGCCCGAACTGGGGCAGATTCAGCATGTGCACACGGCTGGCAACGCGCCCTGCATGGCTGACGGCGCTGCCGCCGTGCTAATCGGCACGGCAGAGGCCGCCACGCGACTGGGCCTGCCGGTGCGAGCCCGCATCCTGGCCCATGCCGACGCCTGCGTACCTTTAACCCAAACCGGTGCCGTGGACGCCACACACAAAGCCTTGGCCAAAGCGGGCTTGAGCGTGGCCGACATCGACCTGTGGGAAGTGCGCGACTCATTCGCCGCCATCACCTTGCACTACATCCGCAGTCTGGGCATCCCGCTGGAGAAATTCAACGTCAACGGCAGCTCAATCGCCCTGGGCCACCCAATGGGCGCCACCGGCGCCATGCTGGTGAGCTGCCTGCTTGATGAAATGGCCGCGCGCGATCTGCGCTACGGCGTAGCCGCCCTGCCCGGCGCCTTTGGCGTGGCCACCGCCACCGTGTTTGAGCGCATGCGCTGACTGCACGCCACCCCCTCTTCCCGATCCAACTGGAAAATCCTATGCTTGAAGTCCATTCGCGCGTCAACCTGAGCTGTCTGCCCTCTGACAACCCCTACCTCAACGGCGGCCACGGCCCCACTGACACCGAGTGGACGGCCAGCACACCAGATTTGCAGGTGATCGGCGAACTGCCGGCCGACCTGAATGGCGTGTACCTGCGAAACGGCCACAACCAGATCCACGCCCCCATGGGCAAGTACCACCCGTTCGACGGTGACGGCATGATCCATGGCATGCACTTTGCCAACGGCCAGGCCACCTACCGCAACCGCTTTGTGCGCACCACCGGCTTCCTGGCCGAATCGGTGGCCGGCGAATCGCTTTGGCCCGGCATCATCGAGCCGCGCCGCGCGGTGCGACGCGGCTGGGGCTCGATCGGCGCCATGAAAGACAACGCTGGTACCGACGTGAAAGTGCACGGTGGCCGGGCCTTGGCCGCCATGAGCCAATGCAGTGAGCCCTATCGCATGGACCCAGTCACGCTAGAAACACTGGGCCCCGACACCAACTGGGCCCGTCGCTTGGGCGACCGGGGCATCTGTTCGCATTTCCAGGTGGATGAGCACAGCAAGGAGATGATGTTCTTCAACTTTGGAGAGCATGCCCCTTACTTCAACTACGGCGTGGTCGACGCCCACAACCAGCTGGTGCACTACGAACCCATCGAGCTGCCGCACGCCACCTGGCCGCATGACCTGGGCATGAGCGAGCATTACTGCGTGATCCACGACCTGTCGATGTTCTTCGACCCAGAGGGCCTGAAAAAAGGCCAGCACCGCCTCAAATTCCACCGCGACGTGCCGGCGCGTTTTGGCGTGATCCCGCGCTTTGGCACCAACCGCGATGTGAAATGGTTTGAGGGTCAGCCCTGCTACATCCTGCACCTGGCCAACACCTATGAGGTGGGCGACGAGATCATCATGGACGGCGCCATCCAGACCAACCCGGTGCCCGACCTGAGCGGCCTGCCCAAGGAAGGTTACGCCCGCATGAACGCACTGCTGTCCATGGACCTGCAGGAAACCCGCATGCACCGCTGGCGCTTCAACCTGAAAACCGGGCAAACCCACGAGGAAGACCTGGACGAGGAGGTCACCGAGTTTTCGATGATCAATGGCCGCGTCAAGGGTCGGCCTAACCGCTATGTCTACAACGCCCTGATGAAGCCCAACTGGGAACTTGATGGCCTGAAAAAATACGACTGGCAGACCGGCCACAGCCAGCGCTGGCAGGCGCCCAAGGGCTGCTTCGTCAGCGAGACGCCGTTCGCGCCGCGCGACGGTGCCGTGGCAGAAGACGACGGCTACCTGGTGACCTATGTCACCAACCTCAACACCGGCAAAGGCGAGTGCGCCATCTTTGATGCGCGCGACATCAGCCCGGGGCCCATCTGCCGCATCATCCTGCCCGGGCACATCCCTATGGGTGCCCACGCCAGCTGGACGCCGGCGGCTGCCCTGCAGGTGCCCGCGTGAGCCAGATGGCGGTGACCCTGCCCGACTATGCCGTACACCATCCGGCGAGCGGCGGACATGAAACGACCATTTTTTTGCTGCACGGTGCCTTTGGCGCCAAGGAGTACTGGCGCACCCAGGTGCAGGCCTTTACCCAGGCCGGCTACCGCGTGGTCTCTTGGGACGCTCCGGGCTACGGCCTGTCGGCGCTTCCGGTGCCGCTGACCATCGACCACTGCGCACGGGTGCTTAAGCTGCTGCTGGAGAAAGAAGGCAGCGCCTGCAATGTGGTGATGGGCCACAGCATGGGCGGCATGATCGCGCAGCAGGCTTGGCGCTACGCCCGAGCCCGCATCCACGGCTACGTGCTGTCGGCCACCAGTGCCTCGTTTGGCAGCCCGGACGGCGACTGGCAAAAGGAATTTGTGCGCGCCCGTGTGGCGCCGCTGGATGCTGGCAAGACCATCCCTGAGTACGCGCCGCTGATGCTGCGCGCCATGATGACCGCGGGTGCCAGTGGCCCAGCGGTCGACCTGCTGATCGGCACCGTGAGCCAAATGCGCGAAGAGACCTTTCGTGCCGCCGTGGCCGCCATCGTCGGCTTTGAAGGCCGCGACCTGCTGCCCACGCTGGATGTGCCGGTGCTGTGCATCGCCGGTGAACTCGACGCCACCGCCCCGGCCGCTGTCATGCAAAAAATGGCCAGCAAGATCGCCGGCGCCGAGTTCGTCAGCCTGGCGGGCTTGGGTCATTTTGGCTGGGCCGAAGATCCGCCCCGCTTCAACGCCGCCGTGCTTGATTTTCTGGCCCAGCACTTTCCCCAACCCTGACAACCCGAGATGACCGCCATGAGACCCATCACCCGCACCCTTGCCCTGCTGCTCACCGGCCTGTGCGCCACTGTCGCTGGCGCGCAAAGCAACTACCCCGACAAACCCATCACAGTCATCGTGCCTTTCCCGCCCGGCATTGTCGACGGCTATGCGCGCCTGGTAGCCACCAAGGCCGGCGCCATTCTGGGCCAGCCCATGGTCATCAAGAACCAGGCCGGCGCAGGCCAGCGCATTGGCACCGACGCCTTGGCCAAGTCGCCCAAGGACGGCTACACCATTGGGGTGATCACCAATGCCGGCGTGGTGTCGGGCCCAGTGCTGGCCAATGCCGTGCCCTACGACCCGATCAAAGACATTGGCTACCTGACCATGATCTTTGAGTCGCACTACCTGGTCAACACCCACCCGGCCTCCGGCATCAAGACATTGGCACAACTGGTGGACAAGGCCAAAGCCGCGCCGGGCAAACTCAATTTCGGCTCAACCGGCATGGGCACCGGCTTCCATACCGCGACCGAGCAGTTTGTCAAAAATGCCAACGTCACCATGACGCACGTGCCGTACAAAGGTGAAAGCCCGCTGCTGACCGACCTGATTGGCGGACAGGTCGACATGGCCTTTTCGTCCATGGCCAGTCGCGCCATGGCCGAACAAGGCAAGCTGGTGATGCTGGCTTACACCGGCGACAAGCGATCTGCGCTGATCCCTAATGTGCCCACCGCCAAAGAGCTGGGCATTCCGCACGTCAGCTCGGGCTGGCTGGGTTTTGCCGTGCCCGCCGGTGTGCCGACACTGGTGCGCGACAAGCTGATTTCCGCACTGACCGCCGCCGTGAATGACCCCGAGGTGGTGGCCAACTTCAGCAAGGGCGGTGGCGAGCCGCGCGCCCTGAGTGGCGACGCCTTTGCGGCGCGTGTCAAGCGCGAGCTTGACGAGATGCGCGAGCTGAACAAAGAACTCAAAATCAGCATCGATTGACGCCATGCCCATTCTTGACAAGGTGCGGGTGCTGGACCTGACCCGCGTGGTGGCCGGGCCCTGGTGTACCCAGACCCTGGCCGACCTGGGGGCCGACGTGATCAAAATAGAGCGCCCCGGCGTGGGCGACGACACGCGCAAGGTTGGCCCCTTTGTGACCGGCGCAGATGGCCGCCCCACCAGCGATTCAGCTTTTTTCATGGGCAGCAATAAGGGCAAGCGTTCGCTCACCCTGGACATCGCCAGCCCGGAAGGCGCCCAACTGGCGCGCGAACTGGCCGCGCAGTCAGACGTATTCATTGAGAACTACAAGGTGGGCGCGCTGGCGCGCTACGGTCTGGACTACGACAGCATCCGCGCCATCAACCCCGCCATCATCTACTGCAGCGTCACCGGCTACGGCCAGGACGGCCCCTACGCGCCACGCCCGGCCTATGACTCGGTGATGCAGGCCATGTGCGGCCTGATGAGCACCTGCGGGCCGGCCGACGGCGAGCCCGGTGCCGCGCCGATGCGCTCGGCCGTGCCGATCGCCGACATCTTCACCGGGCTGTACGCGGCCATCGGCATCCTGGCAGCCATCATCCACCGCCGGGACACCGGCGCCGGCCAGTACATTGACGCAGCCATGCTGGACGTGACCACCGCCATCAACGCCCACCTGGCACTGGGCTACCTGATGACCGGCAAGGTCCCGCAGCGCCAAGGCAACAACAACCCGATCACCGCGCCCAGCGAAGTGTTCCGCGGGGCCGACGGGCACTTCACCATGTCGGCGGCCAACGTCGGCCAGTTTGACAGCCTGCTGCGGGTGCTGGGGCTGGACCCGGCCCTGGCTCAGGATGAACGCTTCAAAACCAACATCACCCGCATCCAGCACCGAGCAGCACTCCATGCCATTCTTGAGCTACGCACACTGAGCCAGCCCGTGGCGCACTGGATAGAGCAGCTGTCAGCCGCCAACGTACCCTGCGCGCCGATCAACGACATGCAGCAGCTGTTTGCCGACCCGCATGTGCAGCACCGCGACCTGGTGCTGCAGGTGGCCCATGGCAGCGGTGTGAATGTGCCGCTGCTGCGCAGCCCCTTGCATCTATCTGCCGCCCCGGTCGAGCATCGCGCGCCGCCGACTCTGGGACAACATTCGGCTGAGGTCTTGCAGAGCTTGTTGGGCAAGACAGAGGCCGACATTGCCCTATTGAGGGCAGCCGGCGTGGTTTAGCTTGTTCGGTCAGTTCGACGGCCAGGGTGACCACCACAGCCCCAAGCCCTATGTCCGTCAGGCGTTTCGCAAGTATCTGGAGTGCGGCATCTTCGCCCATGGCTTTGCCAGGGCGTGGTGTGATGACTGCGGGCATGACTACTTCGTCGCCTATTCCTGCAAGGGCCGAGGCGTGTGCCCCTCGTGCAACACCCGGCGCATGGTGGAGACGGCGGCGCACCTCACCGACCACGTTTTCCCCCGCCTGCCGGTGCGCCAGTGGGTGCTATCGGTGCCAAACGGCTGCGCTACTTCATGCAGCGCGACGGGGCGGTACT
This sequence comes from Comamonadaceae bacterium, assembly GCA_014190675.1. Lineage (GTDB taxonomy): Bacteria > Pseudomonadota > Gammaproteobacteria > Burkholderiales > Burkholderiaceae_C > Rhodoferax. The sequence goes on along the minus strand of BJGT01000109.1, from coordinate 476 downwards.
GAACATGGTGCTGCGTATCTTCCTGCGCGTTATTGCGCAAAGCCTGCAGGACCACAGCCCCGGGGCAGCAAGTGTGCACAAGGCAGCCCAGCACATTGGCGCTGTGGCCTTCATCCACCGCTTTAGTGCAGACTAACTTGAGTACAAGTTAGTCTGCACTGCAACTTCGTTGTGGTTCCAGCCTGACGGGCATGTGCATTTTCACGTCTGCGCGGTCGATGGGGTGTTTGAGGAAGTGGCGGTGGCCGGTGGGGCCGATGCCCAATCCCCACCGCCGGGCATCATCTTTCACCCGGCCAGTGCTATCGACGAGACCGCTGTAGCCCAAGTGCAGGCCGATTTGCGCCGCCGCATCCTGCGCGCCTTTGTGGGCCGGAGCTTGCTGGAGAGTTGTGACGCCAAAGAGATGCTGGGCTACCAGCACAGCGGCTTCTCAGTGGATGCGGGAGTCTGCATCGAAGCCCACGACCGATCTG
>BJGT01000108.1 GCA_014190675.1 Comamonadaceae bacterium | reverse complement strand
ACACCGCGCTGGCCCGTTTGAAGCCATTGGTTGACACATTGGCCAGGTTGTTGGAGATCACGTCCAGCTGCATTTGCTGGGCCTCCATGCCGGTTTTTGAAATCCACAGGGAATTGATCATGATGAAAATCCTTGATGAGGCTGTGCTGGTTTGGTTTGTTTTGGCTGGGGCCTAGCAGGCCTTACAGGCCCAGCAACTGCCCGGCAGATTTGTCGTTGGCCTCGGCGGTTTGCAGCAGGCGCATTTGGGCTTCGAACTGGCGGGCGGTCTGAATCATGCCCACCATGGTCTCGACCGGGTTCACATTCGAGCCCTCGAGCACGCCGGTCTGGACCCGGGCATTTGGGTCGCTGGGCAGTGGGTCACCAGAGGCGCTGCGAAACAGGCCGTCGGTGCCGCGGCGCAGCGGGTCGTCGGCCGTAGCCGTCACCAGTTTGAGCCGGCCGATTGTGGTGGCCGCCTGGCTGCCCACCTTGGCGCTCAGCGTGCCATCAAAACCAATCGTCAGTGCTGCATTGGCCGGCGCGGTAATCGGCGCGCCGCCGTCAGACAGCACGGTGAGGCCAGTGCTGGTCAGCAGCGTGCCGTCTGGCGAGACATCAAAGGCACCATTGCGGGTGTAGGACTCGGTGCCGTCGAGCGCCTGTACCCCAAAAAAAGCTGATCCTACGGCCATGGCATCGAGGTTGCGGCCAGTGCGTTGTGGCGTTCCGGGGGTATCGAGTTCGCCGGCGGTCGCCTCCATTGCCAGCACCCGGGTGGTGGCACCGTCGCCGCGCACGGGCACGGCGCGAAAGGTCGACAGCTCGGCCCGAAAACCGTTGGTCGAGGCATTGGCCAGGTTGTTGGAGAGCACGGCCTGGCGCTGTGCTGCAGCATTGGCCCCGCTCATGGCGGTGTAGATCATGCGGTCCATGGCGGGCTATCCTGGTTTAGCGCAGGTTCACCAGCGCCTGCAAGGCCTGGTCCTGGGTCTTGATGGTCTGCACATTGGCCTGGTAGCTGCGCTGTGCGGTCATCATCGCAACCAGCTCGGCCGTCAGGTCGACATTCGAGTCTTCCACCGCGCCGGCGCGCAACTCGCCAAACTTGCCCTGAGTTGGCAGGCCCTGTATCGGCTGGCCGGAGGCGAAGGTTTCCACCCAGGCACCGCCCGAGATAGGGGTTAGCCCCTGTGGGTTGCGGAAGTCGGCCAAGGTGAGTTGCGCCAGTCGTTTGGTCTGTCCGTTGGAGTACTTGGTTTCCAGAACCCCGGTCTGGTCAATCGAGACCCCGGTCAAATCACCAGCGGTGTAGCCGTCCTGGGTTAAGCGGTTGACCGCAAAGCTCGAGGCGTACTGGGTCAACTTGCTGATGTCTAAGGTGGCCACGATGTCCGGTGCAATGCTGTCGGGCGTCGGGATGGTGAGCTTCGGCAGTGTGGCGCTGCTCGGCGACAGCAGTTTGCCGCTTGCGTCAAACTTCAGGGTCAGTGTCGGCAGCGGCGTCGGCGTGGGCGTGGTGCCGGGGTCGTAACTGAGGGGCGACGTGGCTGTCAGGGAGTTGTAAACCTCCCAGTTGTCCGACGCCGCCACCGCCGGCGTCGCTCCCGCCGCAGGCGTCGCTGCGGTGGAGGCAACTCGTACGAAGTAGAGGTTCAGGGGAACCTCCAGGCCCTGGGAGTCAAAGGCGGTCACCGAGGTGCCGTAGGTGGTGCGGGGTGTCACTGGCGTGGCTGCGGCTGCCACCGCTGCGCGGGCGTCCAGGTTCATCTCGAGCGTGATGGCCCCGGTCTGGCCTGCGGCAATTGGCGCGCCGGTGGGCACCACCAGCTTGCCCGGGGTCACGCTGGTGGGTTGGCCCAGGGTGTCGAGGGTGTAGCCCAGCACATTGGCGCCTTGGTTGGTCACCAGGTTGCCCTCGCGGTCGAGCTTGAACTGGCCGTCGCGGGTGTAGGCAGCCTTACCATCGCTGGTGGTGATCTGGAAAAAGCCGCCACCGTTGATCGCCACATCCAGGCTGTTGCCGGTGATGTTGATGCTGCCCTGGGTGAATTGCTGCGACACCGCTGCCACCGCCACCCCAATGCCCTGCCCAACTTCGGTGCCGCCACTGCCAGCCGATGACACCAGAGCGGCAAACTCTGCGCGCGATGACTTGGCGCCCACGGTGTTGGCGTTGGCAATGTTGTTGCCGATGATGTCCAGATTTTTGGTTGCCGCATTGAGGCCGGCAAGCCCGGTTTGAAAGCCCATGATTTACTCCTGTAGATGTTTGGGGGGCGGCGCTTCAGAGCACCGCTTTGATCTGTTCGTAGCGAACGATGGCGCCGCTCTTGAGCGCAAAGCTCATGGCGCTGCCATCGGTACCAATCGAGCTGATGGTGTCGCGCGCCAGGGCGTTGGCCGCGACGCCCTGGCCCGCATTGCTGGCCGCTACCTTGAAGTTCAAGGCGCTTGCGCCGCTGTATTTGCTGGCATCCCAGGCGAACTCTTGCCGCCCGGCGGCCATGCTGCCCAGTTCCAGGGTGTCGACCAACTGGCCCCCGGCTGAGAAGATCTGCACGCTGACCTTGTCCGCCGCGCTGGCCAGTTCCATGCCGCCCCTGCCCTGGCCTTGGCTGATCTCGAGCCGGTTGCCGCTTGTCAGTACATCGTGGCCAATCATGGTTGTGCTTTGAACGGCTTGCATGGCTGTAAATTGTTTGCCCAGTGCCAGCAGGTTGCTGTTGAGCTGTTCGATGCCCGACACGGTGCTGATCTGCGCGGTCTGGCTGGTCAACTGTGCGTTGTCCATCGGGTTCATCGGGTCCTGGTTGTTGAGTTGCGCCACCAGCAGCTTCAAAAAGCGATCCTGCTGTGACGTGGCGTCGGTTTTTTCAGCAGCAACGCTGCTGCCGGTCAGGTTTTGCAGCGCGGGCTGGCTGGCCTGGACGCTGGGGGTGAGGTTGAGGGCCATGGGCGGAGTTCCTTCGGTTTATTGACCCATTTGCAGGGTTTTTAGCAGCAAGGCCTTGGCGGTGTTCATCACCTCGACATTGTTCTGATAGGAGCGGGAGGCCGAAATCATGTTGACCATTTCCTCGACCGGGTTGACATTGGAGTGGGTCACATAGCCCTCGGCGTCGGCTGAGGGGTGGTTCGGGTTGTGCACCCGGCGCAGCGGGTCATTGTTTTCCTTGACCGCCGTGACGCGCACGCCAGAGGAAGCGGCAGAACCCATGGGCAGGGTCTCAAACACCAGCTGGCGGCCCTTGTAGCCCTGGCCATCGGGCCCGGCCACTGCATCGGCATTGGCCAGGTTGCTCGCCACCACATTGAGGCGCTGGGACTGTGCGCTGATGGCGCTGCCCGAGACATTGAAGATGGAAAACATGGACATATTGGGCTCCGGCAGGTTGCGCTGGCTGATGGCTTTGGCTTACTGGCCTTGAATGGCGCTCAAGATCGTCTTCGAATAGCCGTTAATAAACCTGAGGGTGGCTTCATAGCGCACCGAGTTGTCGGCAAAATTCGCCCGCTCCCGGTCCAGGTCAACCGAGTTGCCATCCATGCTGGGCTGGCTCTGGGCGGCATAAACCAAGCCCCGGTCTGAGTCTGGGCCGCCTAGGCTGCTGCCTGTGGTTGCCATGTGGGCCGGGTTGGTGCTGCTGCCCCGCAGGCCGTCCAGCGCCAGGCTGCTGCTTTTTGCGGCTGACATGGACTCTTTGAAGTTGATGTCCCGCGCCGCAAAGCCCGGTGTGTCGGCGTTGGCAATGTTGCTGGCGATCACGCCTTGGCGCTGGGCGCGCAGAACCAGGGCCTTCGAATGAAAGTCCAATCCAGCAGTCAAATTAGCCAACATGTGTCACTCCCTGAGTTTGAATGCCTGTCGATCCCAGCACAGGGCCTGGTTGGACAGCGCGGGGCAATTATGGGAAATACTTGAGCTTCGCAAAGCTGAAAAATACGCCCCAAATGCAGCCCTAATCAAGTCTTCATGCGGCCCCAACACGGCCTACAGTAGGGCTCGAATTTCTTTAGCGAGCACACCATGACGATTGCCCCCACCAAGCGCGCCGCAGCCAGGCTGACCGCGCTGGTCTGTAGCCTGGGGTTGGGCGTCAGCGCCGCCGCTCAAACCCAGCCCAGTGGCCCGGCCGGCGGGCTGAGCGCCGAGTGGATGGCCGCTGCGCAGGGCTGGGTCGAACAGGCGGTCGTCGCGGCCCAATCGGCCCAACAGCCCAACCCCCTGCGCCTCGAGACCGTGCTGGGCGAGCCCGACGGCCGCTTGCGGCTCGCGCCCTGCGCCCGGGTTGAGCCCTTTGTGCCGCCCGGTACCCGGCTCTGGGGTAAAACCCGCCTGGGCCTGCGCTGCGCCGAAGGGGTCAGCCGCTGGAGTATTTTTTTGCCGCTCACCGTCAAGGCCTTTGGCCCGGCCTGGGTGGTGCGTGGCGAGTTGGCGGCCGGCGCGGTGCTCAATGCGGGCGATGCCATGCAGGCCGAAGTCGACTGGGCCCAGGAGCCCAGCCCAATTTTGGCAACGCCGGCCCAGTGGCTGGGCCAGGTTGCGGTGCGCACGCTGGGCACCGGGCAGGCCTTGCGCCAGGCCCTGCTGCGTCCGGCGCAGGTGTTCCAGGCTGGCAGCCAGGTCAGGGTGCTGGCCCAGGGCGCCGGTTTTCAGGTCGTGTCTGACGGACTGGCGCTGTCGGCTGGCGTGATTGGCCAACCCGCCCGGGTTCGCATGGACAACGGCCGCGTGATGTCGGGCCTGGTCAGCGACCATAAAACCGTCCAGTTAGACCTTTAATTGAGTGAGTAGCTGCAAATGAGTCCTCAAGCGCACACAGATTTCGCCGATAAAGAAACTACGATGTCCATAGTCAAGCAATGCGGGGGAGCATGATGAAAATCAATCAACACTTTGAGAACGCGGCGCTCGCCAACAATCCGACCCAGCCCGCCGCGGGCAAGGCAGGGTCTGGCACAACACCGGCTGCGACCCCATCGCCGGTGCCCACTGGGGGCGTAGCTTTGACCGTCTCGACCATGGCCCGCTCGCTCGGAGCAGCCAGCCGCGACCAGGCGGCGGTTGACATGAGCAAAGTCAATGCCATGCGCGCAGCCATTGCCCAGGGCAGCTTTGTTGTCAACCCCGAGGCAATCGCCGATCAACTGCTGGTCAATGCGCAGGAAATGCTCAAGAGCAGCCGGCACTGAGTCAAATCGCCCCAGCCCAGACTGCCCAACTTGCCAGCCCCATGAGCGCCCAGCCATTTGCCGACACCCTGCTTGACACTGAGCGCCAGCTCAGCTGTCTGGCCGCGGCCATTGTTGCGGGGGAGCCAGAGTCTTTGGCGACTGCTGCAAGCGCCTTGCGCTTGGCTACGCTGGCCCTGGCCGATGCCGGCAGCGGCCTCGATGAGGCGCAGCGCCACGACCGCCAACTGATGCTGCGTTTGCGCAAACTGGCGCAGACACTGGCCACCCAGCGCCAGAGCCTGATGCGCCGCAGCGCCTTGGTGGAGCGTGCCCTGGGTATTTTGGTTCCCGCCGCCCAGGCGCAGGGCTATGGTCAGACCGGCCCGGGCAGCCGGTATGCCAGTCCCGGCCGCCCAAGCGGATCCCGCACCGGCTTGTTGGCCTGATATTGCCAGCCCCTGGCTGCGAAACCCTGGTTGTTGGTACCCCTGAGAGCGTCCAGAGACAAGTGTTGTCTCAGTGCGCGCGCATTTTGGCGCGTAATCTCGCCACCGACTGGCTGTGCAGCTGGCACACGCGTGACTCGGTGATGTTGAGCACGGCTGCGATTTCTTTCAGGTTCATGTCCTGCTCGTAGTACATGCTCATGACAAATTGTTCCCGCTCGGGCAGGGTCTTGATGGCCGCGACCAGGGCCTGGCGCAGGCGCTGGTCACCCAGCAGGTTCAAGGGGTCGGCATCGTTGTCGGCCACATGACGGTCTAAAAAACCGTCGTCATCTTCGCCGCTGCGACCCATGTCTTCCAGGTAAATCAGTTGGGTTCCGCGCACCTTGCCCAGCAGGCTTTGGTAGTCGCTCAGGCTGAGCCCCAATTCGGCTGCAATCTCGCTCTCTATGGGGCTGCGGCCAAGCTGGTGTTCGAGCCGGCGCAAGGCCTGCTCAATGTCTTTTTGGTTTTTGCGCGAGCCGCGTGACATCCAGTCGTTCTCGCGCAGCTCGTCGAGCATGGCCCCCCGGATGCGCTGCGTGGCAAAGGTCTCGAACTGCGCGCCCTGGCCGGTTTCGTAGCGGCTCAAAGCCTCAGACAGGCCGATCAGCCCGACCTGGATCAGGTCATCAACCTCCACACTGGCTGGCAGCTTGGCCATCATGTGGTGGGCCAGGCGGTGCACCAGCGGCTGGTACTGACGGATCAGCGCATTGCGGTCGAGCTGGCCTTTAGCCGTGTACATGGTGCGCTCCAAACGAATTTTTGTGCGGCAGCGTTGCCGCCTGCACGGTCAGACCCCGCAGGCCAGTGACCGGGTGGGTCAGATCGTCAAGCATGCAGCACCCCTGGTTGGCCAGGCAGGGGCTGCGAATAGAAAAAACCCAGGTCAGCGGCGCTCGGGTCAAAGGCCGACTTGCCGGGCGAGCGCATCGACATGCGCACCAAATTGGCTGCATCCGCACTGGCCCAGTCCTCGGGCACTTTTTGCCCCATGGTGAGGCCGCGCAGCAGCAGTTGGTGGCGAATCGTCGCATCCAGCACTGGGCCGAGTTTGGCTGCCTCGTCGAGCTTGGTGAGCAGGGTCTGCTGCACCCCGGCGCACTTGAACGAGCTCACCACATTGTCGATCGCATCGCCCTGGCCGCCCGCGTTGAGCACCAGCAAGCGGTTCACTGCAGGCAGTTCGAGCACCTTGAGCATGTCTTGCTTGCGCGGATCGCTCGGGGCCAGGCCGGTGGTGTCAATCAGCACCAATTTTTTGTTCGCCAGCAGGCCCAGCAAATCTTGTAGCGCAGCCTGGTCATGCGCCAAATGCGCCACCACCCCCATCGTGCGGCCAAATGCACGCAACTGCTCGTGGGCACCTACGCGGTAGGTGTCAAGCGTGATCAGCCCAACGCTGGCCGCGCCCTGGGCCCGGGCACACAGGCCGGCCAACTTGGCGGTCGTGGTGGTCTTGCCTACGCCGGTAGCACCCACCAGGGCAAACACGCCGCCCTCTTCAAGCAGGGGTTTGCTGCGTGCATCGGTGCGCAGGTTGCGCTCAAGGATCGCCATCACCCAGCGCATCGACTCTGCTGCCCCCACGCCCTCGGGCATGCGTTCCAAAATAGTGCGCGCCAGCAGCGGTGAAAAACCAGCCCGAATCAGCTTGAGCATCAGGCTTGACTGGATCGGGTTCTGGCGTGCCTGGCCCAGCCAGGTCAGTGTGTTGAAGCGGTCCTCAATCAGCGCCTTCATGGCGTGAAACTCATCGACCAAGCTGTCGGTACTGCTTCGCGCCAACGCCGGCTTGGCCGGGGCCGCCAGCTCGGTTCGGTTGGGTTTGACTGTGGCTGGCGGGCTGGCCGGGCTAGGCACCGCTGGCTTTGGTTTTTGCCGGGGGCGGTCTGTGGCGCCGCTGTCTGGCAGTCCGCTCAAGGCCTCCTGGCGGCGGCGCAACATTCTGTCGCGCACATAGTCCTGAAACGACAGGGTGCTCATGGCTAGGCGGGCAGCGTCGTCTTCGACCTGCTCCTGCGCATCGCGATCGTTGTCGCCCGGCTCGCGCCGCAGTTCTTCTGGGAATTGGTCGCGTACCCGGTTCGAAAACGATGCCGGGCGGGCCTGGGGTGCGAGTCGGCGCTGCTCAAGCGCGAGCGTGCTCTCGCCCGTGGCCAAAACCTCCACGCCCTCGTCGGTGCTGCGGTTCGCCAAAATAAGGGTTTCGTCGCCAAAGGCCATGCGCGCCTTGGCCAGCGCCTGGCGCGAGGTGGATGCGGTAAAGCGTTGAATATTCATGATGGAGCGCCTTTGAGGATCGGGCCAATACGGATGCTGTGAGACTCAGGGATTTCGCTGTGCGCCAGCACTTGCAGGCGCGGTGCCACACGCCGCACCAGCCGGGCGATGGCGCTGCGGATCGAATCGGGCACCAGCAGGCAGGCAGGCACACCGAGTTCCTCTTGGCGCAGCGCCACTTCGGCCGCTGAACGGTTGAGCAGTTCGGCCACCCCGGGGTCTAGCGCGGCACCCGCTGCATTGCCCAGGGCCTGCACCAGCAAGCGCTCGAGTGCCGGCTCGATGGCAATCACATCGAGCTCGCGGGCAGGGCCATAAATTTGCTGCACGATGGCCGGCGACAGGGCCACGCGGACCCGACGCGCCAGCTCGGCCGGATCGCTCACACTGCTGGCATGCTCGGCCAATGATTCAATGATGGTGCGGATGTCACGGATGTGCACGGACTCCTCCAGCAAGAGCTGAAGAACTTTCTGGAAAACTGCGATTGGCACCATTTTCGGAACGACTTCTTCAATCAATTTGGGGGCCTGCTTGGCCACATACTCCACCAGCTGCTGGGTCTCGGTTCGGCTGAGTAATTTCGAGGCCTGCACTTGCATCAAGTGTGACAAATGTGTCGCCATCACGGTCTCTGAATCAACCACGGTAAAGCCGGCCATTTGCGCGGCTTCTCTCTGGCTGTCATCAATCCAGTGGGCCGGCAGGCCAAAGGCCGGGTCGGTGGTGGCAGTCCCAATCAAGGGGGTGGTGATACCCCCGGGGTTGATCGCCATGTGCATGCCTGGAAAAGCCTCGCCCTCACCCATGGTCACGCCGCGCAGGGTGATGCGGTAGCCGCTGGGCCTGAGATCGAGGTTGTCGCGCACATGCACTGGCGGCGGCAAAAACCCCACCTCTTGGGCGAACTTGCGCCGCACCCCCTTGATGCGGGTCAGCAGATCCCCCTGGCGACCCTTGTCCACCAGTGAAATCAACCGGTAACCCAGCTCTAGCCCAAGCTGATCAACCGGCTGCAGGTCGTCCCATGAGGCGTCACCCTCGGGCCCGTGACCGATGGCCGGGCCACTGGCGGCAGCCAGTGCAGCGGGGTCTGGCGCTGCTGGCTGGTGGGCTATCGCCCAGGCGCCATAGCCCAGCACCAGGGCAATGCCCAGGAACACCACATGCGGCATGCCGGGTATCACACCGAGCACCCCCATGATGCTTGCCGTGATGCCCAGCACCTTTGGCGATACCAGCATTTGCGCCACGATCTGGCGCCCCAAATCCTGCTCTTTGCCCACCCGTGAGACCACCATGGCGGCGGCCACCGAGATCAGCAGGCCCGGTACCTGGGCCACCAGGGCGTCGCCCACAGCCAGCAAAATATAGGTGTCAGCCGCCTGGCCGGCGCTCAGGCCGTGCTGCAACACGCCAATGGCAAAGCCGCCGAAGATGTTGATCAGCAAAATCAGGATGCCGGCCACCGCGTCGCCCCGCACAAACTTGGAGGCGCCGTCCATCGAGCCAAAAAAGTCTGCCTCTTCAGACACCTCGGCACGCCGCCGCTTGGCCTCTTTCTCGTTAATCAATCCGGCATTCAGGTCGGCGTCCACGGCCATCTGTTTGCCTGGCATGGCATCGAGTGCAAAGCGCGCCGACACCTCGGCAATGCGTTCGGCGCCCTTGGTCACGACGACAAAGTTGATTACCACCAAAATCGAAAACACAATCAGGCCGACGGCAAAATTGCCGCCGATCAAAAAGTGGCCAAAGGCCTCGATCACTGCGCCTGCCGCGCCCGGGCCGGTGTGCCCCTCGAGCAACACCACCCGGGTAGAGGCCACGTTGAGCGACAGCCGCATCAGGGTAGTGAGCAGCAAAATCGCTGGAAAAGCCGAGAAATCCAGCGGTCGCAGCATGTAGGCTGCCACCATCATCACCATCAGCGCGACTGCAATATTCAGGGTAAAGAAAGTGTCGAGCAGCCAGGGCGGCATGGGCAACACCATCATCGCCAAAATTGCCACGACCAAAATCGGTGCCGCCGCACCCTGAATCAAGCTCTTGTTGCTGTCAAGCCAGTTTTTCAAGGTCTGGAGTTGCGGGTTCATGGCGGATTCCTGGCGGCAATCACCCGCGACAGCGGATCGAGCTCGGGCGGCACAAAGGGCAGCGGTGGCTCCCCGGGCATCGGTCCATCGCCGCGCAGCGCAGCCTTGAGCCGGTAGATGTAGACCATCACCTGAGCCACAGCGGTGTACAGGCTAGCCGGAATATCTTGGTCCAGCTCGGCATGGGCATACAGCGCACGGGCCAGCATGGGTGACTGCAGCACTGGAATCGCGTTTTGCTTGGCCAAATCGCGTATCCGCATGGCCAGCAGATCCGCGCCTTTGGAGATCACTTGCGGGGCGCGCATGCTGGCCTCGTCATAACGGATTGCCACCGCAAAATGGCTTGGATTCATCAGCACAAAATCAGCCTTTGGCACAGCAGCAATGCTGTTGCCCTGGGCTGCCTCGCGCTGACGCTGGCGCTGTTTGGATTTGAGCTGCGGGTTGCCTTCAGACTCTTTGTGCTCCTGCTTGACCTCCTGGTGCGACATCTTCAGGCGCGATTTGTGCAAAAAGTTTTGCAGTGGCACATCGACCAAGGCCAGCAGCAAAATCACCAGCAGCATCAGCCCCATGCCGCGTATCAGCCAGTCGGCCACATACTGCAGGGCAGCGGTGGAGGGCTGCA
>BJGT01000107.1 GCA_014190675.1 Comamonadaceae bacterium | reverse complement strand
ATTTGGCGCCCCCGACGGGAATCGAACCCATATCTAGCGCTTAGGAGGCGCTCGTTCTATCCATTGAACTACGGCGGCATGAGCTTCAATTTTACAGGCCACAGAAGGGCGGTGAGGGCGGCTTGTCGGAGCAGGCTAAACTGGTGGCGGTGCAACAACTTTGCTGAACCACTGAGAAAAATCGTGAAGCTGGCCGCTCTTTTCACTGCTGTTTTTTTACTGACGGGCTGTGCCAGCCAGACCAAGTCGACGGTGCACAATTTAGATACACGCCAAGAGCTGTACCGTTCCCAGCCCTGCCAGAACGCCATGAACCTGGCTGAAATTCATGACACCATTTGGTGGAGCCGTATTCTGGCCTCGCCCGTGATTTTGCTGGCCTCGGGTGGCAGTGCGCTGCTCCCTGTGCTGGGGCTCAATGCCGGCTTGGATGTGCTGGACCGTTCGGACGCATCCCATGTCTCGGTGTCTTGCGGTGGCAGGGCAACACCAATGCAAAACATCATTGAAGAAACCATACTCAACGCCGGTTTTGGCTTAGCCACCGGCTTGAGCCGCTAGTACCCCGGCCCAGCGGTTTCAAAACGCCATCACAGCGACCAACGAACAGCCCCGGCCTGGGTGCTTGGGCTTTGCTACAAGCAGGCCGGCCTTGCTCAAGCCGGTGCCTGCTGCCCGGCGAAAAAGTCCATGGCAGCCTGTACGCCCGAGCCTGCCAAGGGCGTGCCGCAAAGCTTCAAGCCCATTTCGCAGGCCGACAGGGCGGCGATCAAGGTCAGGTCATTGCAATCACCCAAGTGGCCAATGCGAAACATGCGGCCCTTGAGTTGGCCCAAACCGGTACCCAGCGAGCAATCAAAACGTTCGTAGATTAGCCGGCGCAGGGCATCGGCGTCCAGGCCCTCGGGGGTCATGACGCCGGTCAGAACCGGCGAATAGAGAGCCGGGTCAGCGCATTGAATTGGCAGGCCCCAAGCCCGCACCGCAGCACGCACGCCCTCGCCCCAGCGCTGGTGGCGCCGGAACACCCGATCCAGACCCTGGCCCAAAATCATGTCGCAGGCCTCACTCAGGCCATACATCAGGTTGGTGTTGGGGGTGTACGGAAAATACCCGCTACGGTTGATCTCCAGCATCTCGTCCCAGGCCCAAAAAGATTTGGGCAGAGTCGATTTTTTGCTGGCTTCAATGGCTTTGGGCGAGACGGCATTGAAGGCTATGCCAGGGGGCAGCATCAGTCCTTTTTGGGAGCCGCTAACGGTGACATCAACACCCCATTCGTCATGTCTGTAATCTGCTGCTGCCAAACCAGAAATGGTGTCAACCAACAACAGGGCCGGGTGAGCGGCGCTGTCGATGGCGCGTCGCACGGCTGCGATGTCGCTGGTCACGCCGGTGGAGGTTTCGTTGTGCACCACACACACCGCCTTGATCTGGTGACCGGGGTCGGCTGCCAAGCGTTGCGAGACCATGCTGGCATCAACGCCTTGGCGCCAGGCGGACGCCCCGGGCCAGGCGAGCCGCTCGGCGCTTAAGCCCAGGCGGGTGGCGAGCTTGTGCCAAAGGGCGGCAAAGTGACCGGTCTCAAACATCAGCACCTGGTCGCCCGCGCTGAGGGTGTTGACCAAGGCAGCCTCCCAGGCGCCAGTGCCCGAAGCCGGGTAAATCAGCACCGGGCGAGTAGTTTTAAAAATTTTTTGCAGGTCTGCCATCACCTTCAAGCCCAAGGCCCCAAATTCTGGGCCGCGGTGGTCTATGGTGGGCAGGCTGATGGCGCGCAGAATGCGGTCCGGCACTGGCGAGGGGCCCGGAATTTGCAAGAAATGCCGCCCAGTCGGATGAAAGTCAAGATGAAGCATGTGCAAATAATCTCAGGCTATCGGCCATTTTTGCATACAAAATAGACAAGCGGGGCACCGCAGGTGCGCCTACAGACCCCCAGGGTTTAACCCGAACTTCCACCATGAACGCCCCAGAGCCCCATTTGTCCGCGCTTTCACCGGCCGACACCTACGAGCAGGTGTCACGCGCCAGCAACGACATCGCTGGCCGCCTGGCCGCCCGCCTGCGCAGGCACACGCAGGGCGAGGTGCTGTTTACCGCCGCTGACCGTGGCCGCTACGCTACCGACGCGTCGGTGTACCAGGTCATGCCAGTGGGCGTGTTTTTGCCACGCTTTGCCCATGAGGTACCCGAGGCGATGGCGATTTGTCGCGATCTCGGCGTCCCCATAATGCCGCGCGGTGGTGGCACCAGCCAATGCGGGCAAACCGTGGGTGCTGGCCTGGTCATAGACCACAGCAAACACCTGCGCAGCCTGCTGCACCTGGATCTGGCCAAGCGCTGCGCCGAGGTGCAGCCAGGCCTGGTGCTCGACCATCTCAACCGCCAGCTCAAGCCCCATGGCCTGTGGTTTGCAGTAGATGTGTCAACCGGCGCGCAGGCCACCTTGGGCGGCATGGCTGGCAACAACTCATGTGGCAGCCGCTCGATTGCCTACGGCAACATGGTTCACAACGTGCTGGGCTTGACTGCCTGGCAAAGCGATGGCGCATTGCTTGAACTTGGGGCCTACCAACACAGCAGCGGCCGGGCGCGCGAATTAGGCGACTTTGTCAAACACCTGGCTGATGGCCTGGGCGGCGAGATCGCGCTGCACTGGCCGAAATTGCTGCGCCGGGTCGCAGGCTACAACCTGGACATATTTTGCAACCAGAGCGAGCGCCCTTACACCAGCGACGGGTCTGTCAACCTGGCCCATCTGCTGGTCGGCAGCGAAGGCACGCTGGGCATGACCCAATCCATCAGCTTGAAGCTCAGCGAACTACCCGGCGCCAGAGTTTTGGGGGTGGTGAATTTCCCGAGTTTTCACCGGGCCATGGAGGCCGCCCAACACATCGTCAAACTCGGCGAAGGAAGCCTGACGGCAGTCGAATTGGTGGACCGCACCATGCTCGACTTGTCGCTGCAAAATCCGGCCTTCGCTGCCACCATCCGGCAGGCCCTGATCGGCACGCCAGAGGCTATTTTGCTGGTCGAGTTTGCTGGCACGAACAAGAACGACTTGAAGCTCAAGCTGCGCCAATTGGCGGCGCTGATGGGAGACCTCGGCCTGCCGGGCAGCGTGGTCGAACTGACCGACGAAATGTCGCAAAAAAAATTGTGGGATGTGCGCAAAGCTGGCTTGAACATCATGATGAGCCTCAAGGGCGACGGTAAGCCGGTGAGCTTTATTGAAGATTGCGCGGTACCTCTGGAGCATCTCGCGCAGTACACAGACCAACTCTCTGAAGTATTCAAACGCCACGGGACGCGGGGCACCTGGTATGCGCACGCATCAGTGGGTACGCTGCATGTACGGCCAATTTTGGATATGCGGCGCCAGGGCGCGAGCCAGATGCGTCGTATCGCAGAAGAGGCCAGCGCCCTGGTGCGCAAATACCGGGGCGCCTACAGCGGTGAGCATGGCGACGGTTTGTGCCGGGGTGAGTGGATTCAATGGCAATTTGGACCCAAAATCAACCAGGCTTTTGCTGCAATCAAACAGCACCTGGATCCGCTGAACCTGCTCTCACCCCAACGCATCGTCAACCCGCCCGCTATGGACGAGCGCTCGCTGATGCGTTACGGCCCGGCATACAAGGTGATCCCGATTCAAACTGCCCTGGACTGGCGCGCCTGGGATGTCCAAAATAACCCGCTCACCGAGGAAATCAGCAGCCCCGGCACTGGCGGCGACCCGGCACAAGGCTTTGCCAAAGCCGTAGACATGTGCAACAACAACGGCAGTTGCCGAAACTTCGACGCCGGGACCATGTGCCCCAGCTACCGGGTCACCCGGGACGAGCAACACCTGACCCGGGGCCGGGCCAACACCTTGCGCCTTGCGCTCAGCGGCCAACTTGATGACCAGGGGCTGGCCAGTCCGGCCCTCATGGAGGCCATGGACCTGTGCGTGAGCTGCAAAGGCTGCCGACGCGATTGCCCCACCGGCGTTGACATGGCGCGCATGAAGATCGAAACCCTCCACCACTACAAGTCGCGGCATGGCTACACCCTTAGAGACCGTTTGATCGCTTACCTGCCGCTTTATGCGCCCTTTGCAGCTCGCTTCTCGGGCCTGCTGAACCTGCGTAACCGCCTGCCTGTATTGGCCCGCTGGGCAGAGCTTCTGACCGGCCTGTCGGCCCGGCGCAGCTGGCCGACTTGGGAAGCCCAGCATTTTTTCAACCAAGGCCCTGCCGGGGTGTCGGCGCAAGACCTGCTGCGCGCTGAAAAGCCCCTGGTCTTGTTTGTGGACACCTTTAACGGCTACTTTGAATCCGACAACGCGCGGGCGGCTTTTCGGGTTTTGAGCGTTGCCGGTTACAGCATTCACCTCGCCGCCAAAGCCGGGCGAAGCTCGGGCGCGGGTGGCCCACACCTGTGTTGCGGACGAACGTTTTTGTCCCTGGGTCTGGTCGATCAGGCACGCAAACAGGCCGGCGAACTGATCAACGCCTTGCTGCCCTTTGCGCAGCGCGGCATTCCCATTGTTGGCCTGGAGCCCTCGTGCTTGTTGACCCTGCGTGACGAAGCGCTGGTGATGGGCTTGGGCGAAGCAGCCCAGACCGTGGGCGCCGAGGCGGTGTTGCTTGAAGAATTTTTGGCCCGCGAAGCCAAAGCCGGGCGCTTGCTGGGTTTGAGCGCCAAATTAAGACCAGCCAAAAAACCCATCTTGGTACACGGCCACTGCCACCAAAAAGCCTTTGGTTTGATGCCCGATGTGCTCGAGGTGATTCGGCTGATTCCAGGCGCCGAGCCGGAACTGATCGACAGCAGTTGCTGCGGCATGGCCGGCAGCTTTGGCTATGAGGCAGCGCATGAAAGGGTGTCCATGGACATGGCCGAACTGAGCTTGTTACCCGCCCTGCGCGCCCGGCCCGAGGCGCTGTGGGTCGCTGACGGCACCAGTTGCAGGCATCAAATCAGACAGTCCAGCGCGCGCCCTGCAATCCATGTGGCCCAGCTGTTGAGCGAACACCTGCAAGATTGAACTCCGCGCTGACGCAGCCCGGGCTCTGCCATGGCGCGCACCTTACTTGGTCAGCAAGCGCATCGCCTCCTCGAGGCCGCGCAGGGTCAGCGGGTACATGCGCTGGTTCATAATTTGCTGTACCACGCTGATACTTTGCCGGTACTGCCAAACCCCCTGGGGCTCGGGATTGATCCAGGCGAATTTGGGGAAGGCCTTGGTCAGGCGCTGCAGCCATTCCACGCCGGCCTCTTCGTTGTTGTACTCCACACTGCCGCCGGGTTGCAAAATTTCATACGGGCTCATGGTGGCATCGCCAACAAAGATCAGCTTGTAGTCTTTGTTGTACTTGCGAATGATGTCGAGCGTGGGAAATTTCTCGCTGAAACGGCGCCGGTTGTTCTTCCACATGAAGTCGTAGACGCAGTTGTGAAAATAATAAAACTCAAGGTGTTTGAATTCGGATTTGCTCGCCGAGAACAACTCTTCAACCCGGGAAATATGCTCGTCCATGGTGCCGCCCACATCCATCAACAGCAGCACCTTGACGTTGTTGTGTCGCTCGGGAACCATTTTGATGTTCAGGTAGCCCGCATTGGCAGCGGTGCTGCGTATGGTGTCATCAAGGTCAAGCTCTTCCTCATGGCCCTCGCGTGCAAACTTGCGCAGCCGGCGCAGTGCCACCTTGATGTTGCGGGTGCCCAACTCTTGGCTGTCGTCGTAGTCTTTGTAGGCGCGCTGGTCCCAGACCTTCACCGCACTTTTGTT
The DNA here is from genome assembly GCA_014190675.1 of Comamonadaceae bacterium. GTDB lineage: Bacteria > Pseudomonadota > Gammaproteobacteria > Burkholderiales > Burkholderiaceae_C > Rhodoferax. The sequence continues at coordinate 4,976 of BJGT01000107.1, read as the reverse complement.
GCGTCCCTTGTCCTGCCCGATGCGAATGCCCTGGGGGTTTTGACCATAGGCGCCAAACGGGCTGGTGCCGCCGGTGCCAATCCATTTGCTGCCGCCTTCGTGGCGCTCTTTTTGTTCCTCGAAGCGTTTTTTGAGGGTTTCCATGAGCTCGTCCCAGCCCATTTTTTCAATCTTGGCCCGCTCCTCAGGGCTCAGGTTGAGTTCCAGGCTTTTGCGTAACCATTCCAGCGGGATGTCACGGGTGAAGTCGGCAATCGCTTGCACGCCCTTAAAGTAGCCGGCAAAAGCGCGGTCGAACTTGTCGTAGTTTTTTTCATCCTTGACCAGGGTGGTGCGGCTGAGATAGTAGAAGTCATCCAGGGTGTAGCCGCTGCCCGCATCCCCCTGCCCCAACGCCAAATTCGGGCCGACAACACCTTTTTGAAGGGCTTCCAGCAGTGTCAGAAACTCTTTGACCGACACTGGCAACTTGGCCGAGCGAAGCGTGTAGAAAAAATCAATCAGCATGGCGTCAGGCGGCGTCTGCCGCCGCCGTGCGGGGTTTGACCAACTGGTGTTTCAGGTGGGCGCGCACGGTGGGCCACTCAGCTGCCACGATGCTGTAGACACAGGTGTCGCGCAAGCTGCCCATGGCCTGCGGATGGGGGTTGACCTGATGGCTGCGCAAGACGCCGTCAAGCTTGGCGCCTAGTCGCTCGATGCTGGCGCGGCTTTGCTGGTTGAAAAAATGGGTGCGAAACTCGACCGCGATGCATTGCAGGCGCTCAAAAGCCTGCTCGAGCAGCAGCAATTTGCACTCTGTGTTGAGCCCTGTGCGCTGAACCCGAAGCCGGTACCAAGTGGAGCCAATTTCTAGGCGGCGGTTGGTGTTGTCGATGTTCATGTAGGTGGTCATACCGACCGCTTGGCCCGTGCTTTTCTCGAGCACTGCGAACGCCAGCATAGAGCCCTTGTCTTGCAAGTCAAGACGGCGTTGGATTTCGCTGGCCATCGCCTCTGGTGCCGCAATAGCGGTGTACCACAGGCGCCATAACTCGCCGTCCTGCGCTGCGGCCACCAGATCGTCATGGTGCGCAGCAGACAGGGGCACCAAGACCACATGCTCGCCACTCAGGGTGACTGGCTGGCACAAGTGGCCGCTTTGGGTCTGGACGGTGGGCTTGCGAGGCAGCGGGTTCAAGGCGGCTCGCCTCAGCGGTTGTGGCGTTGCATAAAAACCAGTTTCTCGAACAGCGTGACATCTTGCTCGTTCTTGAGCAGCGCGCCGACCAGGGGGGGCACAGCCACCTTGTCTTCCTTGGTTTGCAAGGCCGCCAGGGGGATATCCTCAACCAGTAACAGCTTGAGCCAGTCCAGCAACTCGCTGGTGGAGGGTTTTTTCTTGAGCCCCGGCAGACCGCGCACATCGTAAAAAGTTTTCATGGCTGCCCCAAGCAACTCTTTTTTGATACCTGGAAAGTGCACGTCGACGATGCTTTGCATGGTGGCGGCGTCAGGAAATTTGATGTAGTGAAAGAAGCAGCGTCGCAAAAAAGCATCCGGCAGTTCTTTTTCGTTGTTCGAGGTGATGAACACCAGGGGCCGGTTTTTGGCTTTGATGAGCTGGCGTGTCTCGTAGCAGTAGAACTCCATGCGGTCGATTTCGCGCAGCAGGTCGTTCGGAAATTCAATGTCGGCTTTGTCGATCTCATCAATCAGCAGCGCGACTGGCTGTTCGGCGGTAAAGGCCTGCCACAGCACGCCCTTGACAATGTAATTGTGGATGTTTTTGACCCGCTCACCCCCATCTAGGTCAGACAGCTGGGAGTCGCGCAGTCGGCTGACTGCGTCGTACTCATACAAGCCCTGCTGCGCCTTGGTGGTCGATTTGATGTGCCACTGGAGCAGCGGCATGTTCAGCGCGCTCGCCACCTCTTCTGCCAGCATGGTTTTGCCGGTGCCCGGCTCGCCCTTAACCAGCAAGGGCCGCTGCAGTGTGATGGCCGCGTTGACGGACAGCATCAGGTCTTGGGTGGCGATGTAATTTGAGCTGCCTTGAAATTTCATGGTGTTGGATGGCACATGGTTTGTCACCGGATCGATGACGAAGGGCTAAGGGTTGCGCTTGTCGGCGGGTGCTGGTGGAATGGTCGGTAGCGGATGATGCTTATGCTGCGGAGCCAGTGTAGGGGGGCCTTGATCGATATAATGTAGGGCTGTTTTATCCCAGGCGTCGGTTGATTGTCCTCCCAAAATGAAAAAATTTCTTGCCCCGCTGGCCACCTTACTTGTCGCCTGCGCGACCATCCTTCCCACTCAGGCAGCAGAGGTCCAGGGCGATGCCAAGGCCGGGGAGAAGAAGATTGCAATGTGCATCGGCTGTCATGGCATCCAAGGCTACCAAGCCAGTTTCCCTGAAATCTACAAGGTCCCGAAAATTTCCGGTCAAGGCGCCAAGTACATCGCCTCGGCACTCAGCGCCTACAAAAAAGGCGATCGCAAGCACCCCACCATGCGCGGCATCGGTGACAACCTGACTGAGCAAGACATGGCCGACCTGGGTGCCTACTATGAGGCGCATGGAAAAACCGAAGGGGCAATGCTCCCAGCCAAAGCGGCCGATGCTTCGGCAAAAGTGGCCGAGCTGGTTAAAAAAGGCGCTTGTGTGTCTTGCCATGGCGAGAACTTCAGCAAGCCGATAGACGCCAGCTACCCCAAGCTCGCCGGACAACACGCCGACTACCTGGTGGTTGCCCTGAAGGCTTACAAGACCGAAAACAATGCCAAAGTGGGCCGCGCCAATGCGGTCATGAGCGGAGTGGCAAAGCAGTTTTCCAATGCCGAGCTCAAAGAACTGGCGTCCTATATAAGCGGCTTGCCAGGTGAACTCAAAACCGTGCCGCAGAACAAGTTTCGCTAGAGCGAAATGCGCGAAAGCCTGTGTTCACAGGCTCAGTCGGGCTCAGTCCCGGGTCGCTTGATGCTCAATGCAGGCCAGGTAGGCCTGCCCGTCGGGCGGTCGCCCGGCGCGCTGGCTTTCCCACAGCATATGCCCCAGGCAATCCATGGCTTCATGGTGGGCTTGGTGCAAGGCGTTGCGGCGGTGCGTGAGCAACTCAAGCGCCTGCCGAACCCCGCGCGGCTGGTCAATGCTGCACTGCTCGCTGATGGACAAATGCATGGAGAGGTGAAGAAAGGGGTTCTCCCGTTCTTCCAAAACCTCGGCCATGCTGGACAGCGCAGCATCCACATCGGCCAGCGCCCCGTGGTACTCTGGATGCTCGCTGATCCAGAGGCTGGCAATGGTCTCCAAGGGCTCAAGCGGCGCAGAGGCCATGGTTTTGGCATAAACCGAACAAAAAAACCGCCTGACGTCGGCCTGTGAAGGGGAAAACATGATGCCAGCGATTGTCGTCAATTGTCCGCCTGACTGGCCGGCAACCACAACCAGGCCCGCGCCCAGCGCGCCTGTGTGCCGGGTCTTTGCGGTGTCCTTGTGAAGTCTTTTGAACCGCCCACCATCCGGCTGCTGCTCGGCTCCGACGCTGTGGCCTACCAGCGCTTGCGTGTGCGTGGCTTGGCAGAGCACCCCCTGGCTTTTACCTCCAGCGTGGACGAAGAGGCTGCCCGCCCGCTGGCCTGGGCAGTGCAGCGACTCAGCCCCAATGCGCAACGCCCGCACGATTTCTTTTTGGGAGCCTGCAGCGGCGCTGAACTGATTGGGCAACTTGGCTTGGAGGGGCGCTACCGACCCAAAGAGCGCCACAACGCCACCTTGCTTGGCATGTATGTCGCATCTGAGGCGGCGGGCCGTGGCGTGGGGCAGGCGCTGCTCGAGGCCCTGCTTGCCCGGGCCCGTGCGCTGACCGAGCTCGAGCAAATCGAACTCACCGTGACTGAAGGCAACCGACGCGCACAGGCCCTGTACGAGCGAAACGGCTTCCGGGTGTGGGGTGTACGACCTCAGGCGGTGAAGCTTGACGGACAGGCTTACGCCAAAATTCACATGGTTTGTCGCCTGCGCTGATGCGGACCCCGGGCCAAACGCCATGAGTCTTGCCTTTCCACTGATCACCGACCCCTATTTTTATGCAGTCTCGGTGCCTGCGGTGCTGCTGCTGGGCGTAGGAAAAAGTGGTTTTGGCGCTGGGCTGGGCTCCTTGGCCGTGCCCATGATGGCCCTGGCGGTCAGCGTACCTCGGGCCGCCGCGATTCTGATGCCAGTCTTGTTTGTGATGGATCTGCTGGGCATGGCGGCGTTTCGAAAATCCCTGGACCTGCGGCTGCTGCGTTTTTTGCTGCCCTTCGGCCTGGTTGGCGTCGCCCTTGGCGCTGTTTTGTTCAAGGTGCTGGACGCCCGCACCGTGGCGGGCGTGGTGGGCGCCTGCACGCTCTTGTTTTTGGCGCAGCGCCTGCTGTTTGCGCCGCGACCGGACAGTGCGCCGCCGCCGCGCTGGCTCGGCGGCATCCTGACTGTCGCTTCGGGCTTTACCAGCTTCGTCGCCCATGCCGGCGGACCGCCCATCAACGCCTACCTGATCCCGCTGGGCCTGCCGCCCCTGCGCTTTACGGCAGTCATGGCCTTCTTCTTTTTCTTCATCAACCTGGCCAAATGGCTGCCCTACGCTTGGCTGGGCTTGCTGGATATGCCAAATTTGGCTACCTCGATGGTGCTGCTGCCGCTCGCACCCCTTGGCGTCTGGCTTGGCGTGCGCCTGGCCCGGCGCATCAAACCGGCCTTGTTCTACCGCCTGGTCTACCTGGGCATGGGCCTGACCGGCACCAAACTGCTGTGGGACGCCTTGGCTTGAGCTTTTGCCCCTTCGCCGGCAGGCCATAATTCAATTTGGGAGTCGGTTAATTCAGGAGGTGCTTATGCCAACGGTTTTGGTTGCCAATCCAAAGGGCGGTGTGGGTAAATCCACCTTGGCTACGCAGATCGCCGGCTACTACGCCTCCTGCGGACACGAGGTGCTCTTGGGCGATGTCGACCGCCA
>BJGT01000106.1 GCA_014190675.1 Comamonadaceae bacterium | reverse complement strand
TGGTGTTTGACGGGGACCGAAGCCGGTTTTCAATGAAGGACGCCATGCTGTCCGAACTGGCGCAAACCCTCACCGGCGAGCCCATGCCCTATGCCACGCTGATGTATGTGTGGTGCAACACCCGCGCACCGGGCAGCGTGATCATCAACCCGCGCACCGACCGCATCCGCAAACTGGTGCTCGAGTCAGGCCCGGCCCACTTGAACCAGTGGCGCGATTACGAGCGACATATCGCCACCGATTTTGAAGCCGCCTTTGGCGAGCCCCCCGGCAATCTGCTGGGCATTGGCCTCATGACCGACACCGACAACACCCGCAGCCACACCCAGGCCTGGTACGGACCGGTGACGCTGGTCAGGCCTTAAACCGGCCCCGGGTCAGGCGCAAGACAATTTTTGGTGCCGCACGCGCAGTTGCCCTTTGGACAGCCCGGGGGCTGCTTGGCACAGGCCCCATTGAGCGCAGCTTTCGAGCGAAGTTTTGCCCAGCCAAGTTGGCCCAGGAGAGTTGGCGAAGTTGATGCTGTAGCCTGCCCACCAGCCCGGGTGTACCATCGCTTGAGGGAGATTTTTTGAGGAAAACTCATGAATGTTCGTCTTTGTTTTGCTGCTGCCAAGCCTGGGCTTTTGTTGGGGGCGCTGGGCTTGCTGCTGCTCTTGGCCACGCAACCGGCTTGGGCGATTGTTGGCAACATTCAAAATGTGCTGGGCGTGGCGCGGGTGTCCAAGCACACCGGGCAGCAGTCGCCGGCCATCAAGGGCCAAAACCTTTATGAGGGTGACACCGTGTCCACAGAGGCCAATGCCAATGTGCAGATTCGCATGATTGACGAGGCCCTGGTCTGGGTGCGGCCCAACACCCGGCTCAAAATTGAAAAATACCGCTCTGACCAGCATGGCGCACCAAAAAACGAGGCTGCATTGCGCTTGCTTGGCGGCAGCCTTCGCACGGTGACCGGTGCAATCGGCAAATCCGACAGCGCTGACTACCGGCTCAGCACACCGAATGCCACCATCGGCATTCGTGGCACCGAGTTTGATGCCCTGTATGCCACCCCTCAAATTGCCCTGGACCTGAACACGCCACCTGGCACCTACAACCGGGTGTATGCGGGCTCGACTGCTTTGGAGGGGCCTTCGGGGCGTGTTGTTCTCAACAAAGATGAGGCCGGCTTCATGGGCCTGCAGCCAAGCGATACGCCGCGGATGCTGCCCAGCATCCCCAACTTTTTGAACACCCTGGCCAGCACCAACCCCAGGCCAGCCGCCGCGCCCAGCCCGGCGGTGGCGGCCACCGGCTCGCGGCAGTTGCTGATCTCGGTGCGCTATGGTGATGCCAGTGTGGCCCAGACCAACTCCAGCCAGCGCGACAACAATTCCGAGCAGCGGGTGCAGGCCATGGAGGGCGAACGCGCCTCGTTGACCCTGTACCAGGCCACCGGCTCGCGCCAGGTCGGGCAGGGGGGGACGCGCGCTGAGACTAGCAGCGTGTTGACTGTGGTGGCTGAAATAACCGGTGGTCAGGCGGTGGTGCAGTTTTTTGCGCAGCAGCAGACCCAAGGCGCGCGGGCCAGCGGCGCCAGCCAAGTTGAGACCACGCTGAGTGTGCCGGTTGGCGTTTGGACCGAGGTCAGCGGCAAGGGGCCATGGAGCAGCGGCAGCAATGTCACCGCCTCATCGCGCAGCACGCCCGAGGCGAGCCGGATTTACCTGAAGGTCGAAGAGGTCCGGCGCTGACTGGCACGGCCATGGCCAGCAGCTTTGGCAAATTGCGGGCTTGGCGTGTGCTGCTTGGCCTAGGGCTGGTGGCCTTGTTCGCTGGCCATGCGGCACAGTGGTACCGCCTGCCGCTGCTGCCCAGGCTGGAGTCAATGCTTTATGACTTGCGGGTGCGGGCCTTGGCACCGCGAACCCTTGATGACCGCATTGTGGTGGTGGACATCGATGAGAAAAGCCTGCTCGAGCGAGACCGTGGTGGCGAGGGCCGCTGGCCCTGGCCGCGCGACCGCTTGGCCCGGTTGGTGACGCTGGTGCTCGAGCAGCAGGCGTCGCTGGTGGCGGTGGATTTGATTTTGTCTGAAAAAGACCGGTCCTCTGGCCTGATGGTGTTGGAGGCACTGGCCAAAGACGAGCTCAAGGCCGATGCACAGTTCCGGCAGGCGCTGGAAAAATGGCGCCCGCGCCTGTCTTTTGACCAGCTGTTTGCCCAGGCCATGCAAGCCGGACCGGTGGTGCTGGGGTTTGCTTTTCACAATGGCATTGCAGCGGTAGATAGCCGCTTGCCCGAGGGCGTGGCAGCCGCCGACTGGGGTTTGAGCGCCCTGCGGGCCCAGTCTTACCCGGGCTACACCGGCATGCTGCCCGAGTTTTTGGACGCCGCCGCCGGTGCCGGCCACCTGAATCCGCTGGTGGATGAGGACGGCGTGAGGCGCCGCGTGCCTTTGCTCATAGAGCACCAAGGGCGCTATTACCCGGCCCTGTCGCTGGCGGTTTTACAGGCCTTCACCGGCGTGTCTGAACTCGGGCTGTCGCGCTCGACCTACGGCAGCGGCGCCGAGCCCCGGGTTGAATCCATCAGCGTCGGGCCGATTGAGATACCGGTAGATGATGCGCTGAACGCCTTGGTGCCGTTTCGGGGTGCGCAGGGAAGCTTTACCTATTATTCTGCGCTTGATGTGTTGCAGGGCCGGCTGCCCGCCGATGCCCTGAAAAACCGCATCGTGCTGATCGGCACCTCGGCCAGCGGGCTGGCCGATTTGGTGGCAACGCCCTTCGGGGTGAGTTTTCCGGGGGTAGAGGTGCATGCCAATCTGATCTCGGGCATGCTTGATGCCCGGGTGCTGTATCGCCCGGCCTACACCCAGGGCCTGGAGCTGCTCAGCGTGCTGCTGCTGGGCTGCCTGATGGTGTTCGGGGGCCTGTGGCGTAAAACCCGCTACACCATCGGCGTGGGCGCCCTGGCTTTGGCTGGGCTGCTGGCCAGCAGCAGCGCCCTGCTCTGGCAGGAGCAACTGGTGCTGCCCCTGGCCACCTCATTGGCCTGCTTGCTGTGCCTGTTTGCCTACCAAATAGCCTACGGGTTTTTTGTGCAAAGCCGTGGCATGCGTCAAATCTCGGACCTGTTTGGCTCCTATGTGCCACCTGAACTGGTTGAGAAAATGGCCGAGAACCCGGGCGCTTTCACCATGGTGCCGGTGCAGCGCGAGTTGACGGTTTTGTTTGCCGATGTGCGGGGGTTTACCTCGATCTCCGAGGGCCTGAGCCCGCATGACCTGTCCGACCTGATCAACACCTACCTGACCGCCATGAGCAAGGTGATACGCGAAGCCAACCAGGGCACGCTGGACAAATACATTGGCGACGCCGTGATGGCTTTTTGGGGCGCGCCGGTAGAAGACCCTCGGCATGCGCAAAACGCGGTGCTCGCAGCGCTGGGCATGCAAGCGCAGGCGCGACAACTTAGCCAGCAGTTTTTGAAAAAAGGCTGGCCCGAGCTGCGCATCGGCATTGGCCTGAACTCGGGCCCGATGCGGGTTGGCGACATGGGCTCAAAAATTCGCCGGGCCTACACGGTCATGGGCGATGCGGTCAATTTGGGTTCGCGCCTGGAGGGACTGACCAAGCACTACGGGGTTGGTATTTTGATTGGCGAAGAGACCCAAAAACGCTTGTCCGGCTGGGCCTGCCGAGAGGTCGACCGGGTGCGGGTGAAAGGCAAAAACCGGCCTGTGGCCATCTTCGAGCCCTTGGGGCCGGATGCAGAGCTGCCCGAGACCCTGGCAGCGGAGTTGGCGCAGTGGCAGCAGGTGCTGCTGGCCTACCGGGCGCAAGACTGGGAGGCGGCGCTGCTGCTGCTGGCGAGCCTGCAGGCGCAACAACCTCTGAGCGAGCTCTACGCCTTGTACGCCAAGCGGATTGCGCATTTTCAGGCTCACCCGCCAGTGGCTCACTGGGATGGGACGACCAACCATGAATCCAAATAAAAGGCGGTTTCACAAGCGAGAATGCGGGCTGGTTTTTTGCAAAACAGGTGTTGATTCAAGTGGCAATTGAGCCGAGCCCAAGCGTGGCTCGGGTTGGAGGACAGAGATGCAGGCAAGCAGATTGAGTGTTCAGGGCCGCGCTTTTGCGCATATTGCAGCTTTTCACCCCGAGATCACCGCCCTGCGGCGTGACCTGCACGCCCACCCGGAACTCGGCTTTGAGGAGCACTACACGGTGGCTCGGGTGCGGGAGGCACTGCAGGTTTGTGGCGTTGACGAAATCCACACCGGCATTGGCAAGACCGGCCTGGTTGCCGTGGTGCGTGGGCGCAGTACGGCGAGCGGCAAGATGATGGGCCTGCGCGCCGACATGGACGCCCTGCCCATGACCGAGCACAACGACTTTGCCCATCAATCGACCAAGCCCGGCTTGATGCACGGTTGCGGCCACGACGGGCACACCGCCATGCTGGTGGCCGCGGCGCGTTACTTGGCCGAGACACGGCAGTTTGATGGCACAGCGGTGCTGATTTTTCAGCCCGGCGAAGAGGGCTACGCGGGCGCCAGGGCGATGATCGAAGACGGCTTGTTTGAGCGTTTTCCCGTGCAGTCGGTGTTTGGCATGCACAACTGGCCGGCCATGCGCCCGGGCACGGTGGGCATCAACCCGGGGCCCATGATGGCCGCGGCCGACCGCATCACCATCGAGGTGACCGGCAAGGGCGGCCATGGCGGCCACCCCTACGCCACGGTGGACCCGGTGCTGGTGGCCGCGCACATCATCACGGCGGTACAGAGCATTGTTTCGCGCAATGTCAAGGCGGTAGATAGCGCGGTGATCAGCATCTGCGCGGTGCGCGCCGGCGACCCGGCCGCCATGAGCGTGGTGCCGGGCAGTGCCACCCTGGTTGGCACGGTGCGCAGCTTCAGCCCGGTGGTGCAGGCGCTGGTGGAGCGCCGCCTCAGTGAGCTCTGCGCGGCGGTGGCCATCGGCTTTGGCGCGACCGCGCAAGTGACTTACGAGCGCAGCTACCCGGCCACTATCAACAGCCCGGCCGAGGCCCGGTTTGCCGGCGATGTGGCGCAAAGCCTGGTGGGGCATGAGCAGGTGGTGCGTGACCTGGAGCCGAGCATGGGAGCCGAAGATTTTTCTTTCATGCTGCAAGCCAAACCCGGCGCCTACATGCGGCTGGGGCAGGGCGAGGAAAATGGCTTGGGCAGCTGCTTTTTGCACAACAGCCGCTACGATTTCAACGACGCCGTGCTGCCCCTGGGCGCTGCGTTGCATGCCAGCCTGGCCGAGCAGGGCATGCCGCTGGCCAATGGGTCTGACGCTGAGCCACAAGCTGAGTCTTAAGCGTAGCGCTTGCTGCGCAGGTTGTTTTTCATCTCGCGCAGCAGTGGCTGCAGGGTGTCGGCGCCAATGCGCAGGGCTACGCAGGTGGCCAAAATGTCGATGATCATCAGGTGCAGCAGGCGCGAGACCATGGGGCTGTAGCGGTCAAAGCCTTCCGGGTGGTCGGCCGCCAGGTGGATGTGTCCGGCGCTGGCCAGGGGTGAGCCGCTGGCGGTGATGACGATGGTGGTGGCGCCGTTTTTGCGCGCAATATCGCAGGCGTCCATCAGGTCCCGGGTGCGCCCCGAGTTCGAGATCACCACCACGCAGTCGCCCGGGCCGAGCACCGAGGCGCTCATCACCTGCATATGGCCATCGCTGTAAGCGATGGCGTGCACACCGAGCCGAAAAAACTTGTGCTGTGCGTCCTGCGCCACCACGCCGGAATTGCCAACGCCAAAGAATTCGATGCGCCGGCCGTCATGGTAGGCGGCCACCAGCGCATTGACTGCCCGCTCGATGGCGGTGCTGCTCGCGTCGTTGCGGTACTTCAGAAAAGCGGCCACCGTGTTGTCGATGACCTTGACCATGATGTCGCCGGTTTTGTCGTCAGCGTCCACACTGCGGTGGATAAAGGGTACGCCCTCGCTGACGTTGCCGGCCAGCTTGCGCTTGAAGTCCGACAGGCCGTCGTAGCCCACACTGCGGCAAAAGCGCACCACCGTGGGTTTGCTGACATGGGCGCGGTTGGCCAACTCGCTCACCGGCAAGCTGGCGAACGCCCGTGGATCGCTCAACACCAGGCGGCCCACCCGCTGTTCGGCCGGCGCCAGGGAGGGCAGGGATGCTTTGATACGGTCAAGCATGGCCGACTGCGTGCTTGCCGCACTTGTCCCGGGCAAAGACTGGGTGGGTGTTCATGCTTCTTCGGCCCAGCAAAAACCGTCGCGGGCGATCATGGCGCTGGCGGTGCTCGGCCCCCAGGTGCCAGCGCTGTAGACGCGCGGGCCCTGGGTGTCGTTTTTCCAGTGTTCCAGAATCGGCTCGACCCAGCGCCAGGCCTCTTCTTGCTCGTCGCTGCGCACAAACAGGTTCAAGCGGCCGTCAATCACATCGAGCAGCAGGCGCTCATAGGCACCCACCCGCTCGGAGCCAAAGCGTTTGTCAAAGTCCAGGTCGAGTTGTACCGGCGCCAGGCTGGAGGCGTTGCGCCGGTTGTCTTGGCCCTGGGCCAGCAGATGCAGTTCCAGCCCGTCGCGCGGCTGCAGGTTGATGACCAGCCGGTTGGCCAGGCCTGGGCGCGCGCTGAAGATGGCATGCGGCGTGGGCCTAAAGTTCACCACAATGTGCGCGTCCCGCCCGGCCAGGCGCTTGCCGGTGCGAATATAAAAGGGCACGCCGGCCCAGCGCCAGTTGGCAATCTCGGTGCGCAGCGCCACAAAGGTCTCGGTCGGGCTGTTTGCTTGAACCCCCGGCTCATCGGAGTAGGCGGCTACCGGGGTGCCGGCCACGGTGCCGGCCCCATACTGGCCCCGGATGATGTCTTGCGCCAGAGTCTGCGCTGTCCACGGCTTGAGCGAGCGCAGCACCTTGAGTTTTTCGTCGCGGATGGCATCCGCATGGGCGTTGATGGGCGGCTCCATGCCGATCGCGCAAAGCAGTTGCAGGGCATGGTTTTGCACCATGTCGCGCAGGGCGCCGGTGGTCTCGTAGAAAGCGCCCCGCTTTTCCACGCCAAGCTCCTCGGCAATGGTGATCTGGATGTTGGCAATATGCTCGCGCCGCCATAGCGGTTCAAACAGCGCGTTGCCAAAGCGCAGCGCAAACAGGTTTTGGACTGCGGGCTTGCCCAGGTAATGGTCGATGCGAAACACCTGGCGTTCGCTGAAGACCCGCCGCACTGTTTCATTGATGGCGCGGTTACTGGCCAAATCATGGCCCAGGGGTTTCTCCAGCACCACCCGGGTTTGGGCCGTGTTCAAGCCGGCAGCGGCGAGTTGTTCGCAGACCACCGTGAACAGGCTAGGCGCGGTGGCCACATACATCAGCACGGTGTCGGCCGCTCGCTCGGCCAGTGCAGCGCCAAGCCGCGCATAGTCTTGCGGCCGCGACAAATCCATGCGCACAAATTCGAGCATCGCTGCGAAGCGGGTGAACTCTTCCAGGGTGGGGCGCTTGGCCAGCTCCACCTTGTCAAAACGGGTACGGATCAACTCGCGGTATGCTTCGTGGCTGTGGTCGTCGCGGCCAACACCCAAGATTCGCCCACCTGCGGGCAAGGTGCCGTGGCGAAAAGCCTGGAACAGAGCCGGCATCAGTTTGCGCCAAACCAGATCGCCGGTGCCGCCAAACAAAACAAGGTCAAAGGACATGGTCAGAAGTTACATTAAAAGGACGTTCTAATGTAACTTTGTTTCAAGGGTGGCCCAAGAAAATGCCCCGCAAAAAAGTCAACAGCGAGAAATCAACCATGAACCAGCTCGACGCACTCAAGCAGTACACCACGGTGGTGGCCGACACCGGCGACTTCAAGCAGATGGCGGCTTATCAACCGCGCGACGCCACCACCAACCCATCGCTGATTCTCAAGGCGGTGCAAAAACCTGATTACATGCCGCTGCTCAAAGACACCGTGGCGCGCTTTCGAGGGCGTCCGTTGGATGAGCAGATGGACCGGCTGCTGGTGCGTTTTGGCTGCGAGATTTTGTCCATCATCCCGGGGCGGGTGTCGACTGAGGTCGACGCCCGGTTGAGCTTTGACACGGCAGCAAGCCTGGCGCGGGCGCAACGCCTGATCGAGCTTTACCGGGCCGAGGGCATCCACAGCGACCGGGTGTTGATCAAGGTGGCGGCCACCTGGGAGGGGATTGCTGCGGCCGAGCAGTTGCAGCGCCTGGGCATTCACACCAACTTGACGTTGCTGTTCTCGTTTTGCCAGGCGGTGGCCTGCGGCCAGGCCCGGGTACAACTGATTTCTCCTTTCGTAGGTCGCATTTACGACTGGTACAAAAAGGCTGCCGGTGCGGCCTGGGTTGAGGCCGATCACGCCGGGGCAGCAGACCCGGGCGTGCAGTCGGTTCGCCAGATCTACCACTACTATAAAAAATTCGGCATTGCCACCGAGGTGATGGGCGCGAGTTTTCGCAACCTGGGCCAAATCACCGCGCTGGCGGGTTGCGACTTGCTGACCATCAGCCCTGACTTGCTGGCCGGCCTGGCCGCCAGTGAGGCGCCCTTGACGCGCGCGCTCGACGCCTCAAACCCAGGCGGGTCTGACCAGGCGCAGCTGCACTACAACGAGGCCGGCTTCCGCCTGGCCCTCAACGAGGATGCCATGGCCACCGACAAACTCGCCGAGGGCATTCGCGCTTTCTGCGCTGATGCCGCCCGGCTGGACCAACTCTTGCTGGCCGCCTGATCCAACCCGCTGGAGGTGCCCAGATGAGTCGAACCCGCTGCGACCGAACGCCCGCCTGGGGCGATTTGCAGGCTGCATTTGCGGCCACTGGCCGGGTGTTTGACCTGCGCTCGGCTTTTGACAGCGACGCCGGCCGCTTTGAGCGCTTTAGCCTGAGTGCCCCCCATGTGTTCGCCGACCTGTCTAAAAACCTGATCGACGACACCACCCATGGGCTGCTGCTGGCGCTGGCCCGCCAGTGCGGGGTGGCGCAGCACCGCGACGCCATGTTTGCTGGCGCGGTGATCAACCACAGCGAGCAGCGCCAGGTGCTGCACACCCTGCTGCGGCACCCGGCGCAGGGACTTGAAACAACGGGTGGGTCTGCCCCACAAAACCTGGCGGCTGAGTTGGCCCAGGTACATGCCACGCTGGATGCCATGCTGGCCTATGCCGAGGCGGTGCGCCAGGACAGTGCCATCACCGATGTGGTGAATATTGGCATTGGCGGCTCTGACCTCGGGCCGCAGATGGCGGTGCTGGCGCTTGATGGGTTTACGGCCCCGGGCCGGCGCTTTCACTTTGTCTCGAATGTCGACGGGCATGAGCTTGACGCCGTGTTGCAGCGGCTGCAAGCGCCAAGCACGCTGTTTTTGATTGCCAGCAAAACCTTCACCACTTTAGAGACCATGACCAACGCCGCCTCGGCCAAGGCCTGGTTTGCGGCGCAGGGCGGCACCGATACCGCGCGCCATTTTGCGGCGCTCACGACCAATGTGGCAGCTGCCCAGGAATTTGGCATCCGCACCACGTTTGGCTTTTGGGATTGGGTGGGTGGCCGCTATTCGATCTGGTCGGCGATCGGGCTGCCACTGGCCATCGCCATTGGAGCCCAGGGGTTTCGTGATTTTTTAGCCGGTGCGCATGCCATGGACCAGCACTTTCGCCTGGCTGAGCTCGAGCACAATTTGCCGGTGCGCCTGGGCCTGCTCGATGTCTGGTACCGCAATTTTCATGGCTTTGCCAGCCGCAGCATTGCGCCCTACCACAGTGCCTTGCGCCGCCTGCCGGCCTACTTGCAGCAGCTCGAGCTGGAGAGCAATGGCAAGCGGGTTGACGCAGCGGGTGAGGCCCTGCCCTTTGCCACTGCGCCGGTGCTCTGGGGTGAGCCCGGCACCAACGGGCAACACGCTTATTTTCAGATGCTGCACCAGGGCACGGCGACGGTTCCGGTGGAGTTTGTGGCGGTCAAACGCCCGCGCCATGCGCTGCCCGGTCACCATCGGCTGCTGCTGGCCAATGTGCTGGCGCAGGCGCAGGCGCTGATGCTGGGCAAGGCTGATGCGGGCGGACACCGGCATTTCACAGGCAACCGGCCCAGCACAATGCTGCTGCTCGACGAGCTCAGCCCGGCCAGTCTGGGTGCGCTGATTGCGTTGCAGGAGCACCGGGTGTTTGTCAGCGGTTCGCTGTGGGGTATCAACAGCTTTGACCAGTGGGGGGTGGAGCTGGGCAAGGTGCTGGCGCGCGATGCCGAGGCCCGCTTGGTCTCGGGCGACACCGCGGGTCTGGACGGCTCCACCGCTGGCCTGCTGCAGCGTTTGCGTGCCCCATAGAATGTTTGGCGTGACCGATCGCCTGACCAACCAAGACATCTACGAGCGGATTTACGCCGCCATCAGCGAGCGCAAGCTGCAGCCTGGCACCAAGCTCAGCGAGGAGCGGCTCGCCACCGTGTTCCATGTCAGCCGCACGCGCATTCGTGAGGTGCTGTTTCGCCTGAGCCAGGAGCTGATCGTCGACCTGCACCCCAACCGCGGTGCTTTCATTGCCAGCCCCACGCAGGCGGACATGCAGGATGTTTTCCAGGTGCGCCAGGCGCTAGAGCGCGGGGTGGTGGTCCACCTTTGCCAGACCTGCCCGCACCCCAGCGTACCAAGTCTGCAGGCGCATCTGTTGCTTGAGGAACAGGCACGCTCAGGCGGCGACAACGCGGCCCTGGCCAAACTGACGGGCGAGTTTCATCTGCGGCTGGCCGAGGCCACCGGCAACCGCCTGTTTGCCGACAACCTGCGCCGTCTGGTGGCACTGACCGGCCTGATCATCACGCAACACGGCTCGCAGGACAGCTCGGT
>BJGT01000105.1 GCA_014190675.1 Comamonadaceae bacterium | reverse complement strand
GCTTTAATGGCGAAGTCGAGATCCGCGCCGCTGACCACCAACTGCAGCAGCCCCTGTACATGACGGTTTGGCAGAAGGCCGACCAAAAATACCCTTACAGCCCTGAGAACACAGGCATGACCCTGGCGCCGCTCAAGCAGTATGCCAACGCTGTCTCGAGTACTCCCACCACCTGCCAAATGAAGCGTCCCTGAGTACCTTGGGGATTGAAATGGGCTAGCTGCGCCACGCCGCTTTGCGGCTGGCGTATTCGCTTGCGTAAGCTCGACATTTGACATGGAATTTTTCATCATATCGATGCTCAATGGCGTGAGCTATGGGTTGCTCCTGTTCATGCTGAGTTCGGGGCTGACCCTGATCTTCAGCATGATGGGCGTGCTCAATTTCGCCCATGCCAGCTTTTACATGCTGGGCGCCTATGTGGGCTACACAGTGTCGCGCTGGATGGGCTTTTGGCCGTCATTGCTGATTGCCCCGGTCGTGGTCGGTGCCCTTGGTGCGCTGTTTGAGCGACTGTGCCTGCGCCGGGTGCACAAGTTTGGTCACGTGCCAGAGCTGCTGATTACCTTTGGCCTGACTTATGTGGTGGTCGAACTGGTGCAACTGGTCTGGGGTCGTATTCCGCTGGAGTTTCGACCGGCAGACATGCTCCAGGGTCCGGCATTTACCCTGGTTAATCATTCAGCGCAGGGCCTGAGCTTGGTATGGGGCGCCGTGCCAGCCGAGTTGTGCAAAGCGGCTGATTCAAGCGTGCGCCTGGTGTGTTCGCCCTTTCCAGCCACCCGGGCTTTCATGATGTTGGTGGCCCTGTTCATGCTGGCGTCGGTCTGGCTGCTGCTGACCCGAACCCGGGTGGGCCTGGTGATTCAAGCGGCGCTCACCCACCCGCAGACGGTCGAGACACTTGGCCACAATGTG
The DNA here is from genome assembly GCA_014190675.1 of Comamonadaceae bacterium. Taxonomy (GTDB): domain Bacteria; phylum Pseudomonadota; class Gammaproteobacteria; order Burkholderiales; family Burkholderiaceae_C; genus Rhodoferax. The sequence continues at coordinate 9,979 of BJGT01000105.1, read as the reverse complement.
CCGCGCGTGTTTATGCTGGTCTTTGGCGCCGGGGCGGCCTTGGCGGGCTTGGCGGGCGTCATCGGGGGCAGCACCTTTTTGACTGAACCCGCCATGGCTGCCGCTGTTGGCCCGATTATTTTTGTGGTGGTGGTGGTGGGCGGTATGGGCTCGCTCTCGGGGGCCTTTGTGGCCTCCTTGCTGATTGGCACCATGCAGACCTTTGCAGTGGCCTTTGATGTGTCCTTGGTCACTGCGCTGCAGAGCGCGGGTCTTGCGGTGGCACCCGCCTTGCTCGAGAACTCGCTGGCTCGTCTGACGCTGGCACAGGTGGCGCCCATCCTGCCCTACCTGCTGCTGGTGCTGATCCTGATTTTTCGGCCCAAGGGCCTGCTTGGCAGTCGCGAAGGTTAAGCCCGATGTCACGTCTTTCTGCCCGGTTGGGCGCCCCCTGGACCTGGGCCCTGTTGGCCACCTTGCTGCTGGTGTTGCCGCAGGTCTTCACGGGGGGCTTGTCGGTCACTATGCTGTCGCAAATGGGCATTGGCATCATTGCCTGCCTGTCTTACAACATGTTGCTGGGGCAGGGCGGCATGCTCAGCTTTGGGCATGCGGCCTACAGTGGCCTGGGCGCGTTTGTGGCTATCCATGCCCTCAACCGGCTGACGCAGGGCGCCTGGCCCCTGCCGGTGTCGCTGGTGCCCTTGGTCGGTGGCTTGGCTGGCATGGGCTTTGCCGTGTTGTTTGGCTATGTCACCACCCGCAAATCAGGCACCACGTTTGCCATGATCACACTGGGCTTGGCCGAACTTGTCTTCGCGATGTCGCTGATGATCCCCGAGTTTTTTGGCGGTGAGGGCGGGGTTTCGGGTAACCGGGTGGTGGGCCGGGCCGTGCTGGGGATCAGCTTTGGGCCGGCTATTCAGGTGTACTACCTGATTGCAGCCTACACCCTGGTGTCGGTGCTGCTGATGTACGCCTTCACCCAAACGCCGCTGGGGCGCATGCTCAATGCGGTGCGCGACAACCCGGAGCGGGTGGAGTTCATTGGTTACAACCCGCAGCGGGTGCGTTACACCGCCTTCATCATTGCCGGCTTTTTTGCCGGAATTTCGGGCGGGCTCGGCGCGCTCACCTTCGAGATCGTCACAGCCGAGGTGGTGGGCGCAGCGCGCTCGGGCGCCTACCTGCTGTTCACCTTCCTGGGCGGCGCCACCTTCTTTTTTGGTCCTATTCTTGGCGCCGTGTTGATGGTGCTGGCTTTTGTGCTGCTCAGCGAAATCACCAAGGCATGGTTGCTGTATCTGGGCCTGCTTTTCTTGTTGATGGTGATGTTCGCGCCCGGCGGCCTTGCCAGCCTCATCATGATGAACCTGCAAATGGCCCGCTGGCGCAAGCTGGGTCGCTTGTTGCCAGCTTATGCCGCCCTGCTCGGGGCGGGCAGCGCGGTGCTGGTGGCCGCATTTGCCCTCATCGAGATGGTCTACCACCGCCAGTTGGGTGGATCCGCGGGCCCCATGCTGCTGTTTTTGGGTCTGCAGCTTGACACCAGTTCGGCGCGGTCTTGGCTGGGCGCCTTTGGCTTGTTGATTGCGGCCGGCCTGGTGTTCAGGCCGGTATTGCACCGCTTCTCAGTGCAGTGGGATGCAGCGCAACACGAGATCGAACAGGCACTGCAGTCTAAAGGAGGCTTGCCATGAGCGGGGCTACTGGCACGATCAGCGCACCGAGCCCTGCCAGCGCCGCGCGCAGCGGCGGTCCGGCGCTTGAGTTGCGCGCCTTGCACAAAAGCTTTGGCAAGACCGACATCATCCGCGGTGTTGACCTGAGAGTGGCCACGGGCGAGCGGGTGGCCATCATTGGCCCCAACGGTGCGGGCAAATCCACGCTCTTCAACCTGATCAGCGGTCGCTTTGAGCCCAGCAGCGGTGAGGTGCTGCTGCACGGGCAATGCATCAACGGCAAAAAACCTTACGAGATCAACCGGCTGGGCCTGTCGCGCAGTTTTCAGATCACCAACATCTTCCCCAAGCTCAGCGTGTTTGAGAACCTGCGCTGCGGCGTGCTTTGGAGCCTGGGCTATGGCTACACATTCCTCAAGTTTCTGGTTGATCTTGATGATGCCAATGCCCGTGCGCAGCAACTCATGGCGATGATTGGCTTAGCCCATAAACGCGATGTGCTGGCCATCAATCTCACCTATGCCGAGCAGCGGGCGCTCGAGGTTGGCATCACCATCGCCGGCGGTGCCAGTGTGATTTTGCTCGACGAGCCCACAGCCGGCATGAGCCGCAGCGAAACCGCGCGTTTCATCGAGCTCATCAAACTGGTCACCGAAGGCAAGACCCTGCTGACGGTGGAGCATGACATGGGCGTGGTGTTTGGCCTGGCAGACAAAATTGCCGTGCTGGTGTATGGCGAGCTGATCGCCTTTGACACCCCGGACGCTGTGCGTGGCGATGCCCGGGTGCAAGAGGCCTACCTTGGCACGGCCGCGGCCAAGCAGCCCAGCCAGGAAGCTTGACGATGCTGCAGATCGAAAATCTTCAGGCTTTTTATGGCAAAAGCCATGTGCTGCATGGCGTCAATCTGCGGGTTGGCGCAGGAGAAATAGTGGCTCTCTTGGGCCGCAACGGGTCTGGCCGCTCGACCACGGCCAAGGCCATCATGGGCCTGGTCGAGTGCCAGGGTTCAGTGCACTGGAAGGGCGCTCAAATTTTGGGGCGCAAGCCTTTTGAGATTGCCAAACTCGGCCTGGGCTATGTGCCCGAAAACCGCGATATTTTTCCCACGTTGACGGTGCATCAAAACCTGATGCTGGGGCAAAAACGCAGCGACCAAAAGGGGCGCTGGTCGTTTGAGGACATGTACCGCCTGTTCCCTCGCCTTAAAGAGCGGCAGCACAACGAGGCCGGCGTGCTCTCGGGCGGCGAGCAGCAGATGCTGACCCTGTGTCGCACCCTGATGGGTGACCCGGACCTGATCATCATCGACGAGCCCACCGAGGGCCTGGCACCAAAAATTGTTGCGCTGGTTGCCGACTACTTGAAAACCCTGCGTGACCGCGGACTGTCGGTGCTGCTGATCGAGCAAAAACTCACCATCGCCATGGACATCTCTGACCGATGCCTGGTCATGGGTCATGGCAGCGTGGTGTTTGACGGCACCCCCGAAGCCCTGCGTGCCGACAGCACCACCCGCCGCGAATGGCTGGAGGTTTGATGTGACGATGTCCGCAGGCCTGGCCAAGCCCAGGGTGCAACTGTCTAAATCTCTTCCGCCGTCCTGAGTCTCGGCCGAGACAAAACTGTCTTAAGCTCGGGGCTCCGAGAAATACAATTCTAAAAAGAACGCTCGTTCTATTTGCTTTCCGAAGGAAACCCCATGACTGCCGACTACCGCGCGCAAGGCGACATCGCCGTGATCACTTTGAGCAACCCGCCCGTCAATGGTTTGGGCCTGTCCACCCGTCAGGGCATTGCCCAGGGGCTGGCGCAGGCCAGTGCTGACGCCGCCATTGCAGCCATTGTCATTACCGGCGCGGGCAAGGCGTTTTCGGGCGGCGCCGACATCAAAGAGTTCGGCAGCTCGCGTGCCATGCAGGAGCCCAACCTGGGCAGTGTGATTGCCATGCTCGAGCAATCCAGCAAGCCGGTGGTGGCTGCGATTCATTCTGTGGTGATGGGCGGTGGCCTGGAACTCGCGCTGGGCTGCCATTACCGCATCGCAGCGCCCGGTTGCAGCGTGGCTCTGCCCGAGGTCAAGCTGGGTTTGATCCCCGGAGCGGGCGGCACGCAACGCTTGCCCCGTGTGCTGGGTGTTGAAGTCGCCCTCAACATGATTGTGAGCGGCGAGCCAGTCAAGAGCGAGATGTTGGCCATGCTTCCCGGCCAAAAACTGTTTGACAAGATGGCTGGCTCGGTCGCTACCCTGGCAGAGGAGGCCCTGGCTTTTGCGCGCTCCATTGCCACCGTGCGGCCGCTCCCCTTGGTGCGCAACCTGCCCTGCAAGCACCCCCAAGGCGACGCTTACTTCCAGTTTGCCCGCAACATGGTCAAGGGTATGGCCAAGAATTTCCCGGCGCCGCCCAAGTGCGTGGACGCCGTCGAAGCTGCCACGCGGCAGAAGTTTGAGGTCGGCATGGCCACCGAGCGAGACATCTTCATCAGCCTGATGCAGACCGCTGAGTCGCGTGCGCTGCGGCATATTTTCATGGCCGAGCGTGCTGCCTCCAAGATCCCGGATGTGCCTTCCGACACAAGGCAGCGGCCGATCGAGTCGGTGGCCGTGATTGGTGCGGGCACCATGGGCGGGGGCATCGCCATGAATTTCTTGAACGCCGGCCTGCCGGTGGTGATGTTGGAGATGAAGCAAGAAGCGCTGGACCGGGGTGTTGCCACGATCCGCAAGAACTACGAGTCGCAGGTTAAAAAAGGCAAGCTCAAGACCGATAAATACGAGCAGCGCATGGCCCTGCTCAAGACCACTCTAAGCTACGAGGCGCTTGGCAGCGCCGACCTGGTGATCGAAGCCGTGTTTGAGGAGATAGGCGTCAAAGAGGCGGTGTTCAAGCAACTCGACCGGGTCATGAAGCCCGGCGCCATTCTGGCCAGCAACACATCAACCCTTGACGTCGACAAGATTGCTGGCTTTACGGACCGGCCCCAAGACGTGGTGGGCCTGCATTTCTTCAGCCCGGCCAATGTGATGAAGCTGCTTGAGGTGGTGCGAGGTGAAAAAACCGCCAAAGACGTGCTCGCCACGGTGATGGCACTGGCCAAAAAAATACGCAAGACTGCAGTGGTGTCGGGTGTCTGCGATGGTTTTATTGGCAATCGCATGGTCGAGCAGTATGGTCGGCAGGGCGGTTTCCTGCTTGATGAGGGCTGCACCCCCGAGCAGGTGGACCGGGCGATTGAGAAATTCGGTTTTGCCATGGGTCCGTTCCGTATGGGCGACCTGGCCGGCAATGACATCGGCTGGGCCATCCGCAAGCGCCGCGCCATTGAAAAACCCGGTATGAAGTACAGCAAGACCGCTGATCTGCTGTGCGAGAAAGGCCGCTTTGGCCAGAAAACCGGCGCCGGCTGGTACGACTACCTGGCTGGCAAGCGCGATGCTGTCCCGAACGCCGAGGTGCTGGCCATGATCGAAGCCTACCGGGCTTCGCAAGGCATCAAGCCGCGCAAGATCGCCGACGAGGAAATCGTCCAGCGCCTGGTGTATGCCTTGGTCAATGAGGCCGCGCATATTTTGGAGGAAGGAATTGCCTCCAAGGCCAGTGATATCGACATGGTCTACCTCATGGGTTATGGCTTCCCCATGCACCGCGGTGGCCCGATGAACTATGCTGATCAGGTCGGCCTCTTCAATGTGGTGCAAAGCATGCAGCGTTTTGCCCAGAATCCCCATGATGATGCCGCCTTCTGGCAGCCCGCCCCGCTGTTGGCCCGCTTGGCAGCCGACGGCAAGACATTCAACTAATTTAAGGACAAGCCACCATGAGCAAAGCCGTCGTCGTCTCCACCGCCCGAACCCCGCTGGCCAAAAGCTGGAAAGGCGCTTTCAACATGACCCATGGCGCCACCTTGGGCGGCCATGCGGTCGAGCATGCCATTGCCCGCGCCGGCATCGAGGCCAGCGAGGTTGACGATGTCATCATGGGCTGCGCCAACCCTGAGGGCGCCACCGGTGCCAATATTGCTCGCCAAGTGGCACTGAGGGCCGGCTGTCCGATCACCGTGTCGGGCATGACGGTGAACCGTTTTTGTTCGTCTGGTTTGCAGACCATTGCGTTGGCTGCACAGCGCGTGATTGCGGGAGAGGGTGATGTCTACGTGGCAGGCGGGGTAGAGAGCATCTCCTGCGTGCAGCAAGAGATGAACCAGCACATGCTGGCTGACAGTTGGTTGGCTAAAAACAAGCCCGAGATTTACTGGAACATGCTGCAAACTGCCGAAAACGTGGCCAAGCGTTACGGCATTGGCCGCGAGGCCATGGACGAGTACGGCGCTGCCAGCCAGCAACGCGCCACTGCCGCTCTTGCTGCCGGCCTGTTTGCCGACGAGATCGCACCGATCACGGTGACCATGGGCGTGGCCGACAAGGTGATGGGGCTGAGTACCAAGCAAGTCACGATCAGCCATGACGAGGGCATCCGTGACGGCACCACCAAAGAGGGCATCAGCGGCATCCGCTCGGCCATGCCGGGTGGTCTGATCTCGGCTGGCAATGCCAGCCAGTTTTCTGACGGTGGCGGTGCCTGCGTGGTGATGGCTGAGAGCCTGGCCGAGAAAAAAGGGCTCAAGCCGCTCGGCCGCTTCCTTGGCTTTGCGGTGGCGGGTTGCGAGCCCGATGAGATGGGCATTGGCCCGGTCTACGCTATCCCCAAAGTGCTGGCGCGCCTGGGCCTGAGCGTGGCCGACATCGATCTGTGGGAGCTCAATGAAGCCTTTGCGGTGCAAGTGATTTACTGCCGCGACAAGCTTGGTATTCCAGGCGATCGGCTCAATGTCAATGGCGGCGCGATTGCGGTGGGTCACCCCTACGGCGTGAGCGGTCAGCGCCTCACCGGGCACGCCCTGATCGAAGGCCGCCGGCGCGGCGCCAAGCGGGTTTGCGTCACCATGTGCATTGGCGGCGGCATGGGCGCTGCCGGTGTGTTTGAGGTGCTCTGAGCGCCGCACCCTGAGACACGCTGTGATTTCCGCAAAGTCGGGAATCCAGGCCTGAGGATGCCATGAACCTACGCTCGACCCTCGATTTTTTGCTCTACCAGTGGCTCGATGTTCCGGCTCTGACCCAGCGGGCTCGTTTTACTGACCACTCACGCGAGACCTTTGACGCGGTGCTTGACACCTGCGAACGCATCGCCCGGGAAAAATACGCGCCCTTCAACCGGCTGGTGGACACGCAGGAGCCGCAGTTTGACGGCGAGCGCGTCATCTTGCCGCAAGCCACACAGGACGCGGCTCAGGCCTACGCCGCCTCGGGCATGCTGAGTGCGGCGCAAGACTATGCGCATGGCGGCATGCAGTTGCCCTACACGCTGGAGGCGGCGGCCAACTCGTTTTTTGCCTGTGCTTCGGTCAGCATTGGCGCGGGCCTGCTCACCACTGCGAACGCCAACCTGCTGATGGTGCATGGCACGGCGCAGCAGCAGGCGGGGTTTGCACGGCATGAGTTCTCGGGCCGCTTTTCGGGCACCATGTGCCTCTCAGAGCCGCAGGCGGGGTCGTCGCTGAGCGATGTGCTCACCCGGGCCCTGCCCGACGGCGCCGATTTTGCTGCTGACCCGCTGGGGCCGCGCTACCGGCTCAAGGGCAACAAAATGTGGATTTCTGCCGGCGACCACGAACTGAGCGAGAACATCATTCACCTGGTGCTGGCCAAGATCCCCGGGCCCGATGGCAAGCTGGTGGCCGGCACCCGCGGCATCTCCTTGTTCATCGTGCCCAAGAAAATGGTCGATGGCCAGGGGCAGCTTACCGGTGAGCGCAACGATGTGGCGCTGGCCGGCCTGAACCACAAGTTGGGCTGGCGCGGCACCACCAACTGCCTGCTCAATTTTGGCGAGGGCAAGTACCCGGTGCGCCCGCACGCCGACGGCCCTTTTGGCGCCGGTGCGGGGGCTATTGGCTACCTGGTGGGGCAGCCCGGCGAGGGCCTGCGCTGCATGTTTCACATGATGAACGAGGCGCGTATTGGTGTGGGCATCGCGGCCACCATGCTGGGCCTGGCCGGCTACTACGCCTCGCTGGACTACGCACGCAACCGGGCGCAGGGCCGCCCCATCGGCAGCAGTGGCAAGGATGCTGCTGCGCCCCAGGTGCGCATCATCGAACATGCCGATGTCAAGCGCATGCTGCTGGCGCAAAAAGCCTATGGGGAAGGCGCGCTGGCCCTGGCCCTGTACTGCGCCCGCTTGGTCGATGAGCAGCGCACTGGCTCAGAAGCCCATGCCGACGAGGCGCGCCTGCTGCTGGAGGTGCTCACGCCAATTGCCAAGAGCTGGCCGAGCGAATGGTGCCTGGAGGCCAACTCGCTGGCGATCCAGGTCCTTGGCGGTTATGGTTACACGCGGGATTTTCCGGTCGAGCAATACTGGCGCGACAACCGGCTCAACATGATTCACGAAGGCACCCACGGCATCCAGGCCGCCGACCTGCTGGGGCGCAAAGTGCTCATGGAGGACGGCCGTGGCCTGCGCCTGCTGGGTGAGCGCATGCTGGCGACCGCTGGCCGTGCTGCTGGTCAGCCCGAGCTGGCGCCCTTTGCTGGGAGCTTGCAACAGGCCTTGAAAAGCCTGGGCGCGGCCACCCAAGCGGCCTGGGCGAGCGGCCAAGCCAAGCAGGCGTTGGCCAATGCCGTGCCCTATATGCAGGCCTTTGGCCACACCGTGCTGGCCTGGATATGGCTCGATGTAGCCCTGGCTGCCCTGGCGCATGACAGCCAGCAGACGCTGGCGCAGACCCAGGGCAAGCTGCGCGCCACAAGCTTTTTTTACCACTATGAACTGCCAAAAATTGGCGCCTGGCTGGCAGTGGTCAGTGCGAGCGACCAGACCTGTGCCGAAATGCCTGAGGCTGCTTTTTAGGCGGCGACAGTCCCCCGCTGGGTTCTAGCTGCCCGCAGCATTCGGCAGACGCGTCTTGGGCCGGTAATCGCAGCAGTCGCTCACCGCGCATTGCCAGCACTGCGGCCTGCGGGCCTGGCAGACATAGCGGCCGTGCAGGATCAACCAGTGGTGGGCATCCACCAAATAAGCTGCCGGGATGCGTTTGAGCAGTTTGAGCTCGACCGCCAGTGGTGTTTTTCCCTGAGCCAGACCAGTTCGGTTCCCCAGGCGAAACAAGTGCGTGTCAACCGCCATGGTGGGCTCGCCAAAAGCCACGTTCAGCACCACATTGGCGGTCTTGCGTCCTACGCCAGGCAGCGCTTCGAGCGCTTCGCGGGTGCGCGGCACTTCGCCGCCATAGCGCTCGACCAACAACTGGCAGGTTTTGAGCAGGTGGCGTGCCTTGCTGCGAAACAGGCCAATGGTCTTGAGGTGCGCCTCTAGCCCCTGCTGGCCCAGCGCAAGAATCGCCTGCGGCGTGTTGGCCCGCGGGAACAAGCGGCGGGTCGCTTTGTTGACGCTGACATCGGTGGCCTGGGCTGACAGCAGCACTGCGGCCAGCAACTCAAACACCGAGCTGTATTCCAACTCGGTCACCGGCAGCGGATTAGCCGCCTTGAGCGTGGCAAAAAATTTTTCGATGGCAGCAGGTGTCATGGGGCTTGCGGATGAGCGGGAAGAAGGCGCTGGTGCAGACTGGCGCTGAATCATAATCTCAGCCTTCGCGCGCTGTGCCGTGAACCCAATTCGAAAAGAGCTTTTCATGCAATTTGCCCAGCGCCTGGACGCGATTGAAACCTCAGCCATCCGGGAGCTCTTCAAGCTGCTGGGCAAGCCCGGCATCATCAGCTTTGCCGGCGGTTTTCCGGACCCCGCGCTGTTCGACGTAGAGGGCATCCGACAGGCTAGCGAGGCGGTGCTTGCCAGCACGCCTGGGCCGGTGCTGCAGTATGGCGCGACGGAAGGCTACGGCCCGCTGCGCGAGGGCCTGAGCGCCTTCATGGCTGCCAAGGGCGGCTCGGGCAACGCCGCCAATGTCCGGGTGGCACCCGAGGGCCTGATCGTCACCACGGGCAGCCAGCAGGCACTCGACCTGATAGGTAAAACCCTGATCTCACCGGGAGATGTGGTGATCGTCGAGGCGCCCACGTTTTTAGCCACCATCCAGTGCTTTCGACTCTACGGCGCTCGCATCATCGGCGCCCCCATAGATGCCGATGGCGTTGATGTGGACCGGCTCGAGCAGCTGATCGAGCAGCACCAGCCCAAGCTCATCTACCTGATTCCAACCTTTGGCAACCCCAGTGGCGCCACGCTGAGCCTGAGCCGGCGGCTGCGCATTTTGGCAATTGCAGCGCGCACTGGCACCGTGGTGGTGGAGGA
>BJGT01000104.1 GCA_014190675.1 Comamonadaceae bacterium | reverse complement strand
TGCCCATGAAGATCACCGAGATCAGGGTACATGTGCTCAAAAGCGCGCTCGCCCAGCCCTTCGCGTTCTCCCAAGGCTGGGTGCGCCAGCGCAGCGCCACCCTGGTTGAGGTTCTCACCGACGCCGGCCTGATCGGATGGGGCGAGGCCTTTGCCCAGGGCCTGGAGCCGCCAGAAATTGCAGCTGCCGCGATCGAGCATGCGCTCAAGCCGCTGCTGCTGGGAGCCAACCCGCTCGCCACCGAGGTACTGTGGCACCGCATGTACCACGCCACACGAGACTACGGGCGCAAGGGCTCGGTGGTGGCGGCCATCAGCGCGCTGGATATTGCGCTGTGGGATATCGCTGGCAAGGCCTATGGTGTGCCCATCTATGCCCTGCTGGGGGGTGCTTTTCGCACCCAGGTGGCGCCCTATGCCACAGGCTTTTACCGCATCCAGGGCCAAGGGGAGGCGGCGCGCTTGGCAGCGGAAGCCATTGAGCACAGCGAAGCTGGCTTCCAGATGATGAAGGTCAAGCTGGGCTACGGCGTTGCCGACGATATCGCTTGCATGACCGCCATCGGGCGGGCCATTGAAGGCCGGGGCATCCGCTTGATGGTGGACACCAACCACGCCTACGGCCGCGCTGATGCGCTGCGCCTGGGGCGGGCCCTGGCCGATTACGACCTGCTCTGGTATGAAGAGCCGGTTGCCCCAGAAGACCTGCGGGGCTACGCCGAAATGCGCGAGAAGCTCACCATGCCAATTGCCGGTGGCGAAAACGAACACACTTTGTATGGCTACCGGGAGCTGCTGGCTGCCGATGCGCTTGACATCGCACAGCCCGATTTAGGCTCTTGCGGCGGCCTCAGCGCTGCGCGCCACATTACCGCCCTGGCACAGGCCCATGGCGTGGCAGTCAACCCCCATGTTTGGGGCTCGGCGATTGCACAGGCCGCCTCGCTGCAACTGATTGCCGCACTGCCAATCACGCATCACGCCCTGTTTGCGCAGGGCCCGGTGCTCGAATACGACCGCTCAAGTCACCCGTTTCGCCAGCAATTGATCACCCAGCCGATCGTCCAGCAGGGCGGTTGGGTACAAATACCCCACGGGCCGGGGCTGGGCGTCGAGGTCGACCGTGCCGTGCTGGCGCGCTACCGGGCGTAGACCAGGTCTCTGAGCCCGATAGAGATGAAGGGCATGAAGGTGATGGCCATCAGGCAAACCAAAACTACCAATACAAAGGGCAGCAGGCGCGGAATAATCTGGTCCAACGAGATTCGCGCCACGGTACAGGCCGCAAACAAATTGACACCAAAGGGCGGGGTGATCATGCCCAGCGCCAGATTGACGACCATGATGATGCCAAAGTGCACCGGGTCAATCCCAAAATGCACCGCCACCGGCGCCAGTATGGGTGCCAGCACAATGATGGAGGCCGAGGTTTCGATGAACATGCCAATCACGAACAGGGCCGCATTAACACCCAGCAAAAACAGCACTGGCGATTGCAAAATCTCGACCAAAAAAGCAGCAATTCGATCTGGCACACCGGCGCGGGTGATGAGGTAACTGAACAGGCCGGCGTTGGCAATGATGAACATGATGACCGCTGACGAAATCACGCTTTTCTTGAGCACCCGCGGCAGGTCAGAGAACCGGGTTTCGCGGTAAACGAATACGCCCACGATAAACGCATAGAACACGGCCACAACCGAGGCCTCGGTGGGGGTAAACACGCCGCCGTAAATACCGCCCAGAATGATGACGGGCATGAAGAGCGCCAACATGGCCTTGCGTGTTGCCAGCAGGACCGGCAGTTTGCCCTCTTTGTCTCCCTTGCCATAGCCCTTAATGCGGGCATAGACAATCACATACACCATCAGCGCTCCGCCTATCAGCAGGCCGGGGCCAAAGCCCGAGATAAACAACTCTCCAATCGATACCTCGGCCGAGACACCATACAAAATCATCGGGATGGAGGGCGGAATGATCACGCCAAGCTCAGCCGCGGTGGCCTGCAAGGCCGCAGCATAGTTGGTGGGATAGCCGTGCTTGATGAGCGCCGGGATGAGAATCGCGCCAATGGCAAAGGTGGTGGCCACACTGGAGCCAGAAACCGCAGCGAAGATCATGCAAGTCAACACGCAGGTGGCGCCTAGCCCGCCCTGCACACCACCAACAATAGACTTTGCAAAGTCAACCAGGCGCGCCGAGATACCGCCAGACTCCATCAGATTGCCAGCCAATATGAAAAACGGGATGGCGGCCAGCGGAAACTTGTTGATGGCCGCGAACATCTCCTTGACCACCGCCAAGAAATTCAGATCGGCCTGCCAGGCCCCCACGATGCTGGCAATGCCGATCGACACGGCAACCGAAATGCTAAGCATGAATGCCAGCAGCATGGTGGTGAACATGGTGACAGGCATAGCTGGCTCCCTTGGCAATTACAGCGCGGTTTCGAGTTCTTGACGGCGCGGATCCAGCAGAACCGCAACCACCGCCAGCACGCAAAAAATGCCGCCCACAGGCACCGCCGAGTAGGCCCAGGTCATCGAGAAAGACTCCAGGCCGCTGATGGTCTGAAAGCGCCCCCGCCAGGCATATTCAAAACCAAACCAGACCATAAAGCCTGTCAACAATAGCGCAGCCAAAGCGGCCAGGGCGTCGAGCACCCGTTTACCCGTGGGCCCGGCCTTGCGATGCGCCAGGTCGACACAAACCATCGCCCCTTGGCGAAAGCAGGACGGCGCACCCAAAAACACCATCCAAATCAGCGCGAACCGGATCAGAACCTCTGACCATTCAGCTGGTTGCAAAAAAACAAACCTCGCCAAGATTTGATACATGCCAAGGCAAGAGGCCAGCACCATCATGGCGCAGGCCAGCCACAGCGAGAACGCGGTGGTGCGCCGTTCAAACGCGAGGTAGCTTTCGCGCATCAGCCAATGCCTGTGCGTGTTTCAAGGAGGGCGCTGCTTGGCTCGCTGAGTCGCCACCGCGCCAGCGACGCGGCGCACTCAAAGGGGGATATCACTTGAAGTTGCGGATCATGTCGATATTGTCTTGGCCAAACTTCTTGCCAAAGTCCTGGAAGGTGGCATTGAGTGCGGTCTGAAACTTGGCTTTGTCGACATTTTCGGTGACATTCATACCCGCGGCCTTGAGCTCCGAGACCACCCGGCGCTCGTCATCATCGATGCGGGCACGATTGGCCTTGACAGCCTCTTTAGCAGATTCGCTAAAGGCCTGCTTGTCAGCGGCCGAGAGTTTGTCCCACTTGGTTTTGCTCATCAACAACAGTGCCGGGGAGTAGACATGCCCGGTGAGGGTAATAAACTTTTGCACCTGCACAAATTTGGCTGCCGAGATCACAGACAGCGGGTTTTCCTGCCCGTCTACCGTGCCCTGTTGCAGCGCAGTAAACACCTCGGTGAAGGCCATGGGCGTTGGAATAATGCCAAAGGCCTTGTAGGCCTGCATATGCACCGGGTTCTCCATGGTGCGCATCTTCAGGCCCTTGAGATCGTCCGGGCTGGCAACAGCGCGCTTGTTGTTGGTCATGTGGCGAAAGCCGTTCTCACCCCAGGCCAGTGCATGCAGGTTCTTGGAGGCAAACTTGCCCAGCATGTCCTGCCCAATCTTGCCATCCAGGGCGGCGCGGGCCTGCGCGTAATCCCGGAACAAGAAAGGAATATCCAAAATGGCAACCTCGGGCACAAAGTTGGGCACCGGGCCGGTGGATGTCATAGTCAGGTCAAGCGTGCCCAATTGCACTGCCTCGATCGACTCGCGTTCAGCGCCAAGGGCGCCAGAGTAAAAATTCTGCACTTTGAAGCGCCCATTGCTGCGCTTTTCAAGCTCGCGGGCAAAGGTGTCAACGGCCGCACCGTAGTGGGAATTTTGCGCGATCGAGATATTCATCTTCAGGGTTTCCTGCGCAAAAGCAGGAAGCGAATAAACAGCAACCGCCGTCACAGCCGCCAAGTAAGTCATGAGTCGAGATGGGCGCATGGTTGTCTCCAAAAATATAGAAATGGGGTCGAAGCCGGGTTTTAGGCAGGCTGAGTTATCTGGCTCAGTGAGAAAAGTATAGGCAGCTTGCCCAAGGGTGTCCACCCAAGGCCAGGCGAAAGCAGCGCTTTAATGCTAAATCCAAGGGTTTCCTCTAGTAAGGCTCCGCCTCAGCGCCGCCTCAAACCCAGCACCATGACGCAGGCCACCACCAAAAAGGCGCCCCCAACCTGCACCAGCGCGATCGATTGCCCCAGAATTACCCAGGCCAAACCGAGCGCAAAAACCGGCTCAACATTCATGATGGCCAGATTGCCGGCCACGCCCAGCCTGGGCAGCACGGTGAACATGATGGTGAAGGCTGTGCCGTACAGAAACATCAAGGCGCCCAAACCCCACCAACCTGGCAGGGCCTGGGGCAACTCAAAGCCACCCTGCCCGGCCACCACGGCCAGGGCGACCAAGCCGGTGATGCTCATGGTGCTGGCGGTGCGCAAGCGGCTGTCGAGGCCATTCACTTCGCGTTGCGTCAAGATCATGGCCAGGCCGAAGGTTGCCGAGGCGCCCAGCGCAAAGGCCACGCCAGCGCCAATTCGCCCCCATTGCCCCAAAGCGCCTAAGCCAGAGGCCGCGCCCAAAACATCCAGCGCCAATGCCAGGCCCGCAAGAATGAAAGGCATGGCCACCAGCACCGCGCGCTCGGGCCGGTGTTGGTACAAAAGACGGTCCCACAAAGCGGCCGACAAGGGATAAGTGTTGAAAGCCAACAAAGCCAGCGCCACCGGCAGGCGCGCAACAGCCGAGTACAGACAAAGGCTTTGAACACCAATCAACAGGCCAATCAAAAGCAAAAAGCGGCGCTGGCGGGGGCTGGTACGAACAGCCTGGCGCTGCAGCACGAGCAGCGCCGAGACCACCAAGGCCGTAGCTAGGCTGCGAAACGCCACCGCGGTAGCTACGTCCACACCATGGTTGAACGCCAGCCGCGCTGCAACATGGTTGCCCGCCATCATGAGAGCGACGAGCAACAGTGTGGCGAAAGCGGTGCCACTCAAGGCGCGTTGGCTGCTGATCATGATGCGTTTGGTGTGCTGGTGCCGATTCTGCCCCAGTGCCACAGCGCGGTGGTCCGCTCCGCCAGCCCCTATACTGAAACACACCGAAAGCCGGCCCAGTTTGCGGGGCGCATCGGCACTGAGACAGCACACAGCACACCTGACCTGACAAACCTACTGCCATGCAAAACCCCTCCCCAGTTCAAACCCAGGCACACCAGCGTTTTGGCAGCGGCCAAGCCGTGCTGCGCATTGAAGACGACAAGCTACTCAGCGGCCAGGGCCGCTTCACCGACGACATCACCAGCGACGCCAGCTATGACACGCACCTACGCCTGTTTTTTGTGCGTTCGCCCTATCCCCATGCGGTGCTGCGCAGCATCGACAAGTCTGTAGCAGCCGGTATGCCCGGCGTGGCAGCCGTCTTTGATGGCGCCGATCTGGTGGCCGCCGGCGTCAAACCCATTCCCGGTCCGACGGCTTTCAAGCGGGCGGGCGGTGCCAACAGTGCCACGCCGGCTCGGCGCGCACTGGCTTTTGAGCGGGTCCGCTATGTCGGCGAAGCCGTGGCCATGGTCTTGGCCAGTACCCTGGAGCAGGCGCGTGACGCAGCTGAAGCGGTCCTGGTTGAGTACGAAGAGCTGCCGATGGTGGTTGACCTACCAGCCGCCGTGGCTCCCGGCGCGCCGGTGATTTGTGATGCGGCGCCTGACAATATTTCAGCCGAAATGCGTCACGGTGACTTGGCTGCCTGCTCCCGCGCCTTCACCAGCGCCACGCATGTGGTGCGCCTTGAGCTCACCAACCAGCGCCTGGCGGCGCTGACCCTCGAACCGCGCTCGGTGCTGGCGCTGGTGGACCCGGCGGACGGCCGCCTGCTGCTGCGCATGAGCACGCAAATGCCCTCCGGTATCAAAAACTCGCTCTGCCAGGATGTGCTGGGCCTGGCGCCAGAGCAGGTGCGGGTAACCGTGGGCGATGTCGGCGGCGGTTTTGGCTTGAAGGGCGGCATTCACCCCGAAGATGCCGCCACCGCTTGGTGCGCCTGGACGCTCAAGCGACCCGTTAAATGGATTGCCGAGCGCAGCGAAGAGTTTCTTAGTGCCGCAGCGGGCCGCGATATTCAAAGCACCGCCGAATTGGCGCTGGCCGCTGATGGCCGCATACTGGGCCTGCGGGTGCACTCCCTGGCCAACGTGGGGGCTTACGCCACCGGCACGGCCGTGGCCATTCAAGTGCTGATTGGCCCCTGGGTGCAGACCAGCGTCTATGACATCCAGACGATCGACTTCCTTTTCCAGGCGGTTCTGACCAACACCGCCTCGGTAGGGGCCTACCGCGGGGCCGGTCGGCCCGAGGCCATCTACATCATTGAGCGCCTGCTCGACGAAGCGGCTCGGCAAACCGGCATCGACCGCATTGCATTGCGCCGCCGCAACCTGATTCGCCCAGAGCAGATGCCCTACAAAAACGCCATGGACAAGCTCTATGACAGTGGGCGCTTTGAGCACATCATGGACCAGAGCCTGGCACTGGCCGACTGGAACAACTTTGCGCAGCGCCAAGCCGAATCAGGGCGGCGTGGCAAGTGGCGCGGCTTGGGCATTGCCACCTTTTTGGAATGGACCGGTGCCGAGGCATTTGAAGAGCGCATGACTGTCACCGTGCTGGCTGACGGCATGATCGAGGTGTTTTCTGCGGTCAACGGTATGGGACAGGGCATCGCCACCTCGCTGGCGCAACTGGTGGTGGATGTGTTTGAGGTCCCGATCGAACAGGTGCGCATCGTCATGGGCGACACCGACCGAGGCGCTGGTTTTGGCAGTGCAGGCTCGCGCTCCATCTTTGCCGGCGGTTCCGCTGTCAAGGTGGGCGCCGAGCGTACCGTTGAACAGGCCCGCGCCCTGGCCGCCCAACATCTGGAAGCCGCTGCCCACGACCTGGACTACCAGGGCGGGCGCTTTGGCGTGCGCGGCACCGATATCGGTGTCAGTTTGTTTGAGCTGGCCGCGGCCCAGGCCGGGGGGCGCATCCATGTCGAATCCACGAGCGCGGTGAGCGGGCCGTCCTGGCCCAACGCCTGCCATATCTGCGAGGTTGAGCTCACCCCCGAGACCGGCGAAGTCGCGGTGGTGGCCTATTCCTCGGTCAACGATGTCGGGCGGGTTGTCAATCCCACGATAGTGATCGGACAACTCGACGGCGGCGCCCTGCAGGGCATCGGACAGGCACTGATCGAGCACACGGTGTATGACACCCAGAGCGGCCAATTACTGACCGGCAGCCTGATGGACTATGCCGCGCCGCGCGCGGACATGGCACCACCCTTTCGTACCACCATGGACCAATCGGTGCCCTGCTTGAACAACCCGCTGGGCGTCAAAGGAGTGGGCGAACTCGGCACCATCGGTGCCACCCCCTGTGTGGTGAACGCTGTAGCAGATGCCATGGCCCGCAATGGCTATGCCCACTGCGCCAAGCAGTTGCAGATGCCGCTCACAGCACCGCGGCTGTGGGCCCTGCTGCAAACCAAGCCCTGAGTCCCCAGCACTCAAAAGCCGGGCGGTGAAGGCCCGGGGCGTGCGCGTCAGGCGGAAGTCGTGCCACGCCCCCCTGACGGAACCCTAGCCTTGGTATCATGGACCGCGTTAGTGTGGGGAAGGGGAAACTAAGCGGCCGGGGTAGACCGGGCTTGGTTGACAAACAATAAATTGCAGAGCCATGACGATCAGTGACCGCAAGCCTTTTGACTTTGCGCGCGAGGCGCTCAAGCAAATCTCTGCGCGCAAAATGATGCCCACGCCGGCCAACTACCAAGCTATTTACAACGAGATTGCTGGCTTGTCGAATGAGCCGCCTTTCCCGCTCGAACGCTTGCGGGACATTGCGCGGGCGCTGCCCGCCAAAACGCCGGGGCAGCTCAAACACCGGGCGCTGCTGGAGTCCGCCATCGGACAGCTCAGCTGGAGCGGCATTAAAGCTGCGCTGCTGGCTTATGGCAGCTTTACGCCTGCAGATGCGCCTACTTCAGCGACCACCAGCACGGCGCCTGGTGCGGCGCCCGGCTTGGCTGGTCAGGCCGCGCCAGCTTTGACCGCTGATTTTTTTGGGCTAATTGCCCGTCTGGTCGAGTTTGTTTTGCCGGTCCTCGGGGACGACGATGCCCGCTTCACCGAACAAGCGCAAGCGCTGCTGCTATCCATGCGGCGCCCGGGGGTGGAGGCAGATGCTGCAGCGGTTAAATTACAGCTCGCTAATTTTGCCCACCGGGTCTCCTTTGCGGCTGAAGAACAACTCGAAATCAAAGGCGTTTTGCACACGCTTTTACAGCTCATCATTCAAAACATCGGCGCCTTGGCGCTCGATGACCGGTGGCTCAAAGGCCAGGCCGATGCGCTGCAGGCAGCGGCTATGCCACCGCTGACCCTGCGCCGGCTGGATGACGTGCAGCGCCGCCTCAAGGACGTGATTCTCAAACAGTCCGAGGCCAAAGAGCGTATGACCAGCGCCCAGGAAGAGATGCGCCAAATGCTTGCTCTGTTCATCGACCGGCTGTCGCACATGACCGAGTCCACCAGCGCCTACCAAGGCAAGCTCGAGGAAACCGCCCGACTCATCGAAAGAGCCAATTCGCTGGACGAGATCACGCCGGTCTTACGAGATATCGTGGGCTCCACGCGAAGCTTGGCCAGCGACAGCCTAAGCTCGCGCGATCAGCTGCGTGGCATGGCTGAGAAGGTGGCGGCCAACGAGGCCGAGCTGGGCCGCTTGCATCAGCAGCTTGACCGGCTCAGCGCCCAAGCGCGGCACGACCCGCTCACCGGCGCCCTGAATCGCAAGGGGCTTGACGAGGCCTTGGAGCGCGAACTGCAAACGGTGCGCAGAAAATCCCAGGCGCTGTGCCTGGGAATGATTGACATTGACAATTTCAAGTCCATCAACGAGCGTCTTGGCCAGCACTCGGGGGATGCGGCACTGGTGCACCTGGCGAGCGTGGCGCGCGAGCTTATGCGCTCACAAGACAGCTTGGCGCGCTACCGGGGCGAAGAATTTGTGGTGCTCCTGCCCGACACCGCTTTAGACGCCGGGGTTGAGGCGATGACGCGGCTGCAACGCGAGCTAAGCAAGCGCTTTTTCATGGCGGGTACAGAAAAGGTTCTAATTACTTTCAGCGCTGGTGTCGCGCAACTTGGCGAGCAGGAGGGCGCCGCAGAAGCTATTGGGCGGGCTGACCAAGCCATGTACCTGGCCAAACGCGCCGGCAAAAATCGGGTTTTTGGGGCTTGAACCCAAAGGAGACTGCTTGTGATTTACCTGCTGATCGGCATTTTTCTGTTTCTGGGCGCTCATTCAGTGCGCATTTGGGCCGACCCCTGGCGGGAACGCATGCTGGAGCGGTTGGGCGACGCCAGGTGGAAAGGGTTGTACGCACTGACATCTGCGATTGGGCTAGGCCTGCTGATTTGGGGCTTTGGCCTGGCGCGACAGGAGCCGGTGCAACTCTGGAGCCCGCCCAATGGCATGCGCCACCTCGCGGCTGTCCTGATGCTAGGCTCTTTTGTGCTGCTTGCTGCGGCTTATGTGCCGGGCAATCGCATCAAAGCCCGCTTGCGGCACCCCATGGTGCTGTCGGTCAAGCTCTGGGCACTGGCTCACTTGCTGGCCAATGGCAACCTGGCGCACGGGGTTTTGTTCGGGGCTTTTTTGGTCTGGGCGGTGCTCAGCTTTCGCGCCGCCCGGCAACGTGACCGTTTGGCTGGCATGGGTCCTGACACTGGCAGCACCGGCGCCACCGGTGTGGCCGTGGCGCTTGGTGTGGCGGCCTGGCTGGCTTTCACCCTGTACCTGCACGGCCTGCTGATCGGGGTACGCCCTCTGGGTTAGGACCTAAAACAAGACTGCCGAGACATGAAAGTGCGAGTTCATCCCTGTCAATTCGTTCTGCTACCTTCAAGCGAAGGCAGCAGGCCTTGCCACTGCACACCGCTTTGATTTAATCGTCAAGCGTTTGCGGTTTATTTTTTTAACTCAGGACCACCATGCCACGCAACATACTTTCCGAAGACCAGCTTCACCCAAGCATACGCACCCTGGTTGCCAACCATGAGCAAGCCATCGTGCGAGAAGTGATGGCTGCAGCCAGCAATCACCGGGTGCTGGTGGTGGGCATGGGCAGCAACCCCTATTGCAAAAAAGCACGCAAAGCGCTACAAGCCGCCGGCTTTGAGCACCACTATCTGGAGTACGGCAATTACTTCAGCATGTGGCGCCAGCGCAGTGCGCTCAAATTCTGGAGCGGTTGGCCCACTTTTCCAATGGTTTTCGTCAAGGGCGTTTTGGTCGGTGGCGCCAACGATCTCGTGGGCCTGATCGACAGGGGCGAATTCAAGGCACTGATGGACTGATTGCAGGGCGCGCTACTCAAGACCTGGGCTGGTGTGGCTCGGCTTTCCCCTCACGGCGGCCCCGATGGTCCAGGTGGTGCAGGGTGGCGGTGTCAAAAACAATTTTTTGCTCGGGCATCAGGCCTGCATAAAACATCCGGGTGGCGGCCTCGCGCTGATCCATCAAGGCGATATGCTGGGTTCGCATGGCCCTCATGCGCTCAAGCCTTTCGGGCGTGGTAAGCCGGGCAAATTCTTCGCGGTCCGGGCGGGCAGCGACCCCGTCATCGGGCGCCTTGAGCGCCTCAATAAAAGTGGTCCACGCCCCGTCTTGGGCAGGTTCAAGCTTGAGCTGGGCTTTGAGTTCTTCTGCACGCTTTTGCATAGCCGCCTGTCGCTTAGCCGGATCCATCCTGATCATGGGCGGGTGCATGCCAACCGGCCCACTAGGCGCAACGACCTGTGCAAAAGTACACCAACTGGCGCCGGTCAAAAGGACGGCGAGTGAGGCGGTTTTCAAGCGTAGTTTCATTTTTCACTTCCTTGGTTGGGTTGCTGCC
>BJGT01000103.1 GCA_014190675.1 Comamonadaceae bacterium | reverse complement strand
TGTTTGTGCTGGCACGAGTGCTCAATCGGCATCGCAGCGATGGCGCGGCGGGTGATGATGTCTACTGGAAAAGCGAGCGCATGGCCCGGGCAGGCGCTTGAGTGCCGGGGCCTGGCCCCTTGCCGCCTGTTAGCGGCTAACCTCGGGCTACAGGCTAAAAGCCAGAGCCATGGCCAAGCCAAACACCAGGTGGTTGGCCAGAGCCAGGCTACAGGCCTTCAGGGGCGTGGCGGTTTTGCTGGCCATGACCCCCTTGCCCAGGCAGGGCATAAAGTAAAACCAGGGCACCGCCACACTGAGTGCTCCAAAAACCAAGCCACTGCCGGCGGTGGCTGTGAAAACTGGCACAGGCACCAAGAAAATCCAAAAAACCAGCGCATAGGCTACGCCCACCAGGTAATGCACCAGCCAGCCCACTGGCAGCTCTTTTGGCTCGGGGCTGAAGGTGTCGATCTGCGGCTGGTACATGCTGCGGCTGCGCAGGGTGTGAACAAACCACCGGCCGACAACAGCCCAGTTGGAGGCCGGCAGCCCCCAGACCCGTTGCAAGATTTGTTGCCAGATGTCCATGGCCGCGCAAGACAGGACGCCTGCAACAACGATTGATACCAAGGCTTGTTCCATTCTGCTCGTCTCCTGTGTCTGGCGTTCGTGTTTGAAAAACCACCCGATGACTTCAGCGGGCGCCAAAAATAGCGCTGCCAACCCGTACCTGGGTGCTGCCGGCATGTATGGCGGCCTCCAGGTCCGCGCTCATGCCCATCGACAGGGTGTCAAGCTTCAGGCCATCTGCCCGCAATGCGTCAAACACGGCCCGAACTCTGGCAAAAACTGCGACCGCCGAGGCAAAATCAGGCGCCGGCTCGGGGATGCTCATCAGCCCGCGAAGGCACAGGCCCGGCAGGGCCGCCACCTGCTGCGCCAGCGTTGCCGCCTCCGGCGCCAAAACGCCAGATTTGTTGGCCCCGCCATCCACATTGAGTTGTATGCAAACCTGCAACGGCGCCAGACCAGCGGGCCGTTGCTCGCTCAGGCGCTGCGCTGTTTTGAGCCTGTCAACGCTGTGCACCCAGTCAAAATGCTCAGCCACCAGCCGGGTTTTGTTGCTCTGAATCGGGCCAATGCAATGCCATTGCACTGCACTGCGGTTGGCGTTGGTCAATGCGCTGAACGCGCTGATTTTTAGCACCCCTTCCTGGATGTAGTTTTCGCCAAAGGCAAGCTGTCCAGCGGCCCAGGCGTCTTGCACGGCCTGCGGCCCAAAAGTTTTTGATACTGCCAGCAGCTGCACCTCGGCGGGCGCACGCCCAGCAGCCTCGCAGGCAGCTCGAATCCGATCTCGAACCTGTTGTAAATTGAAGGGAATTGTCGTCATAATTGGCCCCAAGCGTAACAAAGGATTCGAGCCTCTGTGGACATCACCCAATTGCTGGCCTTTGTTGTCAAGAACAAGGCGTCGGATTTGCATCTTTCGGCTGGCCTTCCCCCAATGATTCGGGTACACGGCGATGTTCGGCGCATCAGCCCTGATGCGCTGGACCACAAACAGGTGCACGCCATGATGTACGACATCATGAATGACGGCCAGCGCAAGCACTTTGAGGCGTTTTTAGAGCTTGATTTTGCCTTTGAAGTTGAGGGCCTGGCGCGGTTTCGGGTCAACGCCTTCAATCACAGCCGTGGCGCTGGCGCTGTACTGCGCACTATCCCCAGCAAGATCCTGTCGCTCGAGCAACTCAACGCACCCAAAATATTTGCTGAACTCGCCCTCAAGCCGCGTGGACTGGTGCTTGTGACCGGGCCAACAGGCTCGGGCAAATCAACCACCTTGGCAGCCATGGTCAACTACCTCAATGAAAACGAGTACGGCCATATCCTGACCGTGGAAGACCCCATAGAGTTTGTCCATGACTCAAAAAAATGCCTGATCAATCAACGCGAGGTCGGACCGCACACCCTGAGTTTTGCCGCAGCGCTGCGCTCTGCGCTGCGCGAAGACCCGGACGCCATCATGGTCGGAGAGATGCGAGATTTAGAGACTATTCGCTTGGCCATGACGGCCGCCGAGACCGGGCACCTGGTGTTTGGCACGCTGCACACATCGAGTGCGGCCAAGACCATAGACCGCATCATTGACGTGTTCCCTGCCGAAGAAAAAGAAATGGTTCGCGCCATGCTCTCAGAGTCGCTGCAGGCGGTGATCTCACAAACCCTGTGCAAAACCAAAGATGGACAGGGCCGGGTTGCCGCCCATGAGATCATGCTTGGCACCAATGCGATTCGTAACCTGATTCGCGAGGCCAAGGTGGCGCAGATGTACTCCACCATACAGACCGGTAACAGCCTGGGCATGCAAACTTTGGACCAGTCATTGGCAGACCTGGTCAAGCGAAATCTGGTCAGTCCTGCAGAGGCACGCACCAAGGCCAAGAGCCCGGAAAACTTTGCCGCTTAGGCCGACCAAGGGGCCAGAGAAATAACGCCATGCAAACCCCTCAGGCTGCCGACTTCATTGGCGAATTGCTTAAATTGATGCTGGAGCGAAACAGCAGCGATTTGTTCATCAGCGCGGGTTTTCCGCCGGCCATCAAGGTGGATGGCAAGATGACCAAGCTCTCGCCAGACCAGCTCAGCGCTGAGCACACCGCAGCCCTGGTCCGTGCTGTGATGAGCGAGCGCCAGCTCAGCGAGTTTGAGGCCACAAAAGAGTGCAACTTTGCAATTACCCATGCCGGCGTGGGCCGTTTTCGGGTGAACGCCTTTGTACAACGTGGAAGCGCCGGGATGGTGCTGCGGCAAATTCCGGGCACGGTGCCCAGTCTGGACGGCCTGGCGATGCCGCAGGTGCTCAAAGACGTGGTCATGGCCAAGCGCGGCCTGTGTATTTTGGTTGGGGCCACCGGCTCGGGAAAATCGACCACCTTGGCGGCCATGGTGGACTGGCGCAATGAAAAGTCTCACGGTCACATCATCACGGTGGAGGACCCGATCGAGTTTGTGCACTGGCACAAGAACTGCATGGTGACGCAGCGCGAAGTTGGCCTTGACACCGACAGCTGGGAAGCCGCCCTTAAGAATACCCTGCGCCAAGCGCCTGATGTGATCCTGATGGGCGAAATCCGTGATCGCGAAACCATGGAGCATGCGGTGGCGTTCGCCGAGACCGGCCACCTCTGCCTGGCCACCCTGCACGCCAACAACGCCAACCAGGCGCTAGATCGAATCATCAACTTCTTCCCCGAAGAGCGGCGCAGCCAATTGCTGATGGACTTGTCGCTCAATCTCAGGGCCATTGTGTCGCAGCGGCTGGTGCCCAAGCAAAGCGGCAAGGGCCGCGTCGCCGTGGTTGAGGTACTACTCAACACACCCCTGATCTCTGATCTGGTGTTCAAGGGCGAAGTCACGGGCATCAAAGAGGTCATGAAAAAAAGCCGCAACCTGGGCATGCAAACTTTCGACCAGGCCCTGTTTGATGCCTTCGAAGCCGACGCCATCAGCTATGAAGACGCCCTGCGCAACGCCGATTCGGTCAATGACTTGCGCCTACAAATCAAACTCCACAGCCAGCGCAGAAAATCCATGGATCTGATTGCCAGCACTGAAAACCTCTCAATTGTTTAAAACCTCCTATGACCAGCACCAAGCCCAAAACATACGATTCAACGCCCCCGCTGAAGGTGGCTTTTTTAGGCCTGGGCGTGATGGGGTATCCCATGGCGGGCCACTTGGCGCTGGCTGGCCACCAGGTGACGGTTTACAACCGCACAGCGAGTAAAGCAGCCGCATGGTGCGCCGAATTCGCCGGGACAGGCCGCGTTTATGAGGCGCCAACAGCGCGCCAAGCGTCCCAGGGAGCTGCCCTGGTTTTCTGCTGCGTCGGCAATGACGACGACCTGCGTAGCGTGGCCCTGGGAGAGCAGGGCGCTTTTGCTGGCATGGCAGCGGGCGCAGTCTTTATTGACCACACCACCGCCTCGGCCAGTGTGGCGCGCGAGCTCCAAGGGCTGGCCAAATCGCTGGACTTGCAATTTGTTGATGCCCCTGTGTCGGGTGGTCAGGCGGGCGCCCAAAATGGACTGCTGACCGTCATGTGTGGCGGCGAAGCCAATGCTTTTGCCGCCATGCAGGCGCCCGCCATGGCGTTTTCCCGGGCGGTCACACTGCTTGGCGACAGCGGCGCCGGGCAGTTGGCCAAAATGGTGAACCAGATCTGCATCGCCGGCCTGGTGCAGGGCCTGAGTGAGGCCATCGCCTTTGGCGAGCAGGCCGGGCTAGACATGTTGCAAGTGCTTGAGGCGATAGGCAAGGGTGCGGCACAAAGCTGGCAAATGGACAACCGTGGCAAAACCATGGTGGCCGGCAAATTTGACTTTGGCTTTGCTGTGGACTGGATGCGAAAAGACTTGGGCCTGGTCTTAGACGAGGCCAAGCGCAACGGCGCCCGGCTGCCGGTGACAGCGCTGGTTGACCAGTTTTATGCCGACGTCCAGCAACTCGGTGGGCAGCGCTGGGACACGTCGAGCCTGATCAAGCGGCTACGGTAAAACTCGCCAGGCAGGTTAGCCGATTCCATCTTTGACATGGCCTGCACCGCACACGCGCTGGAGGCGGTGCAGTGTTAGGCATGGGGGCTGAGCTGGGCTGAGTAGCAAGGTAGCAAGTTCTTTGCTGGAAATCCGGTTGCCGAATATCTCTACCCCGGTCGGCGTTCAAATGCTTTTACATCGTCGGGTATGTGGTGGAAGGCTTGTTTGTCCACAGTGAAGATAGCAATTTGGGGCTTGTAGACAGAGGGGTCATCTAAGGTGCCGACCTTCACCACCATGGCACCGGGCCTCATTGGTGTTTGAGTCCCGATAGCGGTTCCACATGTCGGACAGAAGAAGCGAGTGACTGGCCTTTGTAAGTCAGTGCGTTTGAAGGATGAAGGAGTTCCTTTTTCGTATTTGAATCCCTCAAGGTCAAAGATCACAATCGCGTTTGGGTGCCCGCCAGTAATGTATTGACACTCCCTGCAATGGCATTGCAAAGAGGCTTTGATGTCCCCCTCATAGGAGTAACGAATCTCTTTGCAGTAACAACCGCCAGTTAACTTCATCACATGCCCCTTGTAAAAAACCCCGTGTGGTTAAAAACCTAGCGCAGCTAATTTATATAGAAACAGCACGGCCTTGACAGCCACAGCCCCGAACCAATCGACTCAAGTGCCCGTCACCAGCCGGGAGCAGGCCGATCTAACGCCAATATCCGGGAGGCCCTACAAGCGTAGTTAAACCCGGCTTTTAAGCTTGAGGCCCCCGGCCTCAAGGCTTTTGCTGCCTGGGCAGCAGGGATTGCAGCTCTTCTTCGGAAATGATTTCGAGCATGCGCACCACTTTTTGCACGCCGGTGGTTGTGCTGGCAATTTCAGTGGCGCGGTCGGCCTCGCGTTTGGTAACCCGCCCCAGCAGGTAAACCGTGCCGCGTTCAGTAACCACTTTGAAGGCGTTGGCGTACAGGTCCCGCGCGTCGACAAAGGCTGCTGTGACCCGGCCAGTGGCCAGCAAATCGCTGGAGCGCTGGGTCAGGGTGGTGTTGCCCAGAACACTGAGCTCATTGAAGGTGCCGCGAACATTCTCTATTTTTTGAACAATTTGCTCGACCAATTGGATGTCTTGGGCGTTGGGTACCTCGCCGGTGATGAGCACATGGCGGTTGTAGCTGGTGATGTTCACGTTGGCCCGCTCCACCAGAGCTTCGCGCACGCGGCTGGTAGCGCGCAACTTGATTCCCTCGTCCTCGAGCTGGGCTCCGGGGGTGCGCCGGTCGGTGGCCACCAGCGAGCCGACCAGGGCGCTGCCGACGATCACCGGGGCGCATGCGCTCAGCCCAGTGGCGAGCAGGGCCGCCAGGGCGATGTTTCGAAGCTTGTTGGGTTTGGTCTGTTTCATGGGTTGCTTTCTTGGTCACCGAGTAATTGGGCGTCGACCGCATCGCACAGGCAGTGCAGAGCCAAAATATGGACTTCCTGAATGCGGGCCGTGCGTTCGTGGGGTACGCAGATATGCACATCGGTATCGCGCAGTGCAAGTGTCATCTTGCCACCGCCGCGTCCGCTCAAGCCGACCACCACCATGTCTCGCTCATGGGCTGCCTCGATGGCGGCCAGAACATTGGCCGAGTTGCCGCTGGTAGAGATGGCCAGCAGAACGTCGCCGGATTGGCCCAGGGCGCGTACCTGGCGCGAAAAAATGCTTCTGAAATCGTAATCATTGGCAATCGCGGTGATGATGGAGCTGTCAGTGGTTAGCGACATCGCGGCAAGCTCAGGGCGCTCTCTTTCAAAGCGGCCAACGAACTCGGCCGCAAAATGCTGAGCGTCGGCGGCCGAGCCACCATTGCCGCAGGCCAGCACTTTGGCGCCACCGGTCACGCAGGTTAGCAGAGCCTGCACCGCCGCAGCAATGGGCCGGCTCAGTGCCTCGGCACACTGGTACTTCAGGTCAGCACTGTCAATAAAATGTTGTTGAATGCGTTGCTCAAGCATGACTGATGATACCCGGCTCAGCTTGCCTCGAAGGCCGCTTGCAGCCATTGCAGGCCTTGTGGTTCTTGCAACACAACATCAAAGCGGCAGGGCGGTAGTGTGGCGAGTCGCAGCAGGTAGTGGCGTGCCGCAAACACAATGCGCCGCTGTTTGATGACACTGATGCTGGCTGCAGCGCCGCCATGGCGGTTATTGCCTCTTTTGCGGACCTCAACAAACACCAGGGTGCCGTCAGGCGCATGCATGATCAGGTCAATTTCACCGCCGCCGCGGCCGGGCGTTCGATAATTGCGCTGCAACAACCGCAGACCGGCGCGCTGCAAATGTTGCAGTGCTGCCTCTTCGGCCGCATCGCCGAGCTGTTTGGTGCTCGGCCCCCCGTTTCTTGCCTTGTCGTGAAGGAAAACCATTGAGTTCCCACTATGCCGCTGCCCTCGATGCCGCTCGCAAGGCGGCGGCTGGGCAGAATTATCCGCCCGGCGCCCTCTATGTGGTGGCTACGCCTATTGGTAATTTAGCCGACATCACCCTGCGCGCCTTGCATGTGCTGGCCCTGGCTGACGCGGTAGCCTGTGAGGACACCCGCCACACGCAGGCCCTGCTGCGAGCCTACGGCATCGACAAAAGCGGCGCTCAGCTGATGGCAGTGCACCAGCACAATGAGGTACAGGCGGCGCAAGAGGTGATCGGGCGCTTGCGCCAGGGCCAGCGCGTGGCCTGTGTCAGCGATGCTGGAACGCCGGCCATCAGCGACCCGGGTGCCCGCTTGGTCGGGGCGGTGCGCGCGGCCGGCCTGGCGGTGGTTCCGCTACCAGGCGCCTGCAGCATCACCACCGTCTTGAGCGTGGCGGGCCTGGCTACCGGGGACGAGCAAAAAGCCGGTTTTGTGTTTCTTGGCTTTTTACCAAGCAAGAGCGGCGAGCGGGCCTTGGCGGTAGCGGCCTTGGCGCAGCAAATGCAAGCGCTTGTGCTGCTGGAGGCGCCCCACCGCATCGAGGCGCTGGCAGCGGCGCTGGCGGTGTTGGGCGAGCGGCCCCTGACGGTTGGGCGGGAGCTGACCAAACAGTTTGAGGAAATCACCACCTTGAGCGCAGGCACATTTGGGCAGTGGCTGGGTCAAGCGCCAAACCGCTGCCGGGGCGAATTTGTACTCGTGCTCCACCCGGTGGCTGTACCCGAGCATGGGGACGCCGCAGCGCAGCATCGGCTACTGCGCCTGTTGCTGGCCGAGCTGCCTCTCAAAACCGCCGTGCGTCTGGCCGCCGAGATCAGTGGCGCGCCGCGCAACACGCTGTACGAGGCCGCATTGGCGCTCAAGAACCAGGGCGATGGCGCAGAGCCTGCTCGAGTAGGCCCCAGCCGGACGATGCCCTGAGCTACCAGTACACCCAGGCAAGCCACAGCCGCCCAGGCTTGCACCCAGTTCCCGCCGCTGCGGCTGCATGCGCTGGGTGAGCCAGCATTTTGTTGGTGTAAGTTACAGCTTTTGATTTGGCCGATGGGCTTTTTGTGATTGGCAGGGGCAGTCAAAACGCCGGTGTTAGATCGATGCGCTTTGCGTCAACTGTTCGCTCAGCGTCCACGGCATGGCGGCGCGCTCGCGGCTGATGGCCTGATCTGACAAAGGCTGGGCGAATGGCGCCCGACCGGCGCGCTGGAGGTTGCCCCAGCTCCAGTGCAGGCCTGACTGGCTGAACTCTGGATCAAGCACCACCTGCGCCACCCGCTCGCCGGCTAGTGCTTGGCTGACATAACCCTCGGTGATGTTTTTCTGGAACCAGGGGAAGATGGTGCGGAACAAAGCTGGCGTGTCCCGAAACAAGGCGGTGTTGGCCACGCAGCCCGGGTAGAGCGTGTTGAACACAATCCCTGTGCTGTCGTGGTAGCGGCGGTGGAACTCGCGGCTCATCATCATGTTGCACAACTTGCTGTCTTTGTAGGCCTTGCCGGGTTTGAAAGGCCGCCCGTCGATCATCGCCACTGGGGCCAGGAAACCGGCTTTCAGGCCTGATAAATCACCCAGATTGGCGGGCGCCGGGATCGGCACCTTGCCGCCAAACTCTTCCGACAAAAAATGCCCAAAGTGGTTGGTGGCGACGCTGATTTCAAATCCTTCGGGGGAGCGCTGGGCTTGTTGCAGACGCGGTAAATAGACCGCCGCATTGCACACCAGCCCGTCAAGTGGCAGGCCAGCCGCCGAAAAGGCAGCTGCAAAACTGCGCACCGCGGCCAGCGAGCCCAGGTCCAGCTTGAGCAGCGTCACCTGAACAGGCGCTATGCCCAGCATTTCGTAAGCGCTGCGGGTTTTCTTCCATGGGCAGGTGGCCCATGGCCTCCAGCGACAGCAGGGTCGGGTGGGCCAGGGCGCGTTGGTAGTCGGCCGCGTTGCTGAAAGGGATCATGGCGTCATCACGGCCCCAAACCAGCAGCGTGGGCCCGGTGATGCGTTTGAGCAACGGCACCGGATCGACCAGCCCCGTTTGCTGCAGGCGCGAGAGCAGTGCCTGGCGTGCGCCGGGCGCGCGCATCAAATCGTGATAACGCTGGACTGCGCCTTGGCTCAAGGCTTTGGGCTCGGCATAGCCGGCGGCCAGGTTCATGCGCAGCAGCCAGCGCGGCAAGGTCCAGCGCAACAGGCCCAGCGTGGCGGGCACCTCGGGCGCGACCGCATAAGCAAAACCCGGGCTGGCAAACCCGTCTGAGGCGAGCAGCACCAGCTTGTCCACGCGGTTCGGTTCGGTGGCTGCAAAAGTCCAGGCGATGCGCCCGCCGATCGAGTGACCAAGCACATGGGTTTTCTGGATGCCACGCGCGTCCAGCAGGGCGCTGATCAGGGCGATGCTGCGCGTATCGCTGTAGTCTTGCCTGCTGTCTGGCGGACTCATTCCGTTGCCAGGCAGGCCTATTCGCAGCACGCGCAACCCGGCTGATAGCGCTGGGGTCCAAGTCTCCCAGGTCTCCAGGCCCTAACCAAAACCATGCAGCAACAGCACGGCAGGCGCGTCCTTGGGGCCGCTCTCACGCACATGTAAAGTGGTGACCAACACCTGCACCATGTCGCTGGGGGCCTGCAAGTAGCGCTGCTCCAGCGCGGTGCGGGCCAGGTCTGGCGTCTATAAGGCCCAGGCGGCCAGCGCCAAAAGAGTCAGGGCGATCACGAGCGCGGCTTTCATGGCTGGCTTTGACAATTGATCATTGCCAGCGTGCTAACCAATCCAGCGAGGTCGGTGGCCATGCCAAACGCCACGACCAATATTCGACGGTTCGCGGCTCTAAATTGCCTTCAGGGCAATTGAAATTTTGTCAGGTTCAACATCAATGCATTCAAGTAATGGGTGCATTTGGCGAGATTAGTTGTATCTTCCTCCTGTTGTCGCTTATCGGGGGATCTTTGTGCGAACTGCACTGGGAAACGCGGGTTCGCCGGGTTACGGTACAGCGACCTCGACATAGCTGGTTGTGGAAGCAGAATTGTTGGCAGAACTGACGCCGCGCGTGGCGCCATCCTTGCTGCCAACGGCACGGTGTTCTCGGCCGGCCACAACTTTGGCGACATGGCCGGCGCCAGTCTGGCGCAAGCGCGCGAACTGTTTGCCGTCTGAACCCGCTTGATGGACACGCTGCAGGCCCTGCCGCAACCGGTGATTGCCCGCGTGCACGCATTGACCACAGCGGCCGGCGCAGTACCGCTGAGGTCCGGCTGGCCGGCCTTACAGCAGCAGCAAATGGTCAGCGGTCGCGCCGACAACCGTGCTCAGCGCCACGCGGTGATCCAGCGTGGCAAGGCAACCCTGGTGGGCGACGGCCAGTGCCAGCAAATAGACGTCGGTGATCTGGTTGTGGCCCAGCACGCGGGACCAATTGACAAGGCCTTCGGTTCGCAAGGAAAGCGCGTCTGGCCAGAACACATGGTCAAGTTCGGCGCAAATGGCCTGGAGTTTGTTGCACACGGTGGCCATGCCAACCGGCCCATAGCGGCTGTAGGCGGGTAGGTTGAGCACCCGTATGACACCGTTTTCCACCATTGGACAGCTGGCAATCTGTACCTGGGGTTGACTCACCAGCGCCAGGGCCTGCGCATGGTGCACGTGCGCCTCGTCCAACAACGCGACCCAAACATTCACATCGAGCAAGTAGCGCACGGGTCAGATGCCCTCTTGGTCCAGCAGATCGCGAACATGTTCGGTCGTGATGATTTCATCGCGCGCGGGAAGAAGTGCGTACTTGCTTTTCACGGGCATCGCCTGGAGCAAGGGCGCGCCTCGGCTGCGAATACCGTCGCGAGCCAGCCGGGAAATGGCTTCTCCAATTGAAATGCGTTGTCGTTGTGCTTCTGAGCGTGCGAAGGCAAAAACATCGTCATCCAGAGCTAATGTGGTTCTCATAGATGCACGATAGCATCAAAACATCAATTTAGCATCAAAAATAAAATTAAATTCGCCGCAGCGACGTTTGGTTATCGCACGGATCACGTCTTTGCAATGTAGCCCAGGCCCCTTGTTTGAGCTCTCAGCTCAACCTATCTCGACGGTTTTCAATTTGCTCATGTGGAGACGCTCGGCGCAATTAGCGTCACGCCCGGGAA